>CAYVDO010000140.1:0-17210 GCA_964450125.1 uncultured bacterium
CACGCCTTTTTCGGGGCGGGGGTCTGTTGAGACCCCCGAGGAGGCATCGAGCTAGGCGCCTGTCGCGGTGCGCGGCACATTTTCCGACAGGCTGCTAGCTCCTCGCGCGACGCGTTCTCGGGGGGACTCGAGAGCCCCCGTGCATCGTGGCAAAGCCGCGCGGCGGGCCATACCCAAGTCACTCGCGTTGCTCGCGACTCGCCTTCCGGCTCGCGGAGTGATCGACAGCGACCCTGGGGACCGTCGTACCGATCGGCTCGAGCGCCGTCGATCCTTCGACGGCGCCGCCGCCTGGTTGCGCGCTGGCACCGGCGAGACGCATCGCCGAGGAAGGGGTCATTCCCGTCGATCGCAGGCGACTTCGTCGACGATCCGGACCAGTGCACGAAACCCGTCGACCAGTCGTGGGCTGGGACGGCCGAGGAATTCCTCGCTCACACAGTAGATCCGCCCGCGTCGCACGGCCTCGACGCCTGCCCACGCCGCGCGACGCGCGACCACCGACGGCCGGTACTTCTGAGGCCTCACGCCACACCAGGCGATCACCACGGCGTCCGGATCCGCGGCGCAGACCTCGTCGTCACGCACCGGTCGGCTCTTCACGGCCTCGTGACCCCACGGATTCGTGCCGCCGGCGCGTTCCACCAGTTCCGTCACCCAGCTCGCGCGGCCCGGCACGATCACCGGCTTGGGCCACCACTCGATCAGGATGCGCGGCCTTCGCACCGAGGGATCGCGAGGTGCGCGACGAGGTGCATCGAGCACCGCCTTCATCTCCGCCACCAGCCGCTCGCCGCGCGCGGACACGCCGAGCCAACCAGCGATGGCCCGCACGTCGCCATAGACGTCGTCGATGCAGACCGGCTCGGGCGCCTCGACCCGCAGCCCCGCTGCACGCAGTCCGGCGACGACCTTTTCGTGGCCAGGGACGGTGTACGACGCGATCACCAGATCGGGCTCGAGGGCCGCTACCCGAGCGGGGTCCACACCGAGATCGGGCCCGACCCGCGGCAGCCGGGCCACGACCTCCGGCGGAAAATCGGAGTGCTCGTCGACTCCCACGAGCAGATCCGCGCACCCCAGCGCACACACGATCTCCGTGTTGGAACAGGTGGTCGTGACGACGCGCACCGCAGCTCCCGCGTCAACGCACCAGCGTCGGGTTCACGTTGAGGCGCTCGGCTTCAGCGCGCGCCGCCTCGGCGGAGCCTTCGACCAGCACGAACGACCAACGCACCGGACGATCCGCCGGAGCCGTGGCGTCGCCAAACACCACGTCGGGTGAGTCACGGCGCGCCGTCGCGGCGACGTGGACGAACGCCTGATCTTTGATCAAGAACCGATCGGTGCCCAGCCCGACGAGCCCGTTGGCCAGCGCCAGGTGGAAGTGGTCGAACTCGAAGGCGTCGCGCGAGAGCGAAGCAACGGTGTCCTCGGCGAGGCCGGGCGAGTAGACGAGGGGACCCGCCGCGCCGGGGAAACGGACTTCGACCGAGCGATCGTCGTCGCTGGTGACCGGCCCCAGCTCGAACGTCACGCGGCTCGCGCCCGAAGGCTCACGCGTCCAGGTCTCGCTCACCGATCGACCGGGGGCCTTCACCACACTGGCGAGCGCGGCGGAAATCGTGACGGGCGTCGCAACCGAGGGTGCGGCCGACACCGTTCCCGCTGCGACGTCGATCGCGGCACTCTTCCGACCGAGCTGCCGCTCGGCGTCGCGAATCACGGTGCGCGCGACGCGCAGCGCTTCGGTCGCGTGCGCGATCCCGAATTCGATCTCGCCGCGATAGGGGTTGATCCCGGACGAATCGCTCACCTGAGCCAGCGCCAGCAACCGCCACGCGCCGTCGAGCGCCGCACGCCCGCTCGAGCCTTCCGCTGCGAGGCCCGCGGTGCTCGCAGCGGTCTCCGCCGCCATCAACTCGCGGTGCGCCATCGCTTGCAGGGTGCGCACCTCGTTGTCGCGCTCGCTACCGGCCCACAGCCCGACACCACCGAGCCAGCGCTTGATGCCGTCGGTGCTCTGCGGCTGCCAGGTGCCGTCGAGAAGCGGCGGTGGCTCGGCGATCGGCACACCGAGCTCGTCGAGCGCCGACGCATATCTTTCGACGGTCGTGATCGCGTAGCCCTGAGACTCGAGCAGCGTCAGCTCGCGCTCGTACCTCGCGATCGCGTTCGGATCCAGCTCGAAGATGGGCGGGAAGTAAGGATCGATTCGGTTGGTCGCCAAGAGCTCGCCGTCGTCGAGAAACGTCCACGTCACGTCCACCGGCCCGCCCTCGCCGCGATAGCTCAGGTCCCGACCGCCGACGACGAGCCGCACGTCGTCTCGACCGCCGAACCGAAGGTGCGGTGGCATCGGTCCATCACCGTGCTGGTACTTCCACAGATTCGTCGGCCAGATCATCGTGCGGTAGCCGCGCTCGCTCATGGCGCGCGCCATGCCCACGCCCGCCTGTCCTTCTTGACAGAACACGGAGGTGCCGAGGGGGATGCCGGTGCGTTCGAAGATCGCGCGCGTCAGTGCCTGCGAGCGCCGCCACTCTTCGCTCGGAAACGCCAGGAAGAGCTGATCCGAGTAGTGGAAGCTCACGACCTCGACTTGGCCGCTTGCGGCGAGCCGCCGCAGCTTGTCGAGGACGTCGGGGTGGCGCGCCTCGAGAACCTCGAGGAAGAGCCCTTGCAGCTCGATGTCCGTTCCCCACGCGGGGTGGGCGAGGAAGAGATCGAGGACCGGTTCGAAGCTCTCGCGGACGATCTGATCTTCGAGCGCTCGCTCGTCGAGCTCCCAAGCTGCGAGCGGCTCGTCCGTGGGCAGGAAGCCGATGAGCCCGCCCACGACGTACTGGATGTTGAAGTGAAAGACACCGAGCGCGAACTTTCGTGGCGTCTCAGCCTCCACCGTCGCAGGACCGAACCCGAGCCCGAACGTCAGCAACGCCACCGCAGTTCGATGCCTGGCGCGGACGCTGGTCACCGGACCGGCTCCGGATTCGCCCCCCGCGCTTCGGCGACGATGCTGCTGCGGATGCGCTCGATCACGCCGGTGGTCGAATGGCCGGGCACGAAATCGGCGATCACTACCTTGCCGCCGCGCGCCATCACCACGTCCGCACCCACCACGTTCTCGGGCTTCCAGTCGCCACCCTTCACCAGCACGTCCGGCTGCACGGCCCGGATCAGCTCGAGCGGCGTGGGCTCGTCGAAGAGCACCACGTAATCCACGCATCGCAGCGACGCGAGGATCGCCGCGCGGTCCTTTTCGGTCTGCACCGGTCGGTCGTCGCCCTTCCCGAGACCGCGCACCGAGCCATCGGTGTTGACCCCCACGCACAGCGCGTCCCCGAGCCGCCGCGCGTCTTCGAGGTACCGAACGTGCCCCAGGTGCAGGATGTCGAAGCAACCGTTGGTGAACACCAGCGTTCGCCCCTGGGCATGCAGGTGAACGCTCTCCCGTGCCATCTCGTCACGGGTCAGGATCCGGCCGAGCACAGGCACGGCAGCCTCCTCCTCGGGCATGCGCGCGAGCGGCGCTGTGGCGATCGCTTCCGCGTACGCCGCCGGCGCTCGCCGGCGCGCCAGCGGGCGCGAGCGACGGATCTCGTTCACCGCGTCCAGATCGATGGTGGCCATCACGATCTCGTCGTCGGTACCGCCTTGGGCGAGCAGCACCCCTCCGGGACCGAGCACCACCGAGCCGCCGCGCGCGCCGTCGGCGGGACGTGCGGTGGAGCTGGTCGCCGCCACCACGAAGGACTGACTTTCGATCGCGCGGGCCGTGAGGAGCGCACGCGCCACGTCGGCCTCCTCGACCCGCCACGAGGCGCACACCGCCAGCAATCGCGCGCGCTCCAGCGCCAATGCCACGGCTTGCTCCGGAAACTCGACGTCCGCGCCGATCAACACACCGACTTTGGCGCGACTGGTCTGGACGGCCAGGATCGTGTCGCCAGTGCTGATGAGACCCACGTCGCCGGCGCAGCGATGGACCCGCCGGTACGTGCCCGCGTCGCGACCATCGGCATCCACCACGTGTGCCTGATCGAAGAATCGCCCGCCTTCGTGGGCGAGCGACGAACCAACCACGATGATCCGGTGCTGACGCGCCGCGCGGCGCACGGCAGAGACCGCCACCGCACTGCGCTCCGCCTCGAGCCGTGGGCGCACGTGCTCGCCACCCGTGGTCCAGAGCTCGGGCAGCACCGCGAGCTCGGCGCCACGCTGCGCCGCTTCCGCGAGACGTGCGAGCACCAGCTCGCAGTTGGCCTCCACCAGGCCAGGGCGAACGGGAAATTGGATCGCTGCAGCGAGGAGCGTGGCCAAGTTGCCATCCGGGGCGGTCCGACGGACGGCGCGATTCTACAGGAAGGGCGGGGGTTTTCCGGAAGCCGCGTGAACGGCGGGCGGTGAGCGATTCCGGCGACGTCGCCCATCCACTGCGCGACTCACGGCTCGGCACGATGGCTCGTGCGGAATCACCCCGGCCACTTCGCGGGCAGGCGGTGCCCGTTGCGCGGCCTCCCGCGCGACGGACTCGCGGGCGCGTCAGAAGTGGACGCGCAGGAGCTTGAGCCCCCAGAAGCACGCCGCGGCGACCGCCGCGGATGCGGGGATGGTGAGGAGCCAAGCCCACACGATTCGCGCTGCCACACCCCACTTGATGCCGGAGATGTTGGTGGTTGCGCCCACACCGATGATCGAGCCGGTGATGGTGTGCGTGGTGCTGACGGGGATCCCGCTGTGGGTGGCGAAGAAGAGCGTGACGGCCCCTGCGGTCTCGGCACAGAACCCACCGACGGGCTTGAGCTTGGTGATCTTCATCCCCATCGTCTTGACGATCCGCCAGCCGCCGAAGGCCGTGCCGAGCCCCATCGCGGCGTGGCAGGCGAGGATGATCCAGACGGTCTTGGGATCGGTGAGGCTCAGCTTGATTCCCGGATCCACGGCTCCAGCGGCGATCAGGAGGGCGACGATGAGCCCCATCGTCTTCTGCGCGTCGTTACCGCCGTGGCCGAGGGAATAGAGGGCCGCCGAGATGAGCTGTCCGCGGCGGAACCGGCGATCGACCGTCGCGGGCCGGGCCTTTCTGAGCATCCAGAACACCGCGAGCATCAGCACGTACCCGCACGCGAAGCCGATGAGCGGCGCCAGTGGGATGAACTTCACCGTGGCCCAGATCTTCTCCCAGCGCAGAGCTTCCATGCCCGCGTGCGCCACCCCCGCACCGGCGAAACCGCCGATGAGCGCGTGCGACGAGCTGGTGGGAAGCCCCCACCACCACGTGAGCAGATCCCAGAAGATCGCGCCCAGAAGGCCCGTGAGCACCACGTCGACGTAGGTCGGGTCGTTGGCGGTGATCTTCACGATCTTGGAGACCGTGTCCGCGACCTTCGGCTCGAACACGAACATCGCGACGAAGTTGAAGAACGCGGCCCAGAGCACCGCCTGACCGGGCCTGAGCACACGAGTGGAGACCACCGTCGCGATCGAGTTCGCGGCATCGTGGAAGCCGTTGATGACGTCGAAGGCGAGCGCCACGGCGATGGTCAGGACGACCAGCGGCGTCAAGGCGTGCATGGCTGAGACCTCCACGTCCGCTCCACGAGTACGAGATCGCGTCTGGGTCATCGCCCGCGGCGGACGCGGCGCCTCCGGCCCGCCTCACGCGCGAACTGCGGCGCGCCCACCGACGCCGCCGCTCAGGCGTGTTCCAGCACCACGCCTTCGATGATGTTCGCCACGTCCTCGCAGCGATCGGTGGCAGTCTCCAAGGTCTCGTAGATCTCCTTCCACTTGATCACGTGGATGGGATCGTCCTTGTGCTCCTTGAAGAGCCGTGCGACCGCGCCCCGCAAGATCGCGTCCGCCTCGTTCTCGAGCCGGTTCACGTCGACGCAGTTCTTGAGGACCTCGTGGGCATTCTTCATGTCGCGCAACCCCGAGACGGCTTGCGCGATCTCGCCGCAGGCGCGCAGCAAAACGTCCGCCAAGTCGCGCACCTCGTTCGGCATCTCGGTCAGCTCGTAGAGCGCGATGCGCTCGGAAGCGGCCTCGACGAAATCCATCACGTCGTCCATCCGCGTGATCAGCCGGTGGATGTCGTCGCGCTCGATGGGCGTGATGAAGGTCTTGTGGAGCGCCTCCACGCATTGGTGCGTGATGCGGTCCGTCGCTTCCTCGATCTCCTTGATGCGCTTGGCCTTGGCGGGGATGTTGGCCCCGGTCGCGACCATCGAGAGAAACTCCTTGCACCCATCCACCGTGAGTGCCGCGTGTTGCTCGAAGAGCTCGAAGAACTTGCTCTCGCGGGGAAGCAGACGAAACATGAAACCTCCCGAGGCTGCGGAACCGGAGGACTACCACGCGGGTCGGCGCGAGGGAACATTCGTGTGACACGAATGTTTCGCCACCATGACGGTTGCGGCGCCGAAGATCTGCCGTCGCATCCGCGCTCGCTCCGGGCTCAGCCGCGACCGGACGAAGCCGAGTCGTTGGGCTCCCGCACCAGCTTGAGCGTGAGCGCCACCAGCGCCAGCACGCTCACCGCGAGGGCCACCCACAGCGCCACGGTACGGCCGGAGCGCGTCGCCAGCGCCGATGGCTGGCGATAGCCCGGGTTCGGATCGAGACTGCCGGCCTCGGCCTCGGCAGTGGGCAATCCCACGGCCAGCTCGCGCGCGGACGCGAGCTCGTATTTCGGCTTGGATGCCTCCCGATTGCCGAGCAACGCCCGATAACGCCCGGGCTGCGCCGCGAAGAGGACACGCCGGCTGGCGAGCACGAGCGTCGCGGAGGTGGGCGTGAGCGGCGGATCGTCGCCGTCGACGATCTCCAGCACCAGGTTGGCGACGCGCGGCGTGCCCGCGAGCGCGATGCGAAACGGGGTACCCGCCGTTCGGCGTTCGAGGCGCGTGCTCGCCAGCAGACGGTCGCCGTGTTGTGAGCGAACCTCGAGCACCCGAGCGTCCCGCGCGAAGAATCCGTCCTGGAATTGAATCTCGATCGCGACGACGGGCACGGTGCCGTCCGGCACGGCGAGACGGAAGCGGCTCACGCGGGGGATCGCGCGCGCGGTGACGCGCTCAGCGGTCGCGGGCAATTCCACGGCCGCGCGCGGGTCGTCGAAAAGGTACGCGATCTGGCGGCTCTCCGAGTCCACGATCCGCACGTCCGCGAGATCGCCCCTTGCGATGCCGAGATCCCGGGCGCCGAGTGTCCACTCGGCGAGCCCTTCGGGAGTGGGTCCGACCACGAGCGCACGCTCGTGCGACCACGCGGAGGTATCGAGCGGCGCGCCCGCGCGCCACGCGAAGGCCATCGCCGGCTCGACGCGATGAAGCGGGTTCGACTCCGCCGCGCCGAGACGAGCGCTCGGGAGCCCAGCCCACCACCGTGCCGGCGGCAGAGCTCGTTCTGCGCTCGCATCGCCTGCGCTCGGCGACGGCGCGATCGATCGGAACGATTCGAGCGCGCGGTGTGACGGCAGCGTCACCCGTCCCCCACCCCAGTAGAGATGCGCGCCGAGCCCCGGTGTAGGAGCCAGGACGACGCTCGGCAGCGGGACACGGGCGAGCACGCGCAGGTCGCCCAGCGCGCCCTCGCCGGCATCGTCGATCTCGACGTAGAGATCGCCGGCGACGCACGCGCAACGCTCGAGCTTCACGTCGAGTGATTCGATCGAAGAGCCAGGCGCTCGAGCGATCACGCCACGGCCGAGAGGGTTGCCGCCGACGTCCCGCACCCGTACCTCGCGCACGAACGCTCGCCGCGAGGTCAGGAAACGCAGCTCCGTCGGCCGAATCGCGGCAGGTCGCTCGAGGTCGAGCTCGGTGGTGCTGTCGTCGCTGCGCGTCGCCAGCACGCGCATTTCGACCTCCCCGGTTTCCGTCTCGATCGCGTCCGAGCGCTCCAGCGTGACCTCGGCAGGCGCGATCCATCCGCCCTGCTCGATCCGGATGTCGATGACGAGCCTCGCGGCGTGCGAGGGCTGCACGGCGATGGTGGCCATCTGCGCATCCGAGCCGGCGGATCCGGGGCGGCGCGGCAAACGAAAGAGCGGCGCCTCGTGGGCGAGCTCGCGGGGGGTCGCTCGATCCGAGGTGTCCCACACCGACACGCGTGCCACCACCAACTCGCCGGGCGCGAGCGCGAAGACCACGCGATCGAAGGCGAAACCCGCGGGTTGGACGTCGAGCTCGAGGCGTTCGCGGCGCGGATGGCCTTCGTCGTCCGTCTCGCGATCCACCCCACCCAGCCGCACGGGCGACGAACGGGTGATCAGCTCGATTGCCTGTGGGTCCGCGGCGGGCGTGAGCGCGAACGGCACGAAACGCCCGTGCTGGTCGATCACCCGCAGATCCGCGAGGTCGGCGCGCACGTCGGCAAGAACCTCTGCAGGCAAGGTCACCCGCGCCAAGGCCGCGTCCGCGGCCAGCGCTTCGATCGGCGCGCGGCGCGGAAACACCGCCCTGGGTTCCACCTCTGCGGCACGCGCCACCTGGGAGGCCGCGACGAGCGACAAGCAGGCTAGCCCTGAAACGAGCGCGCTCACAGGCTGCTGAAAAGGGCGCGCGCCAGAGGCGCGGCGACGAGCGTAGCGAGGCGGCTCGGGGGTGGGGCCCCGCAAGCACCGCGCTTCTTGCGGGGCGAGGGGCTTGAAAAGCCCCTCGAGGAAACCTCGGGCGATCACTCGGGCTCCTTGCGATACACGAAGCGCTGATAGAGCAGCGACACCATGAGCAAGCCCACCGCCAGGCCGAGAAACGACACCGCCCGATAGAGCCCCGTGAGGCTCGACAGGTCCCACAGGAAAACCTTGTTCACCGCCACGAAGAGCACCAGCAGCGCCACCCACCGCAGCGGCACGATCTGCCGCGCCACCCCGATCACCAGCAGCAGCACTGCGTAGAGCGCCCACGAAACCGAGGTGGTCAGATTTCGCGCCTGCGCCAGCCGCGAGAACTCGAGCTCGATCATGAGCCCTTCGCCAAACGCGTCTGCGATCGTCAGGTTGATCCACACGAACACGATCACCACGGCTGCGAGCCCCAGTGCGCCGGTGAGCCAAGGGCGAGGCGACGAATAGAGCCAGCGGCGCTCGCCAGTTCGCAGCCGAGCGAGCTCGATCGGCGCCAGCCGGCGCGCGCTCTCGATCAGCGCCGCCGCCGGGATCGCATAGGTGTAGAGAAGCCAGTTGAGCACCGGCAGGTGGCTGCGCGGGTGGTAAGCGAGCACCGCCGAGTTGGCACACAGGCGCACGGTGATCGTGGCGAGAAACGCCACCGAGACGTACTTGAGCCCCACCTGGTCGAGATGCTCGAAGAGCACCATCAGCGCCAGTCCTTCGAGCGCCCAGCCGATGGTGATCCATTCCCGTTCGAGCTGCATCGGGATCGCCACCGAAACCAAGCCCAGCGCCACCGCCGCGAGCCAAGCGAGCGACCAGCGGCGTTGCGCGTCGTCGTCCGCGAACGCGCGCCGCGCCTTCGCCGCGCCGACCACGCTCGACGCCGCCAGCAAGAGTGGCAGCAAGCCGATCGCCGAGTCGCCCCAGGTGCGCAGCCACGCGTCACGCGCGGGCACGAGCCAGATCAACGGAGCCAGCGCCGCCGCACGCCAGGCCGGGCGCGAAGCCGCGAAGCGCGCACCGAGCACGAACGGAGCAAACCCGAACGTGATCACCGCCACGGCATGGAAAGGCAGTCCCAGCCAATGCGGCTCGGCGAAGCCCTGGCTCGCGCCCTGCCAAGCGCCGTGCACGAGCACCACCGAGAGCATCGCCGCGAACGCCCAGGCGCCGCGACCAGCGCGCGCCGCCGCGAGAAGCGCCATCACGCCCAGGACCAACGACGCGGCGAGGCTCAAACGCGGCTGATGCGCGAGCGGACCGAAGCTCGATAGCAGTGCGAGGCCCACGTTGGCGCCGACCGCAACGATCGCCGCCGCCCGCTCCCCGGCGATCCACGGCTCGCCGCGGCGCCCGGCCACGGCGGCGGCCTGCGCGCCGAGCGCCGTCGCGATCAAGATCGCGATCTCGCGCGCCGCCGGTATCACGTCGATGGCATTGCTGAACCGCCCCACGAGGAGCACCGTCACCAGCACCGCGGTGACGGTCGCGCACCAGCTCGTGCCGGCGATGCGCGTTCCACGAAGCGCGAGGGCACCCAGCACCCACCCGAGAATGGGCAGCGCCCATGGCCCACGCGCCACGTCCCATCGCAACAGCACGCACGCCAACACCACGAGGCCGACCACGAGCACAGGCACCGGCGGCACGGTGACCGCACGTTGGGGCGAGCTGCGCGATTCCCATTCCAGTAACGCGTGGTGGACGACGCCCACTCCGATCCATGCGACCACCACCGAGGTAAGGCTCGCCGGCTGCACCGCCGTCGCGAGCCACACCGCGAAGAGCGCGAGCAATCCACCCACTCCCAGCAAGCCGAGCCGCGGCTCGCCGTGGGCCCGCGCCAAGAGCAAGGCCGCCACGCTCAGAACGGTCCCGAACGCCGCCATCGGCAGCAGCGGCACGACGAAATGGCCTCGGAGCGCGATGTCTGCGGCGAGCAGAAACGGCGTGACCGCACCGATCGCCTGAGCAAGCTTCCAGCGCCGGCGATCGTCTTCCGGGACGCCGTAACCGAGGAGCGCGAACAGCAAGCCGAAGAGCCCCAAGATCACCAGCGCGAGGAAGAAGCGCTCCGGAGTGAAGCGCGCCAGCACCCAGGCCGCTTGCATCGCAACCGTCGCCAGCACGCCCAGGAGCCCGAGCTGCGGCCAGCGCTGCCTGAGCGCCACCCACAGCACGCCGACGTCGAGAAGCAGCACGTACGAGAACAGGCCGACGGGATTGTCCTCGCCGGTCGAGAGCACCAGCGGCGTGGCGAAACCGCCCACCAACCCCAGGATCGCCACCACCAGCGAAGCGCGTCGCACCGACAACAACCCGGATGCGACGGTGACCAGCACCATGAGCACGAACGCAGGTGCGAGCCCGATCAGGGCGTATCGCTTGTATGCCGCCCAGGCGACGGCGTAAAGCGTCGCCGCGCCGGCACCGGCGAGCGCGTTTGCGCCTGCGGTGAGCTTGCGACGGAAGAGCGCGCCCGAGCCCACCATCGCGCCCACACCCGCGAGCAGCCCCAGCACGACGCGCGTCTCGGGCCCGAGCCAGCCTCGATCGATCACGGCCTTGAGCGCCGAGAACGCCGCGATCACGAAGGCGACGCCACCGAGAATCGCAGCGCCGCGCACACCCAGGAATTGCTCCAAGGATGCAGCACTGCGCTTGGGACGAGGCGGCGGCGGAGCGGGTCGCCGCGGAGGCCCAGCAGCGAGCGGCGGTGCCGGGGATACCACACCCGCGGCCGCGGGCGACGCCGGCGCCAATCCCGATGCCGCCGCGGCGCCGATCCGATCGTCGGCGTCCGCGCCGTCGCCGTTGGATTCGATCACCGGCGCGAGCGACGGAGCTGAGATCGCATCGGCCGCCGCGACGCGTGGCTCGACCGGACCCGCCGCGACGGGAGGCGCAGCGGCCCGTGCCGCGGCCTCGTGCTGCGGCGCCCGCACGGCGAGGCCGCCCTCGTGCGCGAGCTGCTCGATTGCGCGCCACGCGGCGGCGGTCGTCTTCTCGAGCTGGTCGAGCTCGCGGCGGGTGCGGTTGCGGTCCCGCACCAGCCAGACGACGCAAGCGGTGAGTGCGACGACCAGCAGCTCGTACAAAGGCGGAATCCCGGCTAGCGCGAATACGCCGCGATACTACAGCGTTTCGTCGTCACGGTTGCCAAATGTTCATTCACGCTTTCGAGCGAGTCGTTCCAGATGGGGAGGCGTCATTTGGATTCCGCGCCGCCGTCGAAAGGGGTTGGGATCGACTCGCCGCTTCGAAACCCCTTCCAGGCGTGTGACTCGTACCAGCGAATCGTTTCCTCGAGGCCGGCGAGGGTCTCGGGATGGCGGAACGAATAGCCCGTGGCAGCGAGCCGCGTGCCGTCGAGGACGTGCCCCGTGAGCAGGTAGCGCACGCCGGTGGTCTCGAACATCGGCCGTGTTCGCGTGATGCGCGCGGCGGTCTCGACGAACCACGCGGTGAACATCAACAGGAAGCCCGGAATCCGGATCGGCAGCACGCCGACGAGCCCCTTGCGGGGGATCCCGCGCGCGGCACCACGAATCAGCGCCGCGTTCGACGTCGGCGTGGGATCGGCGAGGTTGAATGCGAGTTGATCGACTGCGCTCGCGTCGCGGAGCCAGCTCGCGGCGCGGTTCGCGAGGTGATGCGCTGCGGCCACGCAATCGGCGGCGTGGATGTGGCTGGACGCCGCATCCACCAGCCCGGGGATCCCACAGAGGAAGCCGCGCTTGATGAGGTAGAGCGCCTGCGCATCCCCGTAGACGCTTCCTGGGCCGTAGACGGCTCCGGGACGCAGGATCAGGACCCCGAGGCCGTCTTTGCCGTTGTGCTGGAAGGCACGCAGCTCCGCCTCCCACTTCGAACGGCTGTACGGCTCGGCAGGCTCGGGTGGGTCGGTCTCCCGTACCGCGCGGTCGCCGTATCCGAATCCGTACACCGCGCCGGTGGAGAAGAGGACCAGCTCGCGCACCCCGTTGGCCCGCGCTGAGGCGCACACGTAGTCGGTGGCATCGGCGTTGGCACGCACCAGCGCTTCGGGGCTCGCGAAGAAATCGAACAAACCGGCGACGTGATAGATCCGGTCGACGCCCGCGAGATGCGGGTCCAGCGCATGCGGACGGGTCAGGTCCACCTCGAGCCACTCGACCTCGCGATACCGCGGGCCGGCGAGGAAGGCGGGCCGGCGACGGGACACGGCGCGCACGCGCCAGCCGTCGCGGACCAACAGATCGATCAGGTACGGACCGATGAAGCCGCTCGCACCGGTCACCAAGGCGGTGTGCGTCACACGAGTCTCCTCGGCTTCCGACGGCACGCAGTGCGTAGCCGGCGCTCAGAAGAACGAGAGCTGAAAATCGTCCTTGTCGAGCTCGGCTTTGGTGTCCAGATCGGAGATCTCGATCCACGCCACCGGTGACGTGTTGCCCGGAATGAACGAGTCGATGCGCTCGGGAAGCCCGGTGGCGGGATCGAGCACGATCCGGAGCCTCTTGATGCGCACGTTGGAGGCACCGGTCCCGAGCGGGCTCTTGAGATCGATCTTGTCCTTGCGGGTGGTCACCAGTGTGAGCACGGGGTGCTTCACACCGTCGAGCTCGACCTCGCTCACCTCGCCGTAACCCGGCGAGGTGAACGCCTTCCACGTGTCGACCATCGACCAGAAATCCTGGTTCGTGACGGTCTCGCCCCACCACCAGCTCGCGGCGTCGGCAGCTTTCATCTCGACGGTGCCGAACACCTTGCGCACACCGTTACCCCGCGCAACCACCCGGTCTTCGTCGCCGAAATACGCCGTCTGGATGCCGGCAGCGATGGGGTCGTCGTAGTTCGACTCGACCTTGTCGATCGACCAATAGACCCAGCGCGGGTCGCGGTGGAACTTGCCGGCATAGGTGCGCGATCCCTCGAGCTTCCGCCCGCGGTACGTGGACGAGTACACGTGCAGCGTCGCGGTGTACGCGTCGATCGCATTGGCCTTGGCCTCGATGGTCGCCAAGAGCTCGCGCCATGCGCCGTCGCCGGACTCGTCGCCAGGGCCGGCGCGACGCGCGACCGTCGCCGGTCCGCTCACCTCGATCTTGAGCGGTCGATCGAGCTGCGCCAGATAGCGTTGCTCGTCGCCCGGCTGGTAGTTCGCGATCGCGTAGAGGAACGCGTTGAACGTGTGCTTGCCCTTCTTGATGTTGAGCCCGCCGACCAGATCGCGGCCGATCTCGTGCACTCCCGGAACGAACTCGGGGCCGTCGGTGGTCGAGTCGTCGTCCTGGTAGTAGAGCCGCTGCTCGAGCGGCAACGTGGGTCCCATGATGACCCGCGACATGAGCGTGCCGGCAGGACCGGTGGCGAGCTGCCAAGTCTGGCCCTTGGTGACGAGGTTCTTCTCGGCGTCACTCATCACGCCGTCGAGGGGTGGCACGCCGTGGTTGTCCTGGGTCAGGACGTGCATGCCGTGCGCCTCGTGGGAGAGATCGAGCCCGGCGCGGATGTCGAGCTTCGACAGCACGCTCCCCAGGTTGATCGGCACGTCCATGAGGTTCGGCGCTTCCAGGAAATCTCGGTAGTAGATGTTGTCGACGGCGATCGGTGGCGCGTAGATGCCGAACATCAGGTGCATCGCGGTCTCGACGCGCCGGATGGCACGCACGGGGCCGACGCGCCACGCCAAGAGCTTGGAGCGGAACTCGTCCTCGCTCCGCGAGAAGCCGAGCAAGCCCCACAGGATCTGGGCGTCGGTGCGCAGCTTGAGGCGGTCGAGGAAATTCTTCCCCGAGCCGCCCGCCGCGGGCGAGATCGAGAGGTAGTTGGGATAGGCGCGGCGGTTGCCCTCGCCGTCATCCGGAAAGCCCATCGCGAACACCGAGGTGCTGATGCGATCGGCCTTCGGGTCGAAGCTCACGTAGCTGGTGGAGGAGCGCGGTGCGTCGCCCCGGCGCACCCGCGCCACGTACGCCCACGCCTTGTGGTGATCGACGGGATCGGCGAGTTGGATCTCGGCATGCAGATCGGCCTCCGGCAGCGCGCTCCACGCGTCCGCCGGCGCCTTGTCTCCCGCGTCGCTCACCAGGAACACCAGCTCGTCGTTCTCGTCGTAAAGCCCTCCGTCGGAGTCGCTTTCGGCGAACGGTCCCTGGTCGAGGACCAGAAAGCCGAAGGGATTGCGCTCGTCCATCTGGAACGGGATCGGAGCGAGCACGCCATCCCGATGAGCGAGCACCACGAGCTGCGACGGAAGCGAGCCGAGGAGCGCCGGCACGTCCTCGCCGAAGATCGCGACGCGGTCGGCAGGACGTTCCAAGTCCTTGGGCCCCCCGGTCTCGCCCAACCGTGCAGCCGGCGGCACGGGCGATTCCTCGGCGCGCGCGCCGAAGACTGCGAAGAGCGAAAGGGCGATCACGAGAAGCGCGTGCGTGACACGCTCCACGACGAGGCCGGCGCGCGTGCGGCGCGAACCCGAGGATTCGATCATGCGAAAGCCACCAGAGGGGCGAGATGACGAAAGAGGCGCGGCAGTATCCGGAGCAGCTTTCGCGGTTGGCAACCGCGCAGCGATGGACGCTTGCGGCCGCGGTCGACGCGCCGCGGCAGCCGTCCGTCGTGACACGCGCCACTCACGCCGGCGGACTGCGGGCGGGCGTCACGAACTTGACGAGATCGAGCGCACGCCGTCGAGGAACCGTGATTTGGACGTGAGAATCGATCGCCGAGATGAGCACTCGGCTTCAGATCGCATCCACCATCGCTACCGCTCGAACCGCGCAAACAAACCGGTTTTCCGATCGCGACGGCTGGAAGCGCTCGTCACACGCCACCGCGCCGGCCGCGCCGAACGAGCGGCATGGAACCTGCTCAGGTCACTGCCGAGAGGGCCACCTCGACGAGGTCGAGGCGCGCCGACAGAACCCGACGGCGGTTCGGCAGGGAGGCCGAAGTGCAACCCAAACAGCGACTCGACTCGCGCGGCTTCACGCTGGTGGAGCTGCTGATCGTGGTCGCGATCGTGGGCATCATGGCCGCGATCGCAATCCCCCAGCTTCTCGGCTCGCGCACCAAGGCCATCAAAGCCAAGTGCGATGAAATGGCGCACGCGCTCGACGGCGAGCTGGTGATGGAAGCGCAGAAAGCGATGGACGTGAAGGCCGTGAATCCCGGGGCCCCGGAGCCGGCGATCATGGCCATGGCCGTAGTGGCTGGACGCCATCGCGACGCTAGCCCATGGCTCAAGAAGAAGAAGCCCGCTTGCTCCGACGCCAATCGCTGGGGCTACAACAACGATTGCATGTACCTGGCGCAGTACTTCCCCCAGGGACTCAACAGGTGCCAGGTGTTCTTCGATCTCAACTACCCGAACACGCCCTACATCGAGGTCGCGTACAAGAACTTCGACGGGGCCGTCACGACGTTCAAGGTCGTATTCGACAAGTGAGCGAGTCGCGCACGACCGGCTCGAGCGCACGGATGCGACGATGAACGCACGTTCGTTGATGTCGTTCATCGCATTCGAATTGGTGCTCACCGTCGGCGTGCTGCTTCACACGCCTCGTTCCCTGAGCCGGGTAGCCACCGACGACTGTGAGTCGGTGCGCGATGGGCTCGCCGTGCAGATCGGCACCACGCTCGAGCTCGAGCTGAGCCACGCCCGCACCGATGCCAGCGTCTCGCCCGCGGTCGCGGCGGCGCGCGGCGCGAAGCAACTCTGGGGCTCGGTACCACCCAGCCCCAACGATCCGGCAGAGCCCGCCTTCACGATCGTGGAAGCCGCCGACTACGTGCCGATCCGGGCGCGTGCCTGCACCGCGTACGTGATCGCCGACCCGCGTCCCGACGCCACCACGGTGGTGATCCGGCAATTCACGCACGGCGAGCTGACCGAGGTGGACGTGAAGCCCGGTCAGCGGCTCGTGCCGCCGACCACGTGAGCGAGGCCAAACGCGCGCGCGGTGCGCGAGTCACGGCGCGGGCGTGAGCTTTCCCTGCTCCCAGACCGCGACCACTTTGCCGGCGTATTCGAAGCGTGTTGTGGGACCAAGACGATTGCCGCAGCGTGTTTGCCACGGAAGGCGACTCCATGGAGATCCGCTTCGTCTCGAGCCGAGACACCGCCGCCGAACAGGACGCCGAGCTGCCCGCCCCCGTCGCGCGGGTGCTCGACTTCTCGGGTCGGCTGCTGCGCGGGCGCTACCGCCTGCGCCGCCGGATCGGCATCGGCGGCATGGGTGCCGTCTACGAGGCGCGCGATCAGGTCTTCGAGGCGACCGTCGCGGTCAAGCTGATCCACCCCGAGCTCGCGCGCGACCCCGAGTTCCGCCGCCGCTTCATGCAGGAGGCGCGCCTCGGCGCCCTGCTGCGCCACCGCCACAGCGTCGCCGTCTCCGACGTCGGCGAGACCGAGGACGGCGTGCTCTTCCTGGTGATGGAGCACCTCGAGGGCGAGGGCCTCGACGTCACCCTCGCCGGCGGCCCGCTGCCGTGGCGCCGCGTGTGCACGATCGCCGCCCAGCTGTGCGAGGTGCTCGCCGCGGCGCACGAGCGCGGCGTCGTCCACCGCGACATCAAGCCCGGCAACTGCTTCCTCGTG
>CAYVDO010000141.1:0-17201 GCA_964450125.1 uncultured bacterium
GCGTGCGGCTTCCCGCTGAGCGTTTTCCTGTGCGGCACGCGCGGCCTGTCGCTGCGCCTCGAGGTCGGCGTGGCGCTGTTGCACCGCCTGGAAATCCACACGCCGCAGGATGCGCACACCCGCTGGTGCGGTCGGTGCCGAAGCTGCCGGTGCGACGGGCGGCGCCGCTGCCGGAGGCGCCGCCGGCTCCGGGATCGCTGGTGTCCCCACCATCGGTGGTACCACCACCTCGGGTGCATGCACCTCCGCGATGGGGCTGGGCATGACCGGTGGTGCGGGTGGCTCGGGCGCGATGGGTTCCGGTGGCTGTACCGCCACCGGCGCCGCGACTTCCGGTGCCGGAATGGGCTCAGGTTCAGGCGGGGCGGGGGGCGGCGCCAACTCGACCGCAACCTCGCGGGCCTCGGGAGCCGGTGGCGGCTCGACCGGCGTTTCGGCGACGTCTACCTTCGTCGCCTTGCGCCGAATGACCTTCTTGCCGCCGTCCTTCTTCTCGCGGTCGACGGGCTCGGCGCGCTTGGGCTCGGGCGCGGGCGCCTTCTTCTTGTAGACGGCCCGGAGCGTCTCGAGGTCACGGTCGCCGAGATTGCTCTGCGCCGTTGTTGCGTCGATACCCAACTCGTCGCATTTGTCGAGGAGGTCTTCGACCTCGACGCCGTAGGTGCGCGAAAACTCCGCAATTCGCATCGTCGTCAATCCCGTGCTTCCCAATCCCCGCGGCGTAGAGCGATCGCTTCCAGCAGCCTGCGCTCGAGCCGAAGTGCTTCGTCGTCACCGATCCTGGGTCCACCCCGTGTCCACTTGCCTCGCCCTCGCAGCGCCCGCCTCACGCACGGCTCGGCCGGGCATAGGTACCAGCCTCGGCCGGGCAAACGCTGGGCGCGGTCTACCTCGAAGGCCCCATCCTTCACAACCAACCGCACGAGCCGACGCCGGTCCTCTCGTATCCGGCACCCGACACACTGGCGCTGAAACGGTGTGCCCACGACGCGACCCGTCCGCTCGGCTCACTCGTGCGGTTCCTCCTCGGCGGTTGGGCTAGCTCCTTCGCCGGGCTTCGGCTGCTGCGTGAGCTCGCGCTGGATCTCGGCGACCTTCTCTTCCTCGGCACGCCGATGGGACTCTTCCTCGCGCTCGGCCTGTTCGGAGGCGGCGATTCGTTTGGCGTCGTCGATCAGCTTCTCGGGGATGGTGTCCCCGAGGCCGTCGAGCTTGGCGAGGTCGTCGGCCTGGGCTTGCGCGACGTGGGTGGCCGACAGGTAGCCGGCTTCGTAGAGCGTGTTGATCAGATCCAGACCCACACCCGGGATGCGTCCCAGGCTCTTGTGCGCGTCCTGGTACTGGCGCGCGACCTTGGTCTCGCTCTTCACGTCGATCTTCCAGCCGAGCAGGCGGGACGCGAGCCGCACGTTCTGGCCACGCTTGCCGATGGCCAGCGAGAGCTGCTCGTCGGCCACGATCACTTCCAGGGTGCGGCGAGCTTCGTCCACGACGACCGACGAGACCTCGGCGGGCGCGAGCGCATTGCACGCGAAGTTCTCGATGTCCGCCACCCAGGGCACGATGTCGATCTTCTCGCCGCGCAGCTCCTGAACGACGGCTTGCACGCGCGAGCCCTTCATGCCCACGCAGGCGCCTACCGGATCGACGTCGCGGTCGTGGCTCACCACGGCGATCTTGGCGCGCACACCTGGCTCGCGGATCGCCCCTTTGATCTCGACGATGCCCTCGTAGATCTCCGGCACTTCCAGCTTGAAGAGAGCCGCCAGGAAGTCGGGGTGGCCGCGGCTGAGGATGATCTGTGGCCCTTTCGGCGTGTGCTGGATGTCGAGCACCAGCGCCCGCACCCGATCTCCCTGCCGATAGTTCTCGCGAGGAATCTGCTCGCGAGGCGGCAGGTAAGCCTCGGTGCGACCGAGATTGACCGCGATCGCGCCGCGCTCGAAGCGTTGCACGATACCGTTGACGATCTCACCCTTGGACTGGGTGAACTCTTCCATCACGAGCTCGCGCTCGGCGTCGCGCATCTTCTGGATGATGATCTGCTTCGCCGCCTGCGCAGCGATTCTGCCGAACCCGCTGGTATCGATCTTCTCGCCGAGCTCGTCTCCGAGCTCGGCGTCGGGATCGATTCGCTTGGCCTCCTCGACGGAGACCTCGTTGGCGCGCGCCGGCTCTTCGACCACCACCCGGAACTCGAAGACCTCGACTTCACCCAGCTCGTCGTTGTACTTGGCCTCGAGATTGCGCTCGAGGCCGAACTTCTTGCGCGCCGCCGAAAGCATCGCGGATTCGAGCGCTTCCACGAGCACGTCGCGTGCAATGCCCTTGTCGCGTCCCACCTGCTCGATCACGCGGTTGAGGTCGGTCGTCATCATTCTGGCTACTCACCTCTCGAAGGGTCGCTCGAGCCGCGCTTCGCGCCCCGTTCGTGCTTGCGTCGCGGTGCGCTGGGTCCGGGCGACTTGCCTCGGTTACCGAAGTCATCCTCGCCGAACTCGTAGATGAGGTGCGCCCGCTCGATCGCCGCGAACGGAATCGAGACGGTTTGCCCATTTTCCTCTTCGAGCTCGATCTCTTGGTCTCGCAATCCTCGAAGTATGCCGACGAAGCGTCGCTGGTTCCGCCCTGGAATCGCCGGGCGCTCGGTTTCGATCTTGGCTCGTTTGGTGCGAAATCTTTCGAAGTCGGCGAGGCGCTTGAGCGGGCGATCGAGGCCAGGAGACGACACTTCCAGGTGATACGAACCGGGGATCAAGTCCTCGACGTCCAGCAAGGGGCTCACGCGGCGACTGACTTCCGCGCAATGCTCGATGCTGACGCCTTCTTCGCGCTCGAGCGTGATCCGGATCGTGGGTCGTGACTCCGAGCCCATCATCTCCACATCCAAAACCTCGCAACCCACGGCACGGGCGGTGGGTTCCACGAGGGCTCGGACGCTTTCCGCGATTTGCCGCCGATTCACTCCCTTCCCTGAGCCTCGCCACTGGCGCGGGGTGGAGGCCATGCGCAGCCATCCGCCCGGCGCGGGACGACCGCAACGTCCGACCGCTTCGACCCCACCTTGTGAGTGGTTTCCCGAGCGATCTCGGGCAAGAACCGAAGAACCCCGCCCGCCGCTACCGAGGTCCTTCTCGAACCGACGAAGCTAGCACTGGGGGAATCCGCAGGCAAGCAAAACGCTCGCGGAAAAGGGGGTTCGCGCCGCTGCGGCGGCTCGAGGGCGCGTGCGTCGCAGGTTTGACAAGGGGGAGGGGCTGTGCGACCTTCGCGCCGCGCTCTGGGCTCCCACCCCTCGTACGTTCCGCTCACTCGCGTGACCCCCGTGACGCGGACGACCGCGAACATGAATCCAACGTTTCACGTCCTCATCGTCGATGACGAGGACGCCATCCAGCGCACGGTTCGCGGCGTGCTCGAGGACGAGGGCTACCGCACGTCCTCGATCGGCGACGGCAACGCGGTGTTGCCGGCGATCCGTCAGCTCAAACCAGACGCGGTGTTGCTCGACATCTGGCTGCCCGGCCTCGATGGCATCCAGCTGTTGCGCGACATCAAGAAAGTGAGCCCGGACATCGAGATCGTCATGATCTCGGGGCACGCGAACGTCCACACCGCCGTGCAGGCCGTGAAGCTCGGGGCGTTCGATTTCATCGAGAAACCGCTGAGCCGTGAGCAGCTCTTGCTCACCCTCGCGCGGGCGCTCGAGCATCGCCGGCTGGTACGCGAGAATCGCGAGCTGCGCAGCCGCATCATGGAAGCTGGCAACACGCCGGCACCCGTGTTCCGCACGAACTTTGCCGCTCAAATGGGGGAGGCCGTCGGGCCGTCCGTGCTCCCGGGGCCACCGGATCCGCACGGGCAGCGCCAGCGCACGCTGCGGCGCAGCATGGTGGTCTGCGGCCAAGGGCTTCATTCGGGAATCAAGGGCGGCCTCATTCTCACGCCCTTACCACCGGGCAGCGGGATCCTCTTCGGCAGCATCGCGACCGGCAAGGCGTTCCCCGCGCATCTGGACCACGTGCGTGCCAGCGGCTACGCCACCACCCTCGGCAACGACGGAGTGGAGGCGCGCACGGTCGAGCACTTCCTGGCCGCGCTACACAGCTACGGCATCACCAACCTGCTGGTGAAGATGGACGGCGAAGTGCCGATCATGGACGGATCGGCCGTCGACTTCTGCCGAATCATCGAAGACGCGGGCATCGAGGAACAGGATGCGCGGATCGAGCCGATCCGCGTGTCGCGCAAGTACGTGGTGGGTGACGAGTCGCCCGATGGTGAATACATCGCCATCGAGCCGTCGGACCAATTCTCGGTGCGCTACGTTCTCGACTATCCGCCGCCGGTCGGCCACCAGGACTTCACCTTCGTGCACCAGGGCTCGGAGTCGTTTCGCGACAGCATCGCACCGGCACGTACCTTCGGATTCGTGAAGGACGTGCGGATGCTGGCGGAGATGGGACTCGCCGGCGGCGGTCGCATCGACAACTTCATCTTGATCGACGACGAGAAGATCGTGAACACCACGCTGCGCTTTCCGGACGAGCTTGCGCGGCACAAGGTGCTGGACGTGATCGGCGATCTCTATCTGCTGGGTCGTCCGATGCTGGGCAAGGTCACCGCGCAGAAGACCGGGCATGGCGACAACATCGCGCTGCTCAAGCAGATCCGCGCCGACCTCAGCCCTTGAGGATCTTCTCGATCTCCATCAGGAAGGTGCGGTTCGAGTCGCTGTCGTTGAGCTTCTCGATGAGCTTGTCCATGGCCTCGACGGGGCCCATGTTCGTGAGCACCTTGCGCAGCTTGTAGATCGCTTCGAGCTCCTCCGGCGCGAGCAAGAGCTCCTCCTTGCGGGTGCCGGAGCGCTCGATGTTGAGCGCTGGGAACACGCGCCGATCCACGAGCCGGCGGTCGAGTGACAGCTCCATGTTGCCCGTTCCCTTGAACTCTTCGAAGATGACCTCGTCCATGCGGCTACCGGTTTCCACCAGCGCGGTCGCGATGATGGTGAGGCTGCCACCTTCCTCGATGTTGCGCGCGGCGCCGAAAAACCGCTTGGGTTTCTGCAGCGCGTTCGAGTCCACACCCCCGGAGAGGATCTTCCCGCTCGGCGGTTGGACGGTGTTGTAGGCGCGCGCGAGACGTGTGATCGAGTCGAGCAGGATCACCACGTCGTAGCGGTGCTCGACGAGGCGCTTGGCTTTCTCGAGCACCATCTCGGAGACCACGGTGTGGCGCTCGGGCGGCTCGTCGAAGGTGGATGCGACCACCTCGCCCTTCACGGATCGTTCCATCTCCGTGACTTCCTCGGGTCGCTCGTCGATGAGCAGCACGATCAACACCGCTTGCGGATGATTGGTGGCGATCGCGTTGGCGATCTTCTGCAGCAATACCGTCTTGCCGGTTCGCGGTGGCGCGACGATCAGGCCGCGCTGCCCCATGCCGAGTGGCGCCAGCATGTCCATGATCCGCGTCTCGACCACCTCCGGCGTGGTCTCGAGCACGAAACGCCGATTGGGGTGCAGCGGCGTCAGGTTGTCGAAGAAAACCCGCTCGCGCGCGCGTTCGGGTGGCTGGCCGTTGATGGTGCTGATCTGGATCAGCGCGAAGAACTTCTCCTTGTCGGTCGGTGCGCGCACGTGGCCGTGCACGGTGTCGCCCGTCTTCAGGTTGAATCGCTTGATCTGCTGCGGCGAGACGTACACGTCCTCGGGGCACGGCAGGTAGCTGAAGAACGGCGAGCGCAGAAAGCCGTAGCCATCGGAGACGACCTCCAGAACGCCTTGGCTCACGAACGCCCGCTGTCCGGAGCTCTTGATCTTGAGCACCTCGAAGATGAGCTCCGGCTTGCGCATTCGGCCGGTGCCCTTGAGCCCGAGCTCGCGGGCGAGGCGATTCAAGTCCTGAATCGTCATCTTCTGCAGCTCGTTGACGTCGGTCAGCGAGCTGCCGTTGGCGCCAGACTCGGCGATCAGCGCCGCATCGGCCTCGGGGTCGAGCTGCGGAGCACCGGGGGGCACGCGGAAACCGCCACCGCCGCCACCACGCTGCCGTCGCCGGCCCATTCGTCCTGGGCGATTGCGGTTCAAGTTCTGGGGTCCACCCTTCATGGCTCGCTCTCTCCCCGCCGTGTGCATTGGCTCCCGCGACAGCCTGTGCACGGCGATGCATCCACGGCGAGGACCGCCGCGGGCGCTCTATCGATGGGCTCGATTGTGGGTCGCTGCTTCGCGCCGAAGTTGCGAGTGCCCAGCGACGGCCGACGGGGATCGGCGCGAGGTCGCGGGCGGGCGCTGGCGGCGAGGTTGCTCGTTCGACTCAGGCGAGATCGGAGCAGGCCCGCCCGAGCGCCGGCGACACTAGCACAGCGACCCGGAGGCGCCAATCGAGCTGCGAAGTCGATGTCGCTCGGGGGAGCCGGTCGTCACACGACTTCTTCGCCCGCCGCCCGCAGAACACCAGGCGCGCGGATCACCAGCGTCGGGATCGCCAACGCCTCGATCGGATCGTGCTCATGGAACGCGCCGAGCTGGGTCAGCAGCGCGGCCACCGCTTCGTCCACCACTCGCCGCACCACGCCCGTCACGGCCAGGGGGAGGTCGGCGATCCGCGGCTCGAGCCAGTGCTCGAGCTCGGAGAGGCGTGGCGGATCGCTCGGCCCCTCGTGCGCCGCACGAGCCAATCGGTTGCGCAGTGTCGGTAGCGACGCGACGTCGATCGGTGCGAACTCGCCATCGTTTCCGAGCAACAGGTTCGCCGCCAGCGTAGCGATCGCTTGATGTGCGGAGATCTCGCTCAGCCGTGTGGCCGTGCAATCCGCCAGATCGATCGCGTCCCAGCTCGCCGCCGCGGGGCGAAGCCGGTCGAAGAGGAACACCGCCACCGCTTCTCCGCGTGCGAGCACCGCGTCCACGCGGCGCAGGTCGGCGAGACTCTCGAGCCAGCGCGTCCCGATCTCGCCCTCGTCGTCGAGCGCTCGCGGATAGGTCGGGGTGGAAGCGCGCAGCGCATCCACGACCTGTGCGACCACGTGACCGAGAATCGTCGTTCGTCCGTGGAAGCCCACGTGCGTCGCCGCGTCGGCCAGGCGCTCGGCCCGCTTCACCAGATCGGAAACCAGCGTACGGCCGACGCGGAAGATCGCGTCGAGGCGCAGCTTGCGCACGAGTTCCGTCGCCTCGGCGGTTCGCCCGTGGCTGGCGTGCTCGAGTCCGATACCGAGACATCCCACGGCGTGCGTTGCCTTGCGTCGCACGTCTGCGAGGTCCGCGAAGTCGCAGACGGTGCCGACGAGCACGGTGTTGGTCAGATGCGCCAGCTCGTGCTCCACCTCTGCGCGTTCCGCGGGCGCGAGGCCTGCGAGCGCGGCGACCAGGAAGGTGGTTTCGGCGTCGACGACGGCTACCAGCTCGGTGCCGACTCGATCGACGTCGGCACGTTTGCTCGCCACCTTCCGATGACGGGGTGAGTCGAGATCGCGCACGTCGAGCCGAGCCAGCGTCTGCATGGCGCAGTCGAAGTCAGGTAGTCCCTCGTCCCAGACGCGCCCGTCGCGCAGCCGTCGTGCGTCCTCGACGGCTGCCGACGGCAGCTCCTGTCGCAACGCCTCCAGGAGATCGACGGCGAGCTCCGGCGCGCGGCTGCGCAACACCCGCAAGGTCTCCGTCAGTACCTGCCCGCGTGCCCCCTCCACGTCCTCGAGCGCGACGTAATAGAGATCGTCGAAGGTGGTGAGATCGGGGTCGTCCATTTCGACGGGATCGACATCTTCGTGGCGCTTGGTCACTCGAACGCGCCCTGCGAACATCGCCAGCAGCAGCTCGAAGTCGAGCCGAGCGATCTGCCGGAACAGGGTTCGCTCCCCAGCCTCGGCGAGACGCATCAGCCACTCGTCCACGCGCTCGACGACCAGCTCGCCGCGTTGCCAACACTCGAGATCGAGGCAGAACTCCACCTGCTCGTGGCTGGCGAGCGGCAGCAGGTCGCCAGCGTCGGCTGCGCCCACGTCGTGAAAGAGCGTGAAGAAGGTGCCCTTGGGCAGCGCTCGCACCAGCGCCTGGGGGTCGTGAGCGAGGAAGATCAGCCGCCAGGTGTCGCGCGACGGCAACTCGCTCAAGAGCTGCGCGGCCGCCTCGACGCTCAGGCTGTCCAGTGCCTGGCGGGCGCCGTCGCGGTCGCTGCGGAGAAGGGTGGCGAGATCGACGGGATCCATGACGCAACAGATGGAGAGCTCGGAAGGTAATGTCGGGCGGACGCGTGCTCAAGCGACGCACGGACGGCGTCGCCATGACGCTGCTTCCTCGTGTCCGAGCGCCGTTGGCGCACCATTGCGCCGGCGCGCCGCGCGCGCATGCGATACGCGCGGACCGCGTGGTATAGTTTTCGACGAATCGATTCATTCCCTTCTCGTGCACGCATGACCCGGCCCCCCGGCACGCCCGACCTCGAACCGGGGGTCCAGAATCCGAAATCCGGACGCGCCGGCGACGGCAAGCTCGTTCTGTGGACGGACAAGGGCGAGCCGCGGATCATTCGGCCGATCAGCATCGAGAACAAGAAACTGTTCGTGGACGCGGAGACGATGTTGAGTCTCGGCGCGCACGCCGAGCTCGAGCTTCCGCCCGTGCGCGACGACGAAGTACGCACGCGCATCCGTGTCGAGGTGGTGTACTCGAACCCGGGCAAGGGCTCGACCACGCTGCGCCGGGGCATGCTGCTCGCGTTTCCGGAGGCGAGCGAAGCGTTGCTGGCGCGGATCCAATCCGTGCTGGAGAAGGCCCCGCGCACGGGATCCATCCCCAACGCCGAGAAGCCCAAGTCGACCAAGGACGAGGACACGGTCTACTCGAAGGTTCCGGTGGCCGAGCCGGCCGCGGCTCGCCCCGCGCCCGACACGCCACGCCGCGCGGAACCGGCCCGGACCAACGGCTCGCGACGCGCCAAGAAGCCCGCATCACTCTTGTGGGTGTTGGTGGTCTTTTCGCTCGCGGTTGCCGGCGTGTTCGGATATCTCGGGTACGAGGATTGGCGCGATCGCAGCCAGGCGCAAGGGCCGCGAGTCGATCCTGGCTCTTACCACGTCTCCTCCAGTAGGCGGCCGCAGCCGGATTCGACGGCGCCGACTCACCCGTCGATCGATCCGCGCTACACCGCGTATTTAGCGCCTGCACGCGCGGCCGCTGAGGCACTGAGCGCCGGTGATGCGACGAACCTCGAGGCGATGCTCGCGGAGGCGGAGAAGAAGCTCGGTGGGCTCACTCCCGAACCGGCCTCGCTCGGCGGATTGCGGGCTGGGCGCACGGCGCTGCGGTTGCGGGACTCGGCGATGGACAACATCGGCCAGGTGCGGGCGCTCGAGGGCGTTGCGTGGGGCAAAGGCTCGAACACGCCTTACCGAACCAAGGAAAGCTTCATCAAGGCACAGGACGCGCGCATCTCGATGACCAAGTCGTCGGCGGCCGACCTCGCGAATGCCGTGCTTGCGATTCTCGGGGCGCCCGATCCATGGCAGGCCGAGTCGGACGGTGCGCTGCGAGATCGCATCGAACGTACGGTGCGCATGCTCGACGTCAGTCAGTGACGCCGAGCGTTGGTCGGGGCTCGGTGAGAAAATCGGCCCACACGGCGGCGAGTCGCTCGGCGATCGCCAGCGTGGGGTGGATGCCATCCTCGAGCGCATCCGTGGCGTCGTAAATCCTGCCGGGATCGATCAGCTCGACCGCCTCGCTTCGCGCCACCTCGCGAATCGTCGGGTTGATCTCGGCATCGACGCGGCCCGCCGAGATCTCGCCGAACGGTGGTCGCGCGCTCCGTATCGGTGGCACGGTGGCGAGAGCCACGCGCGGGGGTGAACCGCTCTGGCTCCGACAGCGCTTCGCGCGCGCGACGATCGACGTGAGGTTGACGCGGAAGTCGTCGCGCGTCTCGCGATCGGAGTCGACGCGCGCGTCGTTGGTGCCGAGCTGGATGAGCACCACGTCGGCGTGGGCTTCCCCGAGTACGTCGTCGCGCGAGAGGGCTTCCAGGAGCTCGCGTGCGTTGGCGCCAGGCCGTCCATGGTTGTAGACACGCACTGGTCGGCTCAGTCGCTCGCAAAGCAGCGTCTCGAGCACCGCGGGATAGCCGCTCAGCGCGGTGATGCTGTCGCCCAGGCACGCCACCGTGAGTGGTTCACCACGCTCGAGGGAGACGGTATGCGCGGGAGCGCGCACCACCGCGATTCGATCCGCTGCCACGGTGCCCGCCCCGTCCCACGCCACGCGCACCAAGATGGAGTCGGGGGCGGCGGTAGCGAAGGTCAGCGAGATGTCGCGGGTGGGCAGGCGCACGAATCGCTCCGCGAGGACGTCTAGACGGCGTGACCTGAGCGCCTGGACCAGCACACCGGCCCCGGGAACGTCACCGGCTGCGGCGACCGAGACTGCGTAGCGCCCCGGGTCCGGCAGCTCGATGCGCGCGGACGCAAGCTCGCCGGCGACGTCGATTCCGCCGCGCACCGATCGCACGTGGTCACCGCTCGCACCGACGCGGCTCTCGGCGTGGCCCGTCGCGGCGGGCAGATTTTCGACCTCGAGCGATGCGATTTCCCGCGGCGGGGCATCACCTCGGCCCTCGAATCGATAGACCTCGCTGATGCCATCCCGGCCCACGAAGACCCGCGCCTCGGCATGGCGCGCTAGGAATCGTGCGATCGCGGGATCGACGTGGGTGGGCTCGCGAAGCGACGGAGTCGTGACGATCCAAACGGCGCCGGGCTCGGCGAGGATCTCGGTGAGACCGGAAAGTCGGCGCACCAACGGCACGCCCACGTAGTTGTCGACGATGCGACCGTCGCGGTCCTGGTGAAACGCGTCCCAGAGCTCACGCGTGCCGGACCAGATCCAACCATCGAGGCGCCCCGCGTACGCGTAGGCGAACACCGGATGCGTGCCGAGCACGCGATCGCCCGGACCACGACGCTCTGCGACGTAGCGTCCCGTCGCAGCGGTATCCCACGTGAAGAGCACCTCGATGCTGGGCCGGTAGCGGCCATCGTCGCTGTGGTCGGCGTGGGAGCGCTCGGCGACTCGCCAGGCGTCGGCGACGTGGGCATCGAACGATACGACCGCTGCGCCGACGAACGCGCCAAACCAGCGGCCGAGCGGTGGCCTGCCCATTCGCGGAACCAGCAGCGATCCCGCCCCCGCGCTCGTCGCCCCCGCCAGCAACGCTCCGAAGGGCAGCAGGTAGAAGAGGTAGCGGGGAACGGCGTGGGCCTCGCCGAAGCCGAGGAGGCCGATGACCGCCACGACCGTGCTGCCGAGCGCGATCGCGAAGTGGCCACCCGAGCCCAGTGTCGGACGCAACCGAGCGCGAAACGCGAGCAGCCCCCAGAGTGCGCCACCGACCAACGTGATGACCAACAGTTGCGGTACCAGCACCGGCAGCCAGCGGAAGAACTGACTCGACCAGCGCCGAAGACCGCTGGTGAGGGCCGTGATGGCTCCGAACGATCCGCCGTCGGGGCGACGCACGAAGCCGACCTCCCAGCGGGACTCGAACGCGAGCCACCCGGTGGCAATCACGGCCAGGATCGCGAGCTCGGCCCACGATCCGCGATCGCGAAACGCGCGCCGTCCAGCCATCGCGAGCAATGGAACGTAGAGCACGAGAAAGGAGAGCGCGATGGTGTGTGACGTCAACGCCATCACGAACCAGATCACCAGCCCGACTCGCGCACGCTCGTCGCCGCGCACGTGTACCGCGTGACAGCGCTCGACGAACGCCACCAACGTCAGCTCGAGCAGCGGGTAGTACCGGGCGTAGCGGCTCATCTCCACCTGCCACACGTGGAGGGCGATCACCGTGGCTGCCGCTAGCCCTGCCGGCGGCGAGAACATCCGGCGTCCGGCCCACCAGAGCATTGGAACGAGCGCCGTGGATGCGAGCGCCGCCGGCAAGCGCAGCGCGGTTTCCAGGTGCGGGCTCGTCACGCCCACGAGACCCACGGTGCCGCTGGCGAGGTAGGTGTAGAGCAGACTCTTCCAGTACACCGCACCGGACGGCAGTCGCGGAATTCCCTCTTCCAGGACTCCCCGGACTGCGAGGAACGTGAATCCCTCGTCGCCGGACATCGAAAGCGCACCGAGGTGACGCAGTCGCATCCACGCTGCAACCAGCGTGAGCAGCGCGATGCCCACGACCTCGGCCGTACGCGGCGTAGCCAGGCGAGTCGCGTCGATCGCGCCTCTGCGCGCGTGATTGGTGGCGGCCATGCCAGGGGCGTGAGACGAGGAAACCGAACCCATTGTGCTTCGCGTCGGGATCGGCTTCTAGCCGCACGCGTCGCGTGCGGACCAGAATGCCGGTGCACCCCTCGCGGCCCGTACCGCCAAGGAGACGTAGCGCATGTACCACGCCTTATCCGCCGACGCAGTCGCACTCGTGGTCATCGACATCCAGGAGAAGCTGATGGCCGCCATCGCCAACCGCGACGAGGTCGTGCGCAACGCGTCGCTGTTGCTGCGCCTCGCGGAGATTCAATCGATCCCGAAACTGGTCACGACTCAATACAGGGCAGGGATCGGCCCGATCGTGCCGAGCGTCGCCGAGCTGGTAGGTGATTCGCAACCGGTCTACGACAAGACGGAGTTTTCTTGCCTCGCCAACGCGGGCGCGGCGCAGGCGCTCGGCGATCTCGGAAGAAAGCGACTCGTTCTCAGCGGAGTCGAGGCGCACATCTGTGTGTATCAAACCGCTCTCGCGTGCCGAAACGCCGGCTACGACGTGACGGTGGTGGCGGATGCCGTCGGATCGCGCACCGCCACCAATCATGCGTTCGGTCTCGATCGCATGCGCGACGTCGGCTGCCAGATCGCGCCGGTCGAGATGGTGATCTACGAGCTGCTCGGTAGGGCCGGAACGCCGGAGTTCAAGAAGCTGCTGCCACACCTCAAGGCCTAGCGTTTTCTGGGGGAATCGGGTCGAAACGCTCGAACGGGTGCCCAAACCATTCCTTGAGCGTCTTCGCCATGATGGCCGCGTGGGCGCCGTCGATCACGCGGTGATCGAAGGTGACGTTGAGCCGCATCACCTTGCCCACGGTGACCTCGCCGTCGTGAACGATCGGCACTTCCTGCACCGCGCCCATTGCGATCAGTAGCGGGACCCGGCTGTAGGGAACCAGTGGCACGTACGCCTCGTCGATTCCCAGCGAGCCGATGTTGGTGATCATCAGCGATCCGAAGGGGTCTTTCGGTACGCCGAAGCGCCGCAGATCGAGATTGAGGCCGAGAGTCAGGAACCCCATCAGGTCGAGCACTGGGCGCAGCAGCCAAAATGGCAGCCGCTTGAAGATGGAGCGCGATTGCTCGAGCTCGCGATCCTTGCCCGTGCGCACCTTCTCCACGCGCTCTTCGAACTCGTCGACGATCTCGGAAAGCGACTTCTTCTCGGGGTCGAGGATGGTGAGACCGCTCAGGTCGTACTCGCCGGTGCGCGGGTCCTCGAGGACGGCCTGGAAGAAGACGCCGATTCGCGCCCGCAGGTAGATGCGCCCGAATCGCAGGATCGAGTTGGCATCGGGCATGCGCTGGTACACCCCGCCCATCGCCTTGCACATGAGGTGGGTGAGCGTGACGCGCTTTCCCGTGGCCTTACGAAAGGCCTCGACGTAGCGCAGCGCTTCGTCGACCCGGAGGGTCATGGTGCCGTAGACGCTGGGATCACCGACGGTCCGCCAGGTGCCGAGCGCGATTCGCCGGAACGTGGAGAGCTTGGTCTTGCGTGTGAGCTCGAGGTTAGGCATGCACGTGCTCCCTGGCGGGTGCGGCCGCGTCGAGATGGCGGCAGATCGAGTTGGCGTAGTAGTCGATCACGTCCTGCTTTTCGGGGCGGATCTCGACGCCGCGCGGCGTGACGCGGAGCACGCGGCGTCGCACCAGGATCTCGAGGGCGCAGTCGAGCAGCCCCCGCGCCTCGCCTGCGTCCAGGTAAGCCTCCTCGAACTCGACGAGCCCGCCGCGGCGATCGTCGCGTTCGTCTCCCAGGCGCTCGCGGGAACCCCGGTCGGCCTCGAACTCGTGCCCCATGACCACAGCCGCGCCGTGGGCCTCCGCGCTCCTGCGCAGCCGTGCGATCTCGAGGCGCAGCGCGTCGAGCGCGATCGGGCCGGGACCGAGTCGTGTCAAGGCAGCGCAAACCAGCGGGATGGGCGTCACGGGGATGGCGGCGGCGATCGCACCCATGAGGTGCTCGGCGAAATCCTTCACCGAAGCGGCACGGCTCTCGCGGCTGCCACCCGCCAGTGCCGAGCCGGCTTCGGGGTCGTGGGTGGCGCGCAGGGCGTACTCGTCGAACGAGACCGGCTCACCGATCCGCACGCTCGCATAGCCATGATGCTTGACGCGGCCGCTGGCGAGGCGCCAGGCGTTGGCGATGAGGGTGGGTGGTCCGAGCACGAGCAGCCGGAGCAAGGAGTGCGCTTTGTCGGCGATGGTGGGCTTGGCGACGCGGCCGGCACGCTCTTCGAGCAGATGCTCGTCCTCGAGCACCCAATCGAAGTTGATGCCCACCGGCACGAACACGAGGTCGCTCCCGAACTCGGGGTCGGCCTTGAGCTGCACGAGGTAGTCGAGCAGGCCGAGCTTGGGCTCACGCAGCTTGCCGTCGCGACTCAGCCCGCCCTCCAGGAAGATGCCCTGAGTGATGCCACGTGCGCTGATGTGCTGCACGTAGCGCTTGAGAACCACGTGGTAGAAGTCGTCGCGAAAGCCACGCCGGACGAAATACGAGCCGAAGCTCTTGAAGAGGTGCTCGAGCGGCCAGACCCGCGCCCATTCCCCCACGGCGTAGCTGAGGGTGATGTGGCGCGCGAGCAGGTACGCCATCAGCACGTAGTCCACGTTGCTGCGGTGGTTGGCGACGAAGATCACCACCGATCGCCGCGGCAGCCGTTGCACGGCTTCCAGGTTCTGCTTGTCGACGACCACCTCGTAGAGACCGTTCACCACGGCCCGCGCGACTCTGTAGCCCACCTGGTAGTACGAGAGCAGGTTGAACGAAGGCACGATCTCTTCGAGATAACGTTCGGCGAGGGCGCGCGCATCCTCGATGCGGATGCCGTCGCGCGACGCCTTGCGCAGGATCTCTTCGTTCAGCACCGGGTCGTTCATCATCTCGTCGATGACCACGACCTTCGACGCGAAGCGATACGCCTCGCGTGACAGATGCGCCTCACGGATGAACTCGCGTACGGATCGTTCGATTCGGCGCGCCGCCGAGCGCAGCACGAACGAGCGCAGGAGCTCGTAGCCGAGAATCCCGGATACGACCCAGGCGAGATCGACGAGGAAGCGGCTCATGGTGGCGGGGCGCTGGATGGTGGTCGCGCGACTCGACTTAGTACCATCGTTCCTCGCGCCTTCACCAGCACGCAGGTGAGCCAGTAGTGGATCCGTCTCGTGCGGAATCCGTTCCAGGCGTGCGGCGCTGGCGGCGCGGCGAAGGGGGCTCCGCCGCCACGCACCTCGAGTCGCGCTCGTGTGGAGTGAGCCTGGAGTCGGGTGCCCGTCGACGGCTCCCCGCGTCCCAGCGACTCGGCCGGCGCATCCCGGGCAATGCGACCCACTGCCTGCGCGCCGCGCCAGCGCTCCTGGCTCGTGCGACCAGGTCAGCGAGAATCGGAGAGAAGCGCCGCGTAGCCTTCGCGGAACGTTGGGAAACGCAATCGATACCCCGTCTTGCGCATCGAGGCGTTGCTGCAACGCTTGTTCGTGACCGAGCGAGGGCGGGCGGTTGCCGGGGCCGGTTCGCCACGGTGCGGACTCGGCACGCCGAGACGATCGGCCAGCCAGTGGAAGACCGTGCAGCGTTCCGCCGGCTCGTCGTCGACGCCGACGTAGAGTCGCGCGGGGTCGGCGAGCGTCGCCAGATGGGCGAGGAAGCCGGCGCAGTCGTCGCGATGGATGCGGTTGGTGATGGTCGCAACCTCACCGCCGCAATGGACCGTGCCGTTGCGAACGCCGTCGATCAAGCGCGTGCGGCCTGGGCCGTAGATTCCAGCGAGGCGCACGACGGTCGTTGCCGCGCTGCCGCTCGCGGCGAGCCGTTCGCCTGCGAGCAGAATGCGGCCGCGCTCGTCGGCGGGCTCGGTCGTCGAGTGCTCGTCCACCCACTCGCCTGATTGCTGGGCATAGACCGCAGTGCTCGACGTGTAGAAGAGGCGTGGCGCCGTCAGCTTCGCCGCGGCCAACGAGTCGAGCGCGTGCCGCAAGCCATCCACGTACGCGGCGGCGTAAGCCGCCGGCGATCCGTCGTCGGCGGCAGCGGTGTAGAACACGACATCGAGGGCCTCGGGCCAACGTGGGAGCGTTTCGGGTCGGCACAGATCACCGGCGAGGGCGTGGATCGGTGCCGGGATGCGTGCGGCTTCGCGACGCAGCCCCCACGCCTCGTGACCGCGTGCCACCAGCCCGAGGCCGAGAGCGGTGCCGACGTCTCCGCAACCGAGGATCAGCACCCGCAGCCTCACGTGGCCTCGCGCGGCTCGTTGCCGAGCCCAAGCGTTCGCTCGGCGATCCACCAGCCCAGCGCCGCCGTCAAGGCGCCGGCTGGCAAGTCCACGAGATAGTGCTGGCGTATGAGCACGGTGGATGCGACCACCAGGACCGTGCCCAGCAACACCACGGGCATCACCACGCTGCGATGGCGCACGTGGAATGCAGCGGCCAGCACCGTGTGCGCGACGTGTAGGCTCGGAAACACGTTCACGCCGCCGTCGCCCTCCTGGAATGCGACCAGCATGCGGCAGGTGAGCCCGCTACAATGCAGTGGCGTCAGCACCATGCGTACCGGCAGCGCGATCCACGTGAGCCATGCGATCAAAGACGCGGTGCCGTAGGCGACCGCCATCGTCAGCAGCTCGCGCCAGTTTCGTGCGAGGAAAGCCGGCGAGATCGCCAGCAGGTAGTAGAGCAGATAAGCCCAGAACGCCAGCGGCACGAACGGCACGTGCTGGTCGAAGCGCGTGAGAAGCGTGATGGGCCTCACACCAGCCTCGAATCGCGCCAGGTTCCAGCGGCTGGTCGCCAGGTAGCCGATCAGCACGAACGTGCCGGCGCTGAACGCAAAAGCCCACCGCGCGACACGGAAGCGCAGTGATACCTCGCCGCGGTTGCTCGAAGCGTTGGCGTGAGGGCGCGACATTCGACAGGCTGACG
>CAYVDO010000142.1:0-13520 GCA_964450125.1 uncultured bacterium
TGGATTCGGTGGCGAGCCCGCGTCACCCGGTGGCGCATGGGCTCGATCCGGCGTCCTACGTGTGGAAGCTGTTGGGGCTCTCGGTCCGGGGTGTACGCGCGCAAGGGCTGAGGGCGTTGCTGTCTGCGATCGGCATCACGGTGGGAGTGGCGGCAGTGATCGCCATCCTCGCGATCGGCGAGGGGGCGCGCGAAGAGGCGCTCAGCCAGATCCGAAGCCTCGGCACCGACAAGGTCTTGGTCCGGCGCACCAGCAACCCTTCGCCCAAGGCGCCGGAAGAGCGTCCGGACCCCTTGACGTTGCGCGACGCGGACCTTCTGTTCCGTGTGTCGCCGCAAGTGGTGGCCGTGACCGCGACGATCGAGCGCTGGACACGCGCCTCGCGGGGCGATCGCGAGGTAAAGATTCGGTTGGTTGGCACCACAGCCGATCTGGCACGGACCGAACGCCTCACTCTCGGCGCCGGCCGGTTCCTGCTTTCCTCGGACAGCGAGCGGCGGCGGCAGGTGGCCGTGGTAGGCGCGGATGTCGCCCGGGATCTGTTTCGCTTCGACAGTGCGCTCGGCGGAACCGTGTGGATCGAGGGCGGTCCGTTCGAGATCGTTGGGGTGCTTGCGAGCCGCGAGCGCGGTCGGGACGAGCCTGGCGCCATTCGCGCCCGCGACATCAACCTCGACGTCTACGTCCCGCTCGATCTGGTAGCCCCGCTCGACGTTCCCGAGTCGGATTGGATCGTGGCCGAGATCGGCGTTCTGGTTCGCTCCGACAGGCAGGTGTTGGACGTCGCAAGGATGGTGCGGGAAGCGCTTGCGGATGCACACCGCCAAACGGGCTCGTTCGAGGTGGTCGTCCCGCTCGAGCTGCTCGAGCAGCGTCAGCGCACCATGCGAATCTTCAGCGCGTTGGTTGCCGGCGTGGCCGCTCTCTCGCTGCTGGTGGGAGGCATCGGGATCCTGAACATCATGCTCGCAACGGTTACCGAGCGCACACCGGAGGTAGGGATTCGCCGTGCGGTTGGCGCGCGCGAGCGTGATGTACTGCTGCAGTTTTTGGCTGAATCCGCCACTTTGAGCAGCCTTGGCGGAGGCGCAGGCTGCCTTCTCGGGCTAACGCTCGCGGGCAGTCTGCACCTCCTCGGCGGCTGGCCGATCCACGTGGACCTGGTGGCCGTTGTAGGCGTCGCCTTGCTTTCCATTGTTTGCGGATTGCTCTTTGGGCTTTATCCGGCGCTGAAAGCGGCGCGCCTCGATCCCATCGAGGCCCTGCGCTATGAGTAGCCCCGTTCATGTCGGCATCCCGGCACGAGCGCGATCCATTGCTGCAGAAACCGTCGTACGGGGATTTCACACACCGGCGGAGACGCACCGTGCAGCCGATCGCGCCAATGCGTGGCGGATCACCTAGCTGCCCGAGCGAGGGTGGAGCCTGCACCACGAGAAAACGCTCCCGTCGCGGGGAGAAAAACTTCTTGCGTGGCGAGTCGGTGTTGCTGTATACAGCGCGACCAGCGACCGCTGGCGCAAGTCTTCTCGCGAGGTTGCCGTTCAAACCGCAACGGGTTCCTCAACGATGAAAAGGCGAGGATCGAGGTAATGGCGCGACATGCTCGACGCACGGCATCTATCACCGCGTGGTGCTGCATGGGGCTGCTACTCGCCGTGGGAGTGCGGCCGCTGCCTGCTGCTGGCGCGGCTGAGCTCTCGCCAGCCGCGGATGCGCTGACCCAAGGCATCCGGTCGTACCAGCGTGGTGAATACGCTGACGCGATCGGCCAGCTCGCGACGGCTCGCGAGCTTGAGCCGGACCACAGCCCCGCAGCGCTTTACCTCGGGCTCGCGCAGGCCCGCGGGGGCAAGCCAGGCGAGGCCGCCAAGACGCTACGCGAGTACCTGACGCTCGACCCCGCCACCGACGGTGAGGTGCTTGCGCGAAAGAAGCTCGAGGACTACGTCAAGCTCCTCGATCGGGAGGAAAACCATCGCTTGGCTCGATCTGCCCTCGCGAGCGAGCCGGGGCCTGGCGATCCGCGGACCGTCGCCGTCACGTACTACAAGAACGCGGGCTCGGCGGTGCTGAGCCCGATGGAAAAGGGCTTCGCTGGTTTGCTGATCGACGACTTGTCGAAGGTCAAAGTCATTCAGGTCGTGAGCCGCGACCGCATGCAGGCGCTCGTCGAGGAGATGAGCTTGGGCATAGCGGGAGAGGTGAGCAAGTCGACGGCACCACGCGTGGGGCGTCTGCTCGGCGCCGGCAAGGTCACGACGGGCGAGATCTCCGATCTCGACAGCTTGCAAGTCGGCAAGAGCGGCATCCACGTGGTGTTTAGCCTTTCCGAAAGCGCCACCGGCCAAACGCCGGTGGACGGCGCGGCCGATGGGTCGCTCGATCAGTTCCACCAGATCGAGAAGACCGTTGCGCTTCAACTCTTGAGTGGGCTCGGGTACAGCGAGGAGCGACTCCGGCAGTTGGGCGTGTGGGAGGCCGTCACCAAACCGGCCACCACGAATCTGTCGGCGTTCGAGGCGTACTCGGCTGGTCTCGACGCCGCGGATGACGGAGATTTCGACCTCGCTCGCCAGCATCTCGACCGTGCCCTGGCCGAAGATTCGGGCTTCACGCTCGCGAAGACCACCCGTGACGCACTTCCAACCGTCGCGACGGTCGCGCTGACCGAGCTCACGTCCACGATCGACGGCGCAGCGCCGCCGGTCGCGGCTGCAACGGAAGGGCTGCCGGAAGAGGGGCTTTCTCTCGGGGAGAAGGTGTTGATTGGTGCAGGTGTCGTGGCGGTGGCGGCGGGCGCTGGCTACCTGATCTACGACTCGACGCAGGACAACAACAAGGTCACGCGCACCCCCGTTTGCGGCGACGGCAAGAAAGAAGGTGCGGAGCAGTGTGACGATGGATTTCGCAACGACGAACTCGATACGAAGGATGATTGCCCCTCGGGCCCGGGGCTGTTGTGCAAGCTCGCCACTTGCGGAGATCTCTTCGTCCACAAGACGTCGAATACAAGCCTCGGTCTAGATCCGGTCCCTGGAGCACCGACCGTTCTCGAAGAGTGCGAGACGAACGACGATTGCGCGGCGCTGCACTCAGGCGAAGAGAATCCCCGGCTCACGTGTGTGGACTGCAACTGCCGCTACGATCCCAACAACCCGGAAACGCCCCCGTTCAAACAGTGTGGCGACGGCGTCAAGCAGGCTGGAGAGGAGTGCGAAGGGGGGGCAGGAGACCAGCCACCGGAGCCGAACCCGGATTGTCCGGGGCAAACGCTGTGCGACGACTGCCTCTGCATCGGTGGATGCGGCGATGGAGACCTCGACTCTGGTGAGGAGTGCGATCCAGGCGCCGCCGGATCCTGCGGCGATCCAAGCCTGGCGTGCGCCCTCGACTGCCAGAAGTGCTGTGGCTGGTCGATCCGCGGCGCGACGTGCACCATCGCCGGTCTTCCGACGCCCGACCCGGATGATCCTGAAGGACCGGGACAGAATGGCAATCAGCGAATCATCAAGTTCGACATCAAGAATGATTGCGGCGCCGGCTTGCCGCTCACCGGCGTGGTGGTCCAAGCGATCAGCTCGGACAATGCTGGCGAATGCGTTGCGACGACTGCGCCGTTCGACGTTCCGCCTGGCGCCACAGTCACTCAGACGTTGTCGCTCATCTGCGACTCGAACGCATTCATCGACATCGTCGCCACCGCTCTGAATCGCGGCGCGATCCGCGAGATCATCGGTGGAAACAGCGACAACGGCTGTGTGCAGCAAGGAATCGGCTGCGGCGACGGTATCGTGCAATCCGACACGAATCCGGACCCTGACGTCGTCACCAAGGAAGATTGCGACGACGGCAACTCCAACAACTCCGATAGCTGTGTGTTCTGCCAGAACGCGCGCTGTGGTGACGCCTATCAATTCGCCGGCGTCGAGCAGTGCGACTGCGGCGACTCGCTGGACGATCTCCAAATCCAAGACCCACGTTGCATGGGTCGAATCAACTCGGATCTCCCCAACGTCGCGAAGTGCCGCCGCGACTGCACGCTGCCGGGTTGCGGCGACGGGATCACGGACGACGCGTTCGGCGAGCAATGCGACAACGGACCTGGCAACGCGAATCTCCCCAACGCGACCTGCCGCCTCGACTGTCTGACGCAGCGCTGTGGTGACGGGATCGTGGACGACGCATTCGGTGAAGGGTGCGACCTGGGTCGGCGCAATGGCCCCGGTTCGCCGTGCAGCGACGACTGCCAGGTGCAGTGACGGGCGCGCGGATGGAAGCCAATAACGCGATTCGGCGCAAGCCACGAAGCGAGGTCAAGCCCATGCGGTCGTTCCTGGCCGGTTCGCTCGTAACTCGGTGGTTGGCGTGGATGCTCACATTGGCATTCGGCTTCCCAGTTCTGGGATCGGTGGCCCACGCCGAGGACGAGAAGGCTCCCGTGGTGGATCTCGTCGAAAAAGGGATCCAGGCCTACAAGAAGGAGAGCTACGAGGAGTCGGCCTCGCACCTGCGCGACGCGCTGGCGATCGCGCCGAGCCACAGCCCGTCGCTGCTCTATCTGACACTCGCGCAGCTCAAGCAGCAAAAGGTCGAGGAGGGCATCCGCTCCCTGCGGGAGTACAGTGCCGTCGAGCCGTATACCGAGCTCGAGGCGAGCTCAGGCGTCCGTGCACGGATCCCCGAGTACCTGAAGGCCCTCGAGATCGAGAAGCACGACGTGGCAGCACGGGCGGCACTTGCCGCAGAGCCCGGCCCCGGCGACCCGCGCAGCGTCGCCGTCGCCTACTTTCGGAACGACGGGCCAGCACTGCTCGATCCGGTGACCAAGGCGCTGAGCGCATTGGTGATCGACGACCTCGCACTGGTTCGCGGTGTCCAAGTCGTCCCTCGAGACCGGATGCAGGCACTGCTCGAGGCGCGTGGCGCGGGTACCCAAGGAAAGACGGACAACAAGGCGGCCGCCGAGATTGCGAGGCGGCTCGGCGCCGGCAAGGTCGTGACGGGCGACGTGGTCGACCTCGCGAGCCTGAAGCTCGACGGCGACAAGCTGCGAGTCGAGGCCACGGTTTCCGAGAGCGCCACAGGCCAGGTGATCGCCACGCAGACCGCCGAGGGGTCACTCGACGACATCGCCAAGCTGCAGAAGACCCTGTCGGTCGGTATTCTCGCGGCCCTCGGTTACGACGAGGCACGGCTTCGCGCCGCGGGCGTCTGGGACCGACTCAACCTGCCGCAGACGACGCAGCTCGCTGCGATCGAGGCGTTCGCCGCCGGGCTCGATGCGAAGGACGAGCGGGATTTCTCGCTGGCGCGCGAGCACTTCGATCGGGCGCTGGCGGAAGATCCCAAGTTTGGCCTCGCTCGATCGGAACGCGAGTCCATGCCGCTCGTTCCGATGAGCGTCGACGACGTAATCGCCGGCTTGCTCCCCTCGGCGCCCACGATGCTGGCGGCGACGGACGATCTTGCGCCGGCTCCCCTCACGTTCACCGAGAAGGCGCTGATTGGCGCCGGAGTCGTGGCCGTGGGCGTGGGTGCAGGCATCGGGATCTCCGAGCTTCTCAAGGAAGAGAAGAAGAACGGTGAGATCGAGGCGCGGTGCGGCAATCGTGTTCTCGAGCCGCAAATCGGCGAAGAGTGCGACCTCGGCGATCTGAATGGCAAGTCGGCAGAAGAATTGGGTGGTTCGGTGGACGCCGGCTGCACAGCGAATTGTAAGGTGGCGAAATGCGGTGATCGCATCATCCAGCCACCCGAACAATGTGACGGTGATGGTTCCGGCGCTTGCCCAACACTCACGGAGGGGCAAGACAGAGACGGCAACCCGGTGGAGGTTCTGCAGATCTGCGACGCCTGCAAGTGCATCCCCGACCCCAACTTTCCCGGCACGGGCAACCAGCCGAAAGACTGCGGGAACGGCAAGAAGGATGTTGGCGAGTTCTGCGACAAGGCGGTGTCGCCGTCACCCGAGTGCCCGGATCCCTTGGTGTGCGAGGCGTGTAGTCGTTGCAGTGGGTGCGGAGACGGCACCCAAGGTGAAGACGAGGCGTGTGATCCGAACGACCCCACGTCTTTTCTCGCCGACCAAGCCTGTGAGTCGGACTGCAAGGGGACCTGTGGCTGGCGGATTTCCCTCGATGGGTGCACGATCACGGAAGGGGCGCCGCCCGGGCAGGATGGCGTCATCTCGACGGATACATCGATAGCGATCACGGTGCACAACGATTGCGCGAGTGACGATCTCGTGTTGGGAGGCGTCACTCTGACCGCCTCGATTCCGGAGCCGGCTCGGCCGACGGCCTGCGCCGTCGGCCCGATTGCCGTGTCGACGATCGGTCCAGACGCCGGACTTCAGGTGAACGTCCCATTGCCCTGCGCGCCAGGATCTTCGGCAACCAAGATCGAGGTGAATGCCCAATCCGCGACCCGGGGTGGCAAGCGGATTGCTCTCCGCGCAGGAGACGTCTGCGACGAGGCGGCGGGACGATGTGGCGACGCCGTTGTGAACAACGCTGCGGGGGAGGAATGCGACGATGGTAACGGCAGCAACAACGACGCTTGCCTGAATACGTGCGAGCTGGCGCGCTGCGGTGATTTCTTCGTCCTCACCGGCCAAGAGGAGTGTGACGAGGGCGCGGCGTTGAACTCGAATCTCCCCAATGCGTTGTGCCGGGACGATTGCACGCTGGCGCGCTGCGGCGACGGCATTCTCGACCCGCGTCCATCTGGCCCGCGACGCAACGAAGAGTGTGACGGACTCGTCCGCAACTGTCCGGACAACAATATGGGCTGCAACCCTCCAGGTTCCGGAGCCGAATGCGCCTGCTGCGTGTGGGAGCCGAAGATCTTGGGTTGTAGCGTCAACGGTGGGACGATCGAGACCGTGATGCTCGGAATCGCGAATGGGTGCGGCGGGACGCTTCCGGTCACCCGTGCAGATCTGAAGATCGACGCTGGAATCCAGTGTCCCACCATCGCGCTCGCCGGCCGTCGTGACGGTTTCACGCAGGTGGGGGCCAATCAGACCGCGACGGCCGACGTCTCGATTCAGGATCTCTTGGCGCTCTGCACGCCCGCAGCGGGCACGCCGATCACGTTCGAGGTGACCACCTCGTTCGGCACGATAGCGACCGATGTAGCTCCCGCGAGCTGTCAACCGTGACCGATCGGGGGGGGCGCAGTGCGGCAGTGTGAGGTTGGGTTGAGCTGGCGTGGATCGGCACGGAGCTTTCTTCTCGCCCACGCGAGTGGCGTGCCGGAGGCGATGGGCGTGACCCTCCTAGCTCGCGTGTGCGCCGTTCGGCTCGCGGCCGCGTTACTTGTGCTCTGCGCCCTATGCGTGGAGCCCGTGTGGGCGGCCGGTTCGGCCGAGGACTTCTTCGCCCGCGGCGTTCGCGCGGTACGCCAGGGTGACTACGACTCGGGGATCTCTTCGCTCGAGGTCGCCAAACAACTCGCGCCGGGAAACAGTGCGGTCGTGTTGTGGCTGGGGCTCGCGCACTATCAGAAAGGTGAGTACCCCCAAGCCCTCTCGCTCTGGCGTGAGTACGAGACGCTCGATCCGTCCACAGAGGAAGAGGAGGAACGAGACCTGCGCGGCCGCGTCCGCGGCTACATGGCGACCCTCCAGTACGACGAGAACGTCCGCCGCGCGCGCGAGGCGCTCGCGGCCGAAGGAGGGGCCGGCGATCCCCGCACGTTGGCGATCGCGTACTTCCGCAACCTCGGCACTCCCGAGTTCATCGGCATGGAGAAGGGTTTCATGTCGCTTCTCGTCGATGACGTGAAGAAGGTCGAGGAGCTGACCGTGCTGGAGCGGGATCAGCTACAGGCGCTCTACAACGAGATGCGGCTCGGTGACGAGGGCTTGATCGACGATGCCACGAAAGCGCGGGCGGGCCGCATGCTGGGCGCGGGCCGCGTCTCGACAGGGAGTCTCACCAATCAGGAGCCAAACACGCAGGAGAAAGTTTTCCTGGTGGATTGGTTGCTGCTGGAGAGCGCCACGGACCAGCCCCTGGCATCGGATGTGTACCAAGAGCCGATGGCGCAGTGGATCAACGCACAGAAGAAGGCCGCACTGGGGATCCTGAACGGCCTCGGCTACGACGAAGCTCGACTCAAAGCGCTCGGGGTCTTCGATCGCATTCTCACGCCGCAGACCAAGAACCTGGAGGCCCTCAAGGCGTACTCAGCCGGGCTCGACGCCAAGGACAAGGGCCTTGCAACCGCCGACGCTTCCTCCAAGAAGGAACTCCTCGACCGAGCACGCGGCTACCTCGAGGTTGCCAAGAAGCTCGACCCGAACTTTGGGCTTGCGGAGGCTGAGCTCCAGTCCGTGCCCGTCGAGATCGTCGCGCCGGCGGTGATCGGCGGTGCGCTCTTGTCGATCGCGCCATCGGTGCTCGCTACCTCCGGCGCGGCTGTCGGCATCGGTGCGACCGCTGCGATCGCGGCCGCCGTGGGCGGTGGCGCTGCTGCTGGCGCCGTCGTCGCGACGCAGACCGCGGGCGGCGGCGGAGGCGGGGAGGTGGCACCACCACCCGAACAGCCGATCGTGGGCTGCGGTAACGCAGTGCGGGATGCGGGTGAGGAATGTGACGGGGCGGACTTGGGCGGCGCATCGTGCGAATCGCTGGAGCGCGGCTCGGGCATCCTTGCCTGTGGCGCCGCTGGCAGCGCCGGCGAGTGCACGTTCGACACCACGCGCTGCTCGAATCCGGCGCGCTGTGGTAACGGTGGCATTGACGTCGGAGAGACGTGCGACGGAACGAACTTCGGCACCGCGACCTGTCTCACCCAAGTTGGGCTCGACGGACCGCTCGTGTGTACGGACGCGTGCCAGATCGACACGTCGCAGTGCGGGTCGCTGTGCGGGAACGGCAAGCTCGATCCGAACGAGATCTGCGATCCAGGGGCGCCGCAAACCGCATGCACGGCGCAGGATCAAGCCTGCGTGCTGTGCAGCTGCTGCGGCTGGGAAATCGTCCCGGAGCGTTGCGGCGCGGGCGGAGCCGAGCTCTTCTCGCTCTCGATTCGCGTCGAGAACGACTGTGTGATTCCATTCGGGCAATCGCTCGAGGGCGTGGTGCTGAGCGCCGAAGCCGTGGGTGTCGGGGGCTGCAGCTCGGAGCCTGTCACGTTGCCGACGTTGCCTCCCGGTGGGCAGTTGACTCCGGAGCTCCAGTTGCCCTGCATCCCGCAGTCCAATCTCCGCGTCACCGCCCAGAGTGCGAATCGCGGCGTCAAGGTGCGGGAATTCTCTCCCTCGGAGTGCGGTGGCGGCGGTGGCGGCCCGACCTCCTGTGGTAACGGCCGCCTGGACCCGGGTGAAGAGTGTGATCCCCAGGCGCCCCTCGGCACGTGCGCACTCGACGAGGTGTGTTCGGGCTGTGTCTGCGGCAAGTCCGGCGGCTGCGGGAACGGCGTCGTGGATCTCGACGAGGAGTGTGACGGGACGAATCTCGGCGGACTCACGTGCGACGACTTCGGCCTGGGCAACGGAGAGTTGCTCTGCCTCCCGAGCTGTCGCATCGACACCTCGGGGTGTGCGAGCACGACCTGTGGCGACAGCGAGTTCGATTTCGAGGATGAGAAGTGCGATCCCACCGCGCCACCGCCGAACGGCTGCCCCGGCCAGTTCTGTTCGGATTCGGGTGGTACTGCATGTCAGTTGTGCTGCTCGCCAACGATCCAGGCCAGCGGTTGTTTGCCCGGATTCGAGCCCGACGAGGTGACGAGTTTCTGGCAGTTCAGCGTGGGCAGTTGCCCGATCACATCCCTGCTGACGGCGACGGCAACCGTCGAATCACCGTGCAACGCGGTGCCGAACTGCAGCACGGAGGTGCCGGGCTTCTCGTTCGGCATCGGCGCGCCGGTAACCGCGACGGCCACCCTCGTTTGCGATTGCAGCTTGCCACCGATCCTGAAAGTCGACGTGGCGCAGGGTGGCACCGTAGTCCACTACGATGTTCCGGGTGACGCAGCGTGCTGGTGATCTCCTTCTAGCGATTTGCTTCCGGAAACCGGTGTCCTGGGACGTCTAGCTGCCAGCGAGGGTCGCAGTGGCCGCCTCTCGAACAGGGCCCCTTCAGTGCGCTGTCGAACTGCCACCCGGTGCGTTTGCTGGCGTGGCTCCGGAAGCGCCTGTAGAATCAACTCAGAAATATCGGTGGGAGTGCGGAGCGTGCGCGTGAGATACGGCAGCATCCGGACGGCTCGGCAATCCATCCTCTCGAAGCGCGGTTTGGGGCGACCCGAGCTGCTGCTGTTGCTAGCACTCATCCCTGGGCTTGCCGGTCAGAACACTTGCGTGCCCGTTCCGACCCCGCGTGATCCGTCGAACCCCGCGTGGGGCGGATGGCTTACCCAGACGGCTGGCCAGGCCGCATCCTTGAGTGGGCTCTCGATTGCGGGAAGCCGCCGGTGCGTGGTCGTGGGGGCACCGTTCGAAGACCAATCGTCTTCGCTGCCCGACGCGGGGGCGGTGTACTCGTTCAAAATCAAGGACGACTTCTCGGGCTACGGACCCGTAGGAGGGTCCAGCACGCAGAAGCGGCTCCTCTCGCCTTTCCCTCAGCCCGGCGCGCTATTCGGCCACGCGGTTGCGGTCGATGGCGACACGATGATCGTCGGTGAGTACCTCGGTCGCGGCAGTGCGGCCGCCAATCCCACGGGCCGCGCTTACGCCTTCACAGACCCCGCTGGCGACTGCACGTGGAGCGGACCCGTCCAAGAGCTCAAGCTCCCGCAACCCACGGCTGAGTTCTCAGCCTTCGGGTTCTCGGTTGCGGTGTCCGGCAACGTCGCAGCCGTGGGCGCGCCAACGAGGACGGTCGACAGTCGAACGTTCGCGGGTCAGGCCTACGTGTTCAAGCGAACCGGAAACACTTGGGGAAGCGGGATTCGCATCGGCACGAACGCAGACACACCCGACGAGTGCCAGCGCCGAGGCTACTCGGTAGCGGTGAGCGGCAACACGGTCGTCGTCGGTGGCCCCGGAAACGTGAGCGACAGTCGCGCGCCGTCGATCGACCCGTTTTCGTTCCTGCCGCTTCCCGTGCCTGCGGGTCGTGCGCCGTCACCGGCCTGTCTGAGCGACGCGAGCGTGACCGGCGAAGTGCTGATGGTCGACGTGGCGAGTGGCGTGACGATTACCCAAAAGACGTACGGGGGATCGATCTCGCCTCCGGCCGATTTCTTCGGAAACGCCGTGTCGATCGCCGAGTATCCAGCTAGCGATCCGGACGCATTGAACGCTCGCCTCGTGGTCGGTGCGCTCGGGACGAAAGTGGGCGGCGCCGACAATGCCGGCAAGGCCTACGTGTTCGAACGACACGGAGCTGACTGGGACGACAACCCCTCCGAGGAGCTTCAATCACCGACCCCGGGTGAGGGGCAGTACTTCGGACATTCGGTGGCCATCCGTGGCGCATTGATCGCCGTCGGCGAGCCGCGGCAGGACGCCGAGGCGGGATCGGTGGATCAATCTGGCGCCGTACGTATGTTCCAGATCGTCAACGGCGCAGTGCAACCGAGCCCCGCCTGCGACAGCACTCCGCTCGCGGCGTTCGGCGCGACGCCGAAAGACTGGCTGGGCTACTCCGTCGTGCTCACCGACTTCGCGCTCTTGGCGGGGGCACCGAACCGGGATGACGCGGCAACCGATGCGGGTGCCGGCCATGCCTTTGGCGTCCCTGCGACGTTCGACGTCCTCCCGCTGGCCGACTCATCTGCGCAGCCCGCTGTCTGCGTGGATCCGGCGAGTTGCGGGCTGCGTCCTTCGGTCCGAGCGGCGAACGCCAAACCGCAAGTCGCCTGCAATGGTGGCGTCGACACGCTGGCCCTTGCCGGCGGCACGCACGCACTTTCGATTGGATCCGGCGACGACGCCGCCGCAGCCGGTGACCTCGACGTGAAGGACGCATTGCGCATCCACGGCGCGACCTCGGATGCGACCGAGACCATCATCGATGCCAACGACATCGATCGCGTCTTCGACGCATTCGCCCCACCGCCGTCGCTAGTTCCGCTCCCCGACCCTGCTCCAGTGGGGCTCGATCTCGCCGACCTCACCGTGCGCGGCGGGAACGCAGCGGGAGACGGCGGTGGTGTGCGTGTCGGTGAGCAGAGCAGCCTTCGGCTGACGAACGTCAAGGTCGAGTCAAACACCGCGAACGGAAGCGGTGGCGGGGTATTCGTAGCCGATGGCAACGGCTCGCCGCTCGTGGTCGACGCCGGTAGCTTCACCAACAACAAGGCGCTTGCCGGTGACGGCGGTGCCATTCGGACCGACATCGCCGAGATCCAGCTGGAAAACGTCGTGGTGAGCGACAACACCGCAACCGGCAGTGGCGGTGGCGCCTACAGCGCAGGCGGCTCCATCACCGCGGACAACGGAAGTGTGTCGGGGAACAAGGCGAACAACGGGCCAGGTGGTGGGCTAGCCGCCCCGGCGGGTCTCGCAGTACTCAGTGGGGTCACCGTCGGACCGGCGAACGAAGCGACTTTCGCGCGTGGTGGCGGTGTGTTCGCCACCGTGATCACCGCGAAAGACGGATCGATCAGCGGGAACACCGCGGGGCTGAGGGGTGGCGGCGCGTTCGCGTCATCCAGCGCGACTTTCACGAACATGACGGTCGCGCAAAATCAAGCCGGTACCGAAGGTGGTGGCATCGCGACCGCAGACCTGACGTTCCAGGGGGGCACCCTCGGGCCCGACAACACCTCGCTCGGAGGCGGTGGTGGCGGTGCGTACACCAGCGGGGCGGCAACGCTCGGTGGTGTTTCCGTCGCCGAGAACACCGCCAGCGGCGCCGGTGGCGGCGTCTATGTCGGAACCACGCTCGGTGCCACGGGTGGTTCGTTCGTCGACAACACCGCCGGCGGTCCTGGCGGCGGTGCGTATTCCTCCGGGGCGGTCACGCTATCGAGCGCTGTCGATGTGACCGGAAACACCGCAACGACAGGCCCCGGTGGCGGCGTTTACAGCGATATCGGCTCGATCACGGCCAACGGCGGCACGGTGTTGGGGAACAAGGCGACCAATGGGTCGGGTGGCGGGCTCGCGGCGCCCAATGGCACCGTCGATCTCACGGACGTCGCCGTGGGTGGGGCGGCGCTGGAGGAGCGCAACTCCGCGAGCGACAACGGCGGCGGCGTGTACGGCAACGTTGTCGTCCTCAGCGGCGGCTCCGTGACCAACAACCGATCGGAAGTCGATGGCGGTGGGGTTCGCGGTGGGGTTTCCGTGACGGTCACCGGCGGGGTCGCGGTGACGTCGAACGAGGCTGGGGGCTCGGGCGGCGGTATCTGGACAGCCTCGCTCGGGATGACGGGTGGCTCGCTCGCCAGCAACAAGGCGGAGAATGGCGGTGGTGGCGGTGCGTACACCACCGGGGCGGCAACGCTCGGCGGTGTTTCCGTCACCGGGAACACTGCCAGCGGCGCCGGTGGCGGCGTTTATGTCGGAACCACGCTCGGTGCCACGGGTGGTTCGTTCGTCGACAACACCGCCG
>CAYVDO010000142.1:13620-17063 GCA_964450125.1 uncultured bacterium
GTGGCCCTGGGGGGGGGGCCTACGCAGGTGTCGCGACACTCACGAACGTGCCGTTCACAAACAACCAGTCGAGCGGAACCGGCGGTGGCGGGCTCTTTCAGATCACCGGCCCGGGAAGCATCACCGGTAGTGCCACCGTGTTCTCTCTGAACAAGGCGCTGGCCGGGTCGGGAGGGGCGATCCACACCGAAGGCTCGGGTCTGACGATGGATGGCGTTGCACTGAAGAACAACGAGGCGGCGGCCGGTGGTGGCGGGCTGTTCAATGCTGGCACCGCAACGACGGTAGGCCAAGGTGAAATCGCCGAGAACAAGGCGCCGAGTGGCGCGGGGATTCTCAACACGGGAACTGCCACGTTCACCAACGTTACCGTGAGCGCGAACACGACGTCGTCTCCGACCACATTCGAGGAGATCCGAAGCGACGGGGCGGGCGCAACGGTGAATCTGGTGCTCTCGACCGTGTTCGCGGCGAGCGCGAATTCCACCGATTTGACCGGTTTGGGCCACGCTGCGCTTCAGTCGGCCAACGGCGGCGCGATCACGCTCAGCAGTAGTCTGATCGGAGGTACCTGCAACACGCCCTTGACGAGCAGCGGTGGCAATCTCGAGACCCCCGGAAATACCTGCGGTCTGACTGGTGCCGGAGATCAGCATTCGGTGGCGGCCAAGAAGGCGAAGGTCAAATCTCTCGCACTGAACGGAGGTACGACGCGTACCCGCGCCATCGGCACGAAGAGCGCCGCAGTCGACGAGGCGAACCTGGCAAACTGCGGAATGCTAGGGGGAGTCACCGCGGACCAGCGCGGGGTGACACGTGTGCAAGCGGCCGCGTGCGACGTCGGTGCATTCGAGAAGAAGGGAAATCCCGGCGACGTGCCGACGGCGGCCAATCGCGCGCAGCTCCAAAATCTGCTCAACGACGCGAGCAACGACACCATTGTTCTCGCCGCTAGCAATTCTGTTGGTGGGGTGTTCGCCGGCGGCCAGCTCGACATCAACCGCGATGTCGACATCCTCGGACATGGCGATGGCTCAACGATCGAGTCAAACGTGGCTGGCACTCGTGTGCTCCAGGTGGGCGACGGCTCGAACGCCATCTCGGTCGGCCTGAGCGATCTGTCGATCGCGGGTGGAGACTCTGCCGGGAATGGCGGAGGCGTTTGGCTGCGTGGCAACGCAAACCTGGACCTCGAGAACGTCACGATCGAGGGCAGCTCCGCGGCTGGCGATGGTGGCGGGGTATACGCCGACACCGGCACCACCCTCAGCCTCGTGAACTCGACGCTGAGCGGTAACATCGCCGGCAACGAGGGCACCGCCATCCGGTCGGCAGGCGACCTCGAGCTCGATCACGTCACCATCGTCGATCCCGCAGGCGCTAGCGGCGCAGGATCGACCGTCGAGCACAGCACGGGCGACCTCTCGGCGACGAACACCATTCTCGACGGCAAGTGCGCGACCTCCGACGGCACCCCGGCGACGAGCAGCGTGAATCTATTGACGGGCACCCCGGCATGCGGCTTCACGCAAGTAGCAGACCTTCGCTTGGACGCTTTGCGCGACAACACTGGCAGCAACGGTAACCATCCCAAGACGCACGCACTCGAGACCGCGAGCCTGGCGCTCGACGCCGCGACGTTGGAAACCCAGGACGACGACCAGCGCGGCGAACCGCGAGCCGTCGACGGTTTGCGCGATGGCCCCAAATCTGACGCCGGATCCTTCGAGGCGCAGCCGCTCCTTGTAGACCGGACGGACGACGCCGCCGCCGCAACGGCCTGCACTGCGGCAGCGAACGATTGCTCTTTGCGCGGCGCGATTCAGACGGCCAACGGCCAGGCCGGCTACGACTTGATCGGCGTGCCGGTGATCGGTGGCCCCTCGACGACCTACACACTCACCGGCCCTGGAGGGGGCGACCTGGACATCACGCAGCCGGTCGGGATCGTCGGCCTCGGTGCCACGCCGAGCGACGTCGTGATCAGCGGCGGTGGAATCGACCGCGCCTTCGATGTTGCCGCGCCGACCGGGATCTCGAACGTCACCATCCGCGATGGCAGTGCAAGCACTGGTGCGGGGGTGCAGGTGCAGAGCGCCGGCACGCTGGAGATGAAGGACGTCGTCGTGACCAACAACACCGCCACGCTCCACGGTGGCGGCATTTCCGCAGACGCTAATGCCAATGTGCAGCTCGATAACGTCGACGTCGCCAACAACGACGCGCTCGGTAACCCGGGCGTCGGCCAGGTCATCCAAGGTGGGGGTATCTGGGCGACAGGCGCGGGTACGGTGTCGCTGACGAGTGGGTCGACGGTCACCACCAACGCAGCGGAAGATCAGGCGGGGGGCAGCGTTGCCGATGGTGGCGGTGTCTGGCTCGGCGGCGGGCGAGAGCTGACGATGGTTGGTGGATCGATCACCGATAACACCGCGGAAAGGAGTGGTGGTGGTATTGCGATCTCTGGCGGCGCCAGCGCTGAGCTGACGGGTGCACCGGTCATCCAGGGCAACGAGGCGACGACGGGTGATGGGGGAGGAGTGCTGGTTTCCGGTGCTTCGCCCGACTCCAAGATCGAGATTTCTTCTGCCGGGCCGGGCTATGCGTATGTGAGGACCAATACCGCTGGTGGCAATGGTGCGGGGCTGGCTGTCCTCGCCGGCGCGGACGCCGAGCTCACCCGCGTTGCGCTCAACCAGAACAACCCGGCGACCGACGGGACTCCTGTGTTCGTTCAAGGTCTCGGTTCGACCATATCGTTGGACACCTGCGACGTTCGCAGTGACTGGGATTTCGCCGCGATTGAACGGGGCGGTGCCCAGGCGTCGGTGACGCTCAAGAACACTGTGATCGCCGGTGGCGGAGGCGGAGCCGCGGATCTACCCAACGCCAATGACGGGGTTGAGTGTGTTAACGGCCCCTTCACGTCTCAGGGCGGCAACCAAGAGGAGAACGACGGAATTCTCATCGACAATCCGGATCCGCCGCCGCCTCCCGACGTGCCGGATGTCCGCGGATGCGTCTCCAACCCGGTAGAGTTCGTGCCGCGCGCGTTGTTGCCGCTACAGCCGTAACCGGAGCGAAGCGTCTGGCTTACATCGAGCGGTCGCAGGACGCTATCCACCGAGTGTGGGTAACGCTGATCGCAAGGACCGCCTTCGTCGCCGCCGTTGCGGGCGCCGGGGAGGCGTTCGCGGCGAGTGCGTGTGTCCCCACCAGCGGCGCCGCGCAGGCGTCGAACTGGTATTGCGATCCGTTCGAGCCGGAGTCGGGGGACGTGGAGGTGGACGGGGACGAGCCGTTCGTCCCGAGCCACCCGGACACCGAGACGCGCTACGCGGTGCTCGCGTACAAGTTCACCGATAAGAACAAGGTGCTGCGCCTGAGCAGCACGTTCGCGGCGGCACGTCTCGAGAACGTAAACGTCGAGCTCTTCAAGACCG
>CAYVDO010000143.1:0-16964 GCA_964450125.1 uncultured bacterium
GTTCCGGAGCGTCGATGGGGCGGACGGGCTCACTCACGTGGTGCGCGAGGTCGCCGCCGCGGCATGAACGGCACGACGATCGATCGAGTCGTGCGGAGGAGGTGCACGGGATGAGGATGCCGGTCCTCTTCGAATGCCCTGGGTGCGGCAAGAAACACTACGTCGCGTTTTGTGCGGGCAACGACGGTGGAGTGGATTGCGCTCGGCCGTTCGTGTCGGCTTTCTTCCCCTCGGGCCGCGACGCGCTCTGCCCGAAGCACCAGCAATCCGCACGGCCAGCGGCCAAAGGCGCTCCGGCGCCCCCGCCTTCGGACGCTGCCAGCATGCGCTGTCCGACGACGCAACAGCAGCTCGACATCGAGCGCATCCTGGCAGATCCGGCGGGGGGCAGCGGCGCGAATGCGTCGTCCTCACCGCCGACCGCACGGCCGCGCCGTGCCCCAGCGTCGCCCGCGACGCCGAGGCCCTCGTCACCCTCGACCCCGCGCCCGGCTTCGCGCGCCGCATCGACGCCGACGCCCACGTCGAGTCGAAGGCCGGACGTGACGACGCCCGCGGCCGGTGTAGCCATTGGATCTTCCGACGAGGAGGGCGATGCGCCGCCGAGCGCCACCTACCTCAAGTGTCCCTCGTGCTTCGTCATCTTCGATCGCGCCAAGAACGAAATCTGTCCGCGCTGTGGCGCCTCGCCCGATCGTGCGCCCAAGGCGCGCCCCGAGCGCAATACCGCGGCGCTCGAATCGCTCGCTGAATCGCTGACGTTCCTGGTGCTCTTGCGCTGGCGCGCGCTGGTCGTGAGCGCGGCGGTGATGGTGCTCGGTCTGGGTGCGTTGGCGGCGACCACCAGCGCCATCTGGCTCACGGCGATCTGCTTGCTCGGTGTGCTGGTGGTGCTGCTGGTGGGAATCGGCGCGACGCTCGTCTATTTCCGGGCGATCGAGACGCCTTACTACAGGAACCAACTCGCTGCGCGGAGCGAGGGTGGAGCGGCGCAGCCGTCGCTCGCCGCGTCGCTGCGCTCGGCGTGGTCGTCGCTCAAGCGTGCGTCTCCGCCACCTGACGCTCGACCCGCGGAAGCACTCGAAGATGCGCCGTCCGCCGAGCTCGTTGCCGCCTCGGCCATGGACGAGGGGGAGCTTGCTGGGGCCGGCACGGGCGCGATCGCGCCAGAGGCTTCGCTGCGAGTCTCCGTACGGTACGTGGGCGGCGATCCAGCGTTCGTCGGCGCGCGCTACGGACGGCTCGTGATCCAGGACGGCGCGGCGACCTTCGAGAGCCGTCGTGGGTCCCTGCGTCTGCCGGCGGGTGACATTCAGCAGGTGCGGCTGCGATGGTTCGGGTTCGCGTTGGCCGTGCTGCTCGCGGGCGGGTTGGGGGTGGCACTCTACCTCCTCAAACCGGCACCGCTCCTGACCTATCGGGTGCCGGAGTGGATCCCGTGGGGGCGGGATTTCGGCATCGCGCTCACGCTCGCATACCGAGCTGCGCTGGGGGCGATGGTCGCGATCGGATCTCTCGCGGCGCTCGGGTTGGCCTTCGCCAATCACGTGGGTGTGAATCTGGTGTGCCAGACGGGCGACGCGCGCAAGGTGGTGCGCTTCCGCACGCATCTGGTGGGCGCGTTGCGCGTGGCTCGCGCCCGAGGCTGAGCGCATGCTCGAGGGCTTCCGTGTCCTGGTCGTCGACGATCGCGACGATCACGGCTACGCGTGCTCGCTCATGGTGCGAGCCCTCGGTGCGGAGGTCGACGTCGTCGCTTCCGCACGCGCGGCGTTGGAGGCGTGCGAGGCCGCGCCACCCGACATCGCGATGATCGACTACATGATGCCGGAGATGGACGGGCTCGAGCTGCTGAAGGAGATCAAGCGCCACGACCGCGACGTCGAGGTGGTGATGATGACCGCCTTCGGCACGATTCCCTCGGCGATCGACGCAGTCCGAAGTGGCGCCTTCGACTATCTCGCCAAGCCGTTCGGCGCCACGGACGTGGAGCGGGTGCTCGGCAATTTGCTCCGCCAACGGGGCAAATCGTTGGAAAGCCACCGCCTGATGCGCGTGGCGCGCGGCAGCGGACACTTCGGACCGATCGTCGGCTCGTCGCCCGCGATGCTCGAGATCCTGGACGTGATCCGGCGCGCGGGGCCGAGCGAGTCCACGATCCTGATCCAAGGCGAGAGCGGCACCGGCAAGGAGCTCATCGCTCGCGCGATCCACGACGTGAGCCGTCGCCAGGGAAAGCGATTCGTCACGGTGGATTGCGGATCGATCCATCCCAATCTGATCCAGAGCGAGCTCTTCGGACACGTTCGCGGCGCATTCACCGGCGCCACTCAATCCACCGAAGGGCTGTTGCGATGGGCGACGGGCGGCACGGTTTTCCTCGACGAAGTCGGTGAGCTGCCGCTCGACACCCAGACCCAGCTCCTCCGCGCGATCCAGGAGAAGGCGATACGCCCCGTGGGCAGCACCAGCTACCACGAGGTGGACGTCCGCTTTCTCGCCGCCACCAATCGCGATCTCGAGCAAGCCGTGCGAAACGGCACGTTTCGCCAGGACCTCTTCTATCGTCTACACGTCGTGCAGGTGCGCGTGCCACCGCTGCGCGAGAGGACCCAAGACATTCCGATGCTCGTCGATCACTTCCTGGCCCAGCATCAGCGTGACGGCGAGACGCTGCGCGCGTCGCCCCAAGCGCTCGACCAGCTGGTGCGCTACCCGTGGCCGGGGAACGTGCGCGAGCTCGAGAACGTGATCGAACGGGCGGTGGCGCTCGGTGCCCGGGGATCGCTCGAACCGAGCGATCTGCCACGGCACGTGGTCGAGTGGCGTGCGGAAGGATCGCCGGCGGCCGACTCGAACCTCGCCATCGATTCGCTCGAACGCGAGGCGATCGAGCGCGCGCTGCGGCGTACCAACGGCGACAAGGCCAAGGCCGCCAAGCTCCTCGGAATCGACCGCAGCACACTCTACAGGAAGCTCAAGCGATACGGGCTCGATGAAGCCAGCTGATCGCACGCGGGCGTCGCAGATTGCGACATTCTCGCAAATTGCCACGTCCTGCACGGCAGGTGCGGGTCACGGCTGGGGGTGCTACCTCGGGATCACGCGATTAACACGCGTTCCGTTCAGGCAGGTCGCCGTTGTCCGAGGCATTGATCTTGCTAAAGGGCATCTGTAGGATCGACCGTACCCCCCATTCCGTAGTAAACCGCGTTGGAGGCAGGATCGATGGCGGATCCAACGGCCGCGAGCACCGATCGATCGTCCGAACGGTGCAGCGAGACGAGTCCACAGAGTTCCAGCGATGCGCCTTCGCTCGAGGGCGCTGCGGACGCGGGCAGGGACGACGGCAGGCGACGGAACCGACGCGGACGTCAGGCGGGTTACTCGCTGATCGAGCTGCTTGCGGTCATCGCCGTGCTGCTCATCATCGCGGCGCTCGCCGCGCCCCAGATTCTCGGCATGCGCGAGAAGGCTCGTGGCAAGGAATGCGACCGACTCTTCCATGCCCTCGATTCGGAAATCCACAATGCGCTCGACGACCTCATCTTCACGTCGACGGAAGTCATCGACATCGTGATTCGTGCGCACGGCGACGAGGACCGCAATCCGCGCAACAAGGACAAGCCGGTGTTCGTGCAAAGCGCCAACTCGTCGGGTGCGAACTACATCGCGAACCCCACCGATCTCGAGAGCTGCCAGGTGCTCTTCATGGGCACCGACGTGCTACAGGTCATGTCGGTGCAGGCGCGTGACAAGCCCGACGCGGGCGGACAAGAGCGCACGTTCACCATCGGATTGCAGTGACCCTCGCGGGTTCGGATCCCGCGACGTGACGAGACGCCGGTCCCAGCGGGCCGGCGTTTTTCGTTGGCGATCGCAGCGCGACGTCAGCGGCGCGATGCGGCGTGCTGGCCCGACCAACGCGCCATCAGCGCGGCGACGCGTTTGCGCGTCGCTTCCAAATCGCCCGAGTTCTCGATGACGTGGGTCGCACGCCGTGCTTTTTCGGCGAGTGGCAACTGACTGGCGAGTCGTGCTCGGATCTCGTCGTCCGACCAGCCGTTGCGCGCGCGCAGCCGTTCGAAGATCACGCGCTCGTCTGCGATCACGGCGACGGTTTCGTGGAATCGGCCTGCGCCGCCAGTCTCGAACAGCAGTGGCGCCTCGACGATCACCACCGGCACACGCATGAGCGCCAAGCGCAGAAAACGCCATGCGAGTGCCTTGCGAATGCGCGGGTGAGTGATGGCTTCGAGCTTGCGGCGAGCCTCGGGGTCTGCGAAGACCCGCGCCGCGAGCTGGACGCGGTCGAGCGAGCCATCGGCGGCGAGCACCTCGGTGCCGAACGTCGCCACGATCTTGGCGAGCCCGCGCGTGCCCGGTGCGACGACGTCCCGCGCGACCTGATCCGTATCGACGATCGTGGCGCCGAGCTCGTGGAACATCGCGAGCACGGTCGACTTCCCACAGCCGATCCCGCCGGTGAGGCCGATGCGTCTCACGCGCGCGCCTGGCGCGATTGCGCGTCGGCGCCGACGCTCACGGCTTCCTGCTCTGGTTGTACTTGCGCAAGAAGTCCTCGTAGCTCTCCCGTGCAGGCTCTGCGTTCGGGCGTGAGCCGGGGCGCGTCGCGGGCGTTGGAGACGTCTTGACCACCTCGGGTGGCGCCGCGGGGGGAATGTCGGCCGCCGTCACGGGGCGAGCGTTGGGGCCCCGTTTGGCGTGGACGCGCCCGATGTCGTCGCGCAGCGTGACCCAATTGCGATCCTTCGCCAGCGCTTGCTGATACGCCGCTTCCGCGCACGCGTAGTTCTGGTCGCCTTCCTCGCAGATCTTGCCGATCCAGTAGTGCGGCACCGAATGGTTGGGGATCGCCGCGATCATCGCGTCGGCGGCCGCGCGCGCCTCGCGGTATCGCTTCTCGTGAAAGAGCATCTCGATGAGCGCCACGCGCGGTTCGGCGTAGTCCGACTTCTCGGCGAACGCCGCGCGGTACTCGTCGATGGCGGTGGCGACGAGGTTGCGGTCCCGCGCCACGTCGCCCAGGATCTTGTGCGCCTCGACGAGCTTGGGATCGACGCGCAGCGCCGCGGTGCAGAGCTCGTGCGCCGAGTCGAGACGCTTGGCGGCGACGGCGAGCTGGCAACGCCCCATCAGGACGTCCGGGTTGTCGCGGTCCTCGCGCGTCGCTGCCAGCAGATCCGCCTCGGCCTTGCCGTTGTCGCCCTTCGCGAGCCACGCCAAGCCTCGTTTGGCACGAGCCTCCGCGAATCCCGGCTCGGCCGCCACCGCTTTCGAGAACGACTGGAACGCGCGCCCGAGGTCGTCCTGTCCGTGACCGAGCTGGTAGGCGTTCCAATAGATCCAGCCGGCGTTGTACCAGGCGTCGGGGAACGACGCGTCGAGCGCACTCGCTTTCTCGAAGTAGCGCAACGCCTGCGGTTCGTTCTTGCCGCAAAACTCGACCAAACCTCGATAGTTGTGCGAGCGCGGATTGTTGGGCTCCATCCGCTGCGTGAGCTGCTCGGTGGTGAGGGTCGCGTCCCGCATCTGCTCGGGGGTGATGCTGCAGGTCCGGGCGTGCAGGAACGGCTCGGGAAAGATCCGCTCCACGAGCTGAATTCGGTCCTTCTTCGCGTCGGCCGTGAGGTTGAGGATTCGCTGTTGGGTCTCGTTGGGGTGGAACGTACCGAGGCGCGTGAACCATTCGAGCTCGGGCGCGCTCGTCCACCAATCGTCCTGGCTCACCTGATTCGCGATCTCGGCGGCGCTGCGCGCGCGCGGCACGCGGAACACGTGCCGAATCGGATCTTCCAGCAGCCCTGCTTCGGATCGCGCGAGCAACCAGGTCTCGATCTGGATTTCGCCGGCACCGACGCTCGTGATCGTTCCCAGCACCAACAGCCGCGCGTCGGTGGCCCTGGCAACGCTGGTGAGAAGCGGCAGCGCCGCATCAGGGTCGCCCTTGGCGACGAGCTGCGCGTAGCCGTCGCGCTCGGTGGCGCTCAGCCCGTCGTGTAGCGCCGCGTCGACTTCCGCTCGCGGGACGATCACCAGCCGCGTGTTCTGCGCGAGCTTGCTGCCGTCGCGCGCCAGTGCACGCGCGATCCCGTCACCCAGCGTCGGAAGCTCGTTCGGTCCGATGCTCCAGTACGGCAACACCGCCACGCGATAGGTCGTGGCCTTGGGTGGTGCCGCCGTCGGTGGCGCGGCGCGCGACGGCGACGCCACCAAGCACAAGGTGCAGGCGAGCACGCCGCCGACGGCGCGCCGCAGGGGCATCGGAAGGCGGGCAGCACCGTTCATCGGGGCGTCTCGGCGCGCGAGCGTACCAGAGCATTTTCGCGGCGGGCAAAGCGTTCCACGAGGTTGACACCCCTTTCGATGAGTCCGCACACTGCCGCGATCGCCAGCGCTTTTTTCGTGTCGGAGAGGACATCCATGACCGAACGCAGCATCCCCGAGCTCTTCTGGAACCGCGTCGCCAAGCACCCCGACCGGACGATGCAGCGCAGCAAGCGCTACGGGCAGTGGATGGAAGCGTCGTGGCGCCAGGTGAGCGAGGACGTGAAGGGGATCGCGCTCGGCTTGATCGACCTCGGCCATCAGCCCGGTGAGGCGGTAGCGCTCCTCTCCCAGAGCCGTCCCGAATGGGTGCGAGGCGATCTCGGCATCCTGAGCGCGGGGGGGGTGACGATCCCCGTCTACCCGTCGCTGCTCCCCGAGCAGACCCAATACGTGGTCAACGACTCGGAATCGAAGTTCCTGATCGTCGAAGACAAGGCGCAGCTCCAAAAGGCGCTCAAGATCAAGACCGAGATGCCGCAGGTGAAGGCGTTCTTGGTCATCGATCCGTCCGGCTGCAAGCTCTCGGACACGATCGTGAGCTTCGAGCAGCTCATCACGCGCGGGAAGAAGCGCAGCGAAGCGGAGATGCGCGCGCGGATGGACGCTATCCAGCCGGACCAGGTTGCGACGATCGTTTACACCTCGGGCACCACGGGGAATCCCAAGGGGGTGGTGCAGACGCACCGCAACCACCTCGCGGCGACCGAAGCCGCGGCCTCGATTGGGCTGGGGAGCGAGGAGGACGTCGATCTGCTCTTCTTGCCGCTCGCCCACTCGTTCGCACGCCTCGAGGAATACACGCAGCTACGCGTCGGCACCACCACTGCGTTCGCCGAGCGCATCGATACGGTGGTCGAAAACCTCGCCGAAGTGCGCCCCACGATCGTGTTCTCCGTGCCCCGCATCTACGAAAAGATCTATGCCAAGGTCCTGGCGGGTGCACAGCAGGGGCCGCCGCTCAAGCAGAAGATCTTCGCCTGGTCGCTCGGAGTGGGGAGGGAGGTGAGCAAGCTCAAGCTGGCTCGCCAGCCCATCCCGCCGCTGCTCGCGCTCCAGTACCGGATCGCGACCAAGCTGGTGTTCTCGAAGCTCCACGAGAAGTTGGGCGGCCGCCTCAAGTACTTCATTTCAGGTGGGGCACCGCTGGCGCGCGAGATCGCCGAGTTCTTCCACGCCGCGGGATTGCTGATCCTCGAGGGCTACGGGCTCACGGAGACCTGCCCGGTCCTGACGGTGAATCGGCCCGAGCACTACAAGTTCGGCACGGTGGGGCCTGCACTGCCCGGCGTCGAGCTCAAGATCGCTGCGGACGGCGAGATCCTGGGCCGTGGCCCGAACGTAGCCATGGGCTACTTCAAGCGCGAGCAGGACACCAAGGACGCTTTTCTCGCCGACGGCTGGTTCGCCACCGGCGACATCGGCGAGATCGACGCGGACGGCTTCCTCAAGATCACCGATCGCAAGAAGGACCTGATCGTCACCTCCGCCGGCAAGAACATCGCGCCGCAGAACATCGAGAACCTGCTCAAGAACGACCCGCTCGTGTCCCAGGCGATGGCTTACGGTGACAAGCGCAAGTACATCGTGGCGCTGGTGACGCTCGATCCCGAGCAGGCGCCTGCGTGGGCGAAGGCCAACGGCCTCGTCGACGGCTCGCCTGCCGCGCTCGCCACCGATCCCAAGATGGTTGCGAAGATTCAGTCGGTAGTGGATGACGTGAACAAGAAGCTCGCGAGCTTCGAGCAGGTGAAATACTTCAGCATCGTGCCGCAGGACTTCTCGGTCGAAGGCGGCGACCTGACGCCCACGCTCAAGGTGAAGCGCAAGGTCGTGACCGCGAAGTATCAGGCCGCGCTCGACGCGATGTACGCCGGCTCGGCCGAGTAGCGCGCCGGAGCTTCGGCTCGTTCACGCGAACGGACCTCGTCGAGCCGCGCGGGCCTGCGGAGACGAACCGTGGGGCGCGCATGATGGTCGCGCGCTCGGGCCGCTGCGGCGGCGTACTCGATTGCGAGGCTCAGCCGCTCGCGAGCGCCGGCTCCGCCGCTTCCGCGCCGGGCGCCGGCGGACGTGCTGCCGGAAAGAGCACGAGCCAAAAGCGGCTGATTCCGCGCAGAGCTGCGGGGATGCCGAGCTCGCGAAACAGCCGCAGAAAGCGCGTGGGGCGCAGATAGAACGTCAGCCAGGCGAGCACGTAGTAGAGCTTCACAGCATAGCGAGGCATGAATTTGGTGCCGTACATGATCCGGTCGTTGGCGAACTCGCCCCAGCGGATCTCTTCGGCCCGTTCGTCGCGCAGCATTCCGGCGACGTGGGTGCCGACGTGCGGGCTGAAACCGAACATCCAAGCCGTGTCCAGATCGACGCTGCGCAAGAAGCGCAGCGTCTGGAATGCATCGGCGTAGCGTTCTTCCGGATAACCGATGATGAAGTAGCCCTCGAGCTTCACCTGGCTGTGCTCGCGGAAGGTGCCGATCGCGTGCAGCACTTGCTCGTGAGTGAAGTTCTTGCGCATGGCCTGCACGATGCGCGGCGAGCCGGTCTCGATTCCAAAGCCGACTTTCTCGCAGCCCGCTTCGTCGAGCAGGCGTGCGAGCTTGGGAGTCACGGTGTCACAGCGGATGCCGTTCGACACCGCGTCCCAGCGCGACTTCACCTTGCGACGGATCAACGTCTCGCAAAACTCCTCGACGTGCTCCGGCTCGTTGGTGAATGCGTCGTCGGCGATCGAAAAGAAATGGACGCCGTACTGGTCGCGCAAGAGCTCGATCTCGTCGACGACGAATTGGACGCTGTGATGACGAAGTTTCTTGCCAGTGGTCACGGGAGCGGCGCAGAACGTGCAGGGGAACGGACAACCGCGAGTCGTTACGATGGGGACGTAGGGGATGGGGCGATCGAGCCACGGGGCCGACTTGTAGTGCTCGATGTGCCCACGCGGATCAAGCAGATCCCACGCCGGTAGACCGAGCGCGTCGAGGTCGGGCGGGAAGTCCTGATGGCCCACCACGACGCCGCTGGCCGAGTTGCGGACCAACCCGGGGACCTGGCTCAGATCGCCGCCGGATTCGACCAGCTCGATCAGCTTCGGCAGCGCGCGCTCCGCTTCTCCGGCGATCGGGTAATCCGCCTCGGGGATGCTATCCAGCACGCGCTCACGGAAGCCGGATACGTGGGGTCCGCCCACGCAGGTGCGAATTCCCGGTCGCGCTCGACGCGCCTCGGCTAGGTAGGAGCGCGAGCGTCCGACCGAATGGTCGAACACCTTGCAGCCCACCCAATCGGCCTCGAATTGGCGGACACGTTGCGTGACCGTGAGCTGGATGCCGCGGCTCTCGTCGTAGTCGAGATCGTCGATTCGTACGTCGTGGCCGGCGCGGCGCAGCGCGGTGGCGAGATAGCCGAGCCCGATGTCGGGACCGGCGTTGGCAGGCAGGGTCTTGAAGAGCAGGACTCGCACGGCTTGCCCTCGAAACGGCGATCGTGGACTTGCGAGAGGGGCGGCGAGCGCCACAATACGGGCGGCCCAACGAGTGGGTCAAGGAATCTGCGTCCACGCATCGGCGCTCGACGACGTGAAATTGCACGACGAAGCCTTCACCCTGCGCGAAGCGCTGGCGGGCTTCCTGCTCGCGAACGAACTGGGGGATGGCAGTTACGACGCCCGCTGGGTCGATCTCGGCGCGCGCCCCGTGCCGATGGCTTTCCCGAACACCGCTGGCTACGCCCGCGCCATGCGCATCCACGATCTGCACCACGTGCTCACCGGCTATGCGACGAGCGGAAGCGGTGAGTACGAGATCGCGGCCTGGGAGCTCGGCTCGGGCTGCGGCCGGCACCCGGCGGCGTGGGCGTTCAATCTGCTCGGTCTCGGTCTCGGTGGATTGCGCTGGCCACGCGCGACGCTGGCCGCGTTTCGAGCGGGGCGGGCGAGCCGCAACCTCTTCGCGGAGCGCTACGACGATCGACTTCTCGACCAGCGGGTGGGGGTGGTGCGTCGTCGGCTGGGATTGCCTGTGGTGCTCGCTTCGCCGACAGCAGGCGACTGCGTCTGCTTTGGCGCCGCCTTCCTCGCGGGATTCGCCGTCGCCGTCCTATTTCTCTGCGCCGTCGCTCCGCTGCTCGCGGCTACCGCCGCACGGGTCGCGAGGAGTCGCTCGCGCTGAGTCAGGCTGGCGAGTCGCTTGGTTGCGGCCTGCGATGAGCAGTTCTGCCTGCGCGGTGCAGGCGTGCTTCGCATGCTTGACAGCCCACGCTGGTTCGGGCTACGAAACCGATTGACGAATCAATCACCCGAGAGTGGGGTTGATCGTAGGGGCGCGAGCAATCCCGCTCGGCCGTTCACCGGTACGTCGTACGAGGAGAAGGGGCCATGTCGAAGACTTGCAAGGACATTTTCGAGGGGGACATCGCGGGCCGCATCGCCAAGGATCCGGCCAAGTCGAAGACCGTGAATGCGGTCTATCTGTTCGACGTCAGCGGCGACGGCGGTGGCAAGTGGACGGTCGATCTCAAGGGTGAGAACCCGGGCGTCTGCGCCGGTGACGCGGGCAACGCCGAGTGCACGATCACGGTTTCGGCCCAGGATTTCCTGGACATCGACACGGGCAAGCTCAATCCGCAGGTCGCGTTCATGTCGGGCAAGCTCCGCATCAAGGGCGACATGAGCAAGGCCATGAAGCTCGGCCAGGTCCTCAAGGGCTGAGACGAGCGTCGCGAGAGGGTCGCGCGACGAAAGCGCATGGCACGGGTAAAAGATCCCGGCCATGGCTCTCACGGCACGACGGCGCGAGCCGCCGTTCGCCGAGGAAGGCACGGTCCTTCGACGGCTCGGACGTGCGCCGGGCTCGTCGAGGGTTTTGGAGCCGGGGGCGCTGGGTGCCCCCATCGTGAGAGGGCGGGGCGGAAACGTCCCGCCCTTCGTCGCTCCTGACCATCGCCACACGGAACCGGGCTCGCGTGCGAGCCCTCGGAGACTGCTTCGCATGTCCAAGCCAGCGCCCATCTCGACCCAGCCCGGCGCTCTCGCCGGCGTCCGGATCCTCGATCTCAGCCGGCTCCTGCCCGGCCCGTTTGCGACGCAGCTACTCGCGGACCTCGGCGCGGAGGTGCTCAAGGTCGAGGACCCGATCAAGGGCGATTACACGCGCATGACGCCGCCCTTCGTCGGAAGCGAGAGCGCCCGCTTCATGACGCTCAACCGCAGCAAGCGGTCGATGACGCTGAACCTGAAGCGGCCCGCTGCGCGAGAGGTGCTCTTCAAGCTCGTCGAGCACTACGACGTCCTCATCGAGCAGTTCCGTCCGGGTGTGATGGATCGTCTCGGGGTGGGATACGAAGAGCTCAAGAAGCGCAATTCGCGCCTGATCTATTGCGCGCTCACGGGCTACGGACAGGATGGGCCGTGGCGCGATCGCGCCGGTCACGATCTCAACTACCTGAGCCTCGCCGGCGTGACCGGAATCTCGGGTTGGGCATCGAGCCCACCTCCGGTCTACGGCGTCCAGGTGGCCGACATCGCGGGTGGCGGATTGATGGCCGTCGCGGGCATCCTGGCAGCGATCGTGAATCGCAATCGCACCGGCGAAGGCCAACTCGTCGACATCTCGATGCTCGACGGCTCGATCTCGCTCCTCGCCATGACCGCGGGTGCCTATCTGGCGGATGGCGAAGTGCCGACGCGTGAGGGCTACACGCTCAACGGCCAGGCGATCTGCTACCGGGTGTACGAGACTCAGGACGGCAAGGCGGTGTCTCTCGGCGCGCTCGAGCCGCAGTTCTGGACGGCGTTCGTGAATGCCGTGGGCCGGCAAGACCTGATGGGTGAGGCGTTCGCGTCCGGCGAGCGGCGGGACTGGGTGCTCGGCGAGATGACCGCGCTCTTCCGATCCAAGACACGCGACGAGTGGGTGGAGTTCTTGAAGGACGTCGACTGCTGCTTCGAGCCGGTGCTCGACATCGGCGAGGCGTTCGCGCACCCGCAGGCCGTCGCACGCGAGATGGTGTGGGAGCTCGACCATCCCGAGATCGGCCCGGTGCGGCAGCCCGCGTGTCCCATCAAGCTCTCCGGCACACCGGCGAGCGTGAGCCGCATGCCGCCGAAGTGGGGCGAGCATACGCAGGACGTGCTGCGTGAGATCGGTTTCGATGCCGAAGAGATCGCCGCCTTCGAGAAGGAGGGCGCGTTCGCGTGAGGCGCCGCACGCGAGTGGCGCGCCGATGCGCGATGGCGCTCGTCGTCGCCGGCGCCGAGAGTTGCGCCTCGCAATCGAGCGCACCGGAGGCGGGGGCAGCACGGGGTGTCGAGGCGGCGCTGGTTTCGCGAGCCCCCCGGGACTCCGCCGATCTCGCTGGCTGGCGCGAGCGTCGCGACACTCACGCGTCGCTTCTCGATCGCGGTGGCATCGCGGATTGGCTGGATGCAGCGCGGGCGAGCCGGAACGTGGCTCTGGCAGTGGCCTCGCCGGAGGAACGAGCGCGCGAGCTGGCACGTGCCGAGAGCTGGGCGCGCGGCGCGCTTCGCTCCTCGCCCGGGGACGCCAGCGCGCGCTACCTCGTGGCGCGCATCCTGCTCGATCGTCATCGCGCCAGAGCCGCCGGCGGGGAGGTGCTCGCCGAAGCGCGGCAGCTCCTGGCCTCGGCGGTTGCGGCGGATCGAGCGTTCGGATCCGGCGTCGCGCTCGCGGCACTCGCGGAGACGTATGCACTCGCTGGTGCCGGGCACGCCGACTCGCCGGAGCTCGAACGCGCGGCGCAGTACTTCGAAGCGGCGCTCGACCTCGACCCGCGGCTCGCGACCGCGCACCTCGAGTACGCCGAACGAGTGCTCTTGCCCTGGCGCGATCGCACTACGGCGACCGAGCACCTGCGGACCTGTGCCGGCGATCCGCGTGCGTCCGGCATCGATGCGACGCGCTTCGCGGATGACGATCGCGCGCAACGCCGCTGTGTCGAGCTGCTGCAAGCCTTGGGCGCTGCTGCGGGAACCGCACTTCGTTGACGGGTGCGGGGGCCTCCGCTATGTTCCGCGGCTCTTCGCTTCCGGCGAAAAACGGGCGCTTAACTCAGCGGGAGAGTGCCATCCTCACACGGTGGAAGTCCCGGGTTCGAATCCCGGAGCGCCCACCACCGAGTCTCTTCGCTCGGCATCGCAGGCGCCGGGCAACGCGTGATCGAGCATCAGCGTCGCTTGCGCCCTGACGCAGGCGGGTCGGCCGTGAGCAGGCGGTTTTGAGCAGCGCGGCGCCGCCACACGCCACTCGCCAGGATCTCCTGGTCTCGGTCCTGCACGAGCTGGACGCGTGTCGGGCGCTCCGCGCCGGCGAGCGGGGGCTAGTCGCTTGCTCGGGTGGCCTCGACTCGACGGTCTTGCTCGACCTGCTGGCGCGCGTGGCCGAGCGCCGCGCGTTGGCGTTGCGCGTGGTGCACGTCGATCATGCGGTGCGCGCGGACTCGGCGGCGGATGGGGATTTCGTTCGCGCGCTAGCGCTGACGCGCGGCCTGGAGGCGGCGATCGTGCGCCTCGGGTCGGACGACCTGCCCGAGCGAGGCTCACCGGAAGAGCGGCTCCGCGTTGCACGGCGGCAGGTATTGCTTCGCGAGGCGCAGGCCTGGCGCGCCGACTGGATCGCTCTCGGGCACCACGCCGACGATCAGGCGGAGTGGACGCTCCTGCGATTCCTGCAAGGCGTGCCGAGCGACGGCTGGTGGATGGAAGCGGCAAGCCGGCCGTGGGTGCGGCCGCTCTTCGGCGTGTGGCGCGAGCAGCTTCGTACCTATGCTGCCATGCGCGGCCTGGTCTGGCGCGAAGATGCCACCAACCAGGATCCGACCGTACCGCGCAATCGGATTCGCCACGAGATCCTGCCATGGCTCGAGACGCATGGAGCGCCCGGTTTGCGGCGCTCGCTGGTGATCGTCGCGGCGGAGGCTCGCGAGGATGCGCGGCATTTCGAGCGCGACGCCGAGGCGCGACGCATCCGTGCCGTGCGCAGCGATCCAGCGCACCTCGCGATCGAGGCGCTTGCCGACGCATCCCCGGCGCTGGTGCGGCGGGTCGTGGCGCGCTGGCTTCACGTCGACCTCGGACTCGAGGCGCGGCGTCCCGTGGTGCGCGCGCTCGTGCAGCTACTCACGAACGATGCGATCGAGGGCCGCGGCGTGGACGTGGAAGGCGGCATGCGCATCGAACGCACTGCATCGGCGCTGGTGGCGCGCGCGGCGGTGAGCCCTCCGGCGAACGAGGCTGGCGGGGCACGCCGCGTTCGGGTTGAGGGTGCCGATCCCTTCTGATAGGGTGGGTTACGGCATTTCAGCGAAATCAAACGAAAAAAGGTCGTGGGTCTCGGGTGACGTCACAAACCGGCAAGAACATCCTGCTCTGGCTCATCATCCTGGTGATGGTGTTGTGCGCGTTTCAGTTGGTCAATGCGACCAACGAACGCCGTAGCACGATCACCTACAGCGAGTTCCGCGAGCGTGTCGATCGTGGCGACGTGAAGAAGGTCACGATTCGCGGCAATCACGTCACCGGGACGGCGCAGACCATCGTCGGTCAGTTCCACACTTACACGCCGCACGACCCGACACTCGTGGCGCGGCTGCAAGAGCATGGAGTCCAGATCGAGGCCAAGCCGGAGGATCAGACGTCGTCGTACGTGATGATGACGTTGTCGTGGTTGGTGCCGATCGGCGTCATCGTCGTGCTCTGGGTCGTGTTCATGCGCCAGATGCAGACGGGCGGCGGCAAGGCGATGAGCTTCGGCAAGTCGCGCGCCAAGCTGCTCAACGAGAATCAGAACCGGGTCACGTTCGACGACGTCGCGGGTGTCGACGAGGCGAAGGACGAGCTCGAAGAGATCATCGCGTTTCTCAAGGACCCGAAGAAGTTCACCAAGCTCGGCGGACGGATTCCCAAGGGGGTCCTGCTGGTGGGTGCGCCGGGGACCGGCAAGACGCTGCTGGCGCGTGCAATCGCCGGCGAAGCCGGTGTTCCCTTCTTCTCGATCAGCGGCTCGGACTTCGTCGAGATGTTCGTGGGCGTCGGTGCGTCTCGTGTTCGCGACCTGTTCGTGCAGGGCAAGAAGAACGCGCCCTGCATCATCTTCATCGACGAGATCGACGCCGTGGGAAGGCACCGCGGCGCTGGGCTCGGCGGCGGGCACGACGAGCGCGAGCAAACGCTGAACCAGCTCCTCGTCGAGATGGACGGGTTCGAGACCAACGAGGGCGTGATCCTGATCGCGGCCACCAACCGGCCAGACGTCCTGGACCCCGCGCTGCTCCGTCCTGGGAGATTCGATCGCCGTGTGGTGGTGCCGCGGCCCGACGTACGCGGGCGCCTGGGCATCCTGAAGGTGCACACCCGCAGCATTCCGCTGGCGCCGGACGTGGATCTCGAAGTGCTGGCCCGCGGCACCCCCGGCTTCAGCGGTGCCGATCTCGAGAGCACGGTGAACGAAGCAGCGCTCTTCGCTGCGCGCCACAACAAGAACCACGTCGACGCCCTCGACTTCGACAAGGCGAAGGACAAGGTGCTCATGGGCGCCGAGCGGCGCAGCATGATCATCAGCGACGAGGAGCGGCGCGTGACGGCGTATCACGAGGCCGGGCACACGCTGGTCGCCAAGCTCCTGCCCGACACCGATCCGATCCACAAGGTCACGATCATCCCGCGCGGCATGGCGCTCGGCACCACCCAGCAGCTCCCGATCGACGAGAAGCACACGTATCCGAAGGAGTACCTGCTCAGCCAGATCGCGATCCTCTACGGCGGGCGCGCCGCAGAGGAGCTGATCCTCGAGGAGCCCACGACCGGTGCCGGCAACGACATCGAACGGGCCACCGAGCTGGCGCGCTCGATGGTTTGTGAATGGGGCATGAGCGAGAAGCTCGGGCCGCTCGCGTTCGGCAAACGGGAGGAGCAGGTCTTCCTGGGCCGCGACCTCGCGTACCAGAAGGACTTCTCGGAGCACACCTCGCAGACGATCGACGGCGAGATCCGTCGCATCTGCACCGAGGGCTTCGAAAAGGCGCGGCGCCTGCTCAGCGAGAACCTCCACCTGGTACGGCGCCTCGCCGAAGCGCTCCTCGAGCGCGAGGTGCTGGAGGGCGAGGAGATCGACCGCATCATCCGCGGCGAGGCGCTGGCGCCGCTGCGCGACACGTCGAAGATGCGGCAACCGCCGCGGCCGCTTGCTGCCGCCGAGGAGCCCGCCTCGGATCTGCCGGGTCTGGCTGCGACGCTGCGCAACCCCAAGCTCGGTCCCGAGAGCTGACGGCGGCCCCGTCGCGATTCGCGGCGGCCGAGGACGCGAGTGCGCGGCACGGGCGATCGCGAGCGGTCGCCGCGCGCCGCCGACGACGATCGCACGCAAGGCGCGCCGGCAGTCTGGCGCTTACGAGACCGCACGCTCGCGCTGGGGCGGCGCACGTTGGTCATGGGCATCCTCAACGTGACGCCGGACTCGTTTTACGACGGTGGGTCCGCCCCTACCGTGGATTCAGCATTCGACCGGGCGAGAGAGCTGGTCGCAGGCGGCGTGGATCTCGTGGACGTGGGCGGCGAATCGACTCGCCCTGGCGCCGACTCGGTTTCCGCCGCGGAGGAGCTG
>CAYVDO010000144.1:0-16829 GCA_964450125.1 uncultured bacterium
CACCTCGAGCTCACGATGATCCACGAGGCGATGGTGCTCGACCACGGTGGCCCGATCTTCGGCGTCGTGCTCTACGCTGCCAGCATCAAGCTCTTCGTCTTCGCGTCGTTGCTGGTGGGCATCGCGGTGCCCCTCGGCGGCTTGGATCCGTGGCTGGCGTGGGGCGGCTTCGTCGCCAGCCTGATCGCGGTGGCGATCGTGATCGGCGTCATCGAGTCGACGATGGCGCGCCTCAGGCTGATCCAGGTGCCCAGCCTGTTGGTGGCGGCCTGCCTGATGTCGGCATTCGGCGTGGTGTTGCTCGCGAGGTCGTGACGGTGAAATCGCTGGTCGATCCCCTGCTCGTGGTGGTGCTGCTCCTCAACTTCCTGCTGCTCGGCACGAGCCGGCTCCGGGCCGCGATCCGGACCTCCGCGGCGCAAGGGGTCTTGCTCGGACTGGTGAGCGTGTTGCTGCACGCGATCGCCGACGTGCGGCCGATCGCCCTCGGCGCGGCGACCATTGCCATCAAGGGCATCGTGATCCCCGGCTTGCTGCTGCGCGCGATTCGCGATGCGGCGATCCGCCGCGAGATCGAACCTTTCATCGGCTACGTGAGCTCGCTGCTCCTCGGCGCCGTGGCGACGGGTGCCGCGCTGCTCTTCGCCAGCAAGCTGCCGCTCGCACCGCAGCACGTGGGCTCGTTGCTGTTGCCGAGCTCGCTGGCGACGGTGCTGACCGGGTTCCTGATCCTGACCACACGGCGCAAGGCGATCACGCAGGTCGTCGGCTACCTGGTGCTCGAAAACGGGATCTTCATCATGGGGCTCACGCTCCAGGAAGCGATGCCCTTCCTGGTCGAGGTCGGCGTGCTGCTCGATCTGCTGGTCGCCATCTTCGTGATCGGCATCGTGATCGATCACATCAACCGCGAGTTCGCCTCGCTGGACGTGGCGCGGCTCGACGCGCTCAAGGAGTGAGCGATGGCGATCGCGCTGGTGCTGGTCCCGCTGCTGTTCGCGCTGGGCGCGGCGGCGGCGCCCTCCAACCATTGGCGCCCGCGGTTCGTGCCGCTCGCCGCCGCGCTGCACTTCGCCATCACGATCGCAGCGGTGCGCGAGGAGGGCGTGAGCGCCTTGAGCGGCTGGCTCGTCATCGACGAGCTCTCGCGCGTCGTGCTGCCGCTCTTGAGCCTGCTGTTCTTCGTCTGCTCTTGGTACGTGCCGACCTACCTCGCGCTTCGTCCCGACAAATCGAATCGAGTCTTCTGCGCGGCGCTCTTGGCCTTCCTGGCGATGATGACGCTGATCGCGGAATCACACCACCTGGGCCTGATGTGGGTGGCACTCGAGGCCAACACGCTGGCGTCGGCTCCTTTGATCTACTTCAACAACAACCCACGCTCCCTGGAAGCGACCTGGAAGTACATCCTGATCGGCGGCGTGGGGATTGCGCTCGCGCTGCTCGGCTCGTTCTTCCTCGCGTACTCGGCGCTGCACTCGGGGCTCGAGACCTCGCTCCTGTTCGATGATCTGGTGCGCCAAGCACCCAGGCTTTCGCGGCCCTGGCTTCACTCGGCGTTCGTGCTGCTGTTCGTGGGCTACGGCACCAAGCTCGGGTTGGCGCCGATGCACACCTGGAAGCCCGACGCCTACGGCGAAGCACCCGGTCTGGTGGGGGCGCTGCTCGCCGGGGGGCTCACCACGTGCGCATTCCTGGCGCTGTTGCGCTTCTTCCAAATCTGCAGCGCTGCCGGCGAAGGTGCCTTCGCCCGCGACCTCATGGTGACGATGGGACTGGTCTCGATGGCGGTCGCCGGCGTGTTCATGGCGCGTCAGCGGGACTTCAAGCGAATGCTGGCCTACTCGAGCGTCGAGCACGTGGGAATCCTGGTGCTGGGGGTGGGCATCGGCGGCGCCGCGACCTTCGGCGCGTTGCTCCACGTCATCAACAATGCGCTCACCAAGGGCGTGATGTTTCTGTCGGCCGCGAACATCCATCGTGCCTACGGCAGCAAGACGACCGATCGCGTGGGCGGCGCGCTGCGACGCGTGCCGGTGTCGGCGGCGCTGTTTCTCGCCGGGTTCTTCGCCGTGACCGGCTCCCCACCATTCGGCCCATTCCTGAGCGAGTTCACCATCCTGCGCGCGACCGTCTCCGCAGGCCGCTACGGCGTCGCGGCCCTCTTCCTGGTGTTCTTGTTCGTCGTCTTCGTGGGCATGGGCAGCACCGTGCTGGCGGTGGTCCAAGGCGAGCCCAAGCCCGATCTCCCGGATACCGACTTCCGCGACAGCATCGGCACCGTCCTTCCCATCCTCGTGCTCCTGGCGCTGGTGCTGCTGCTCGGAGTCTACGTCCCGCCGGTGCTCGACCGGTCGCTCCACGACGCCGCGCGCTTCGTCGAGGCCACCCCATGAGCAACCGGCTCGCGACCCTCGCCAACGCGGTGGCGGTGCCGGTGGCGTCGCTGCCGCGTCTCGCGCTCGACGACTTCCGCGCTGCGGTGATCGGCGCGTTTGGCCGCGGCTTGCGCGTGAGCGCGCTCTTCGGCGTCCCGTACGACGAGCAGCTGGCGCTGTTCGTGGTGCTCGCCGACGATGACGAGGGATCGCTCGAATGCGGCTGGACGCTGCTCTCGAGCGATGCGTACCCCTCGCTCACCCCCGACTGCGTCGAAGTGCATCTCTTCGAGCGCGAGATCGCCGAGCAATGGGGCGTGGTGCCCACGGGCCACCCGTGGCTCAAGCCGGTGCGCTTCCATCGCTCGTACCGACCCGGGCACGACGCCTGGGGACGCCCCAGCGACGAGCCGCCGATCGTGGGTGTCACGGACTTCTTCCGCGTCGAGGGCGAGGAGATCCACGAGGTCGCCGTGGGCCCGGTTCACGCGGGAGTGATCGAGCCTGGGCATTTCCGCTTCCAGTGTCACGGAGAGCACGTCTTCCACCTGGAGATCTCGCTCGGGTATCAGCATCGCGGCGTCGAGCCACGCCTCGTCGGTGGGCCGGACAAGCGCACGATCCATTACATGGAGACGCTGGCCGGCGACACCACCATCGGCGAGGCCATCGCGTACTGCCACGCGGTCGAGGCCCTGAGCGGCGCGCGCGCCACGCCGCGGGGTCACGCGTTGCGCGGGGTCGCCCTCGAGCTCGAACGCCTCGCGAACCACACCGGCGACCTGGGCGCGCTCGCCGGCGACGTGGGCTTTCTTCCCACGGCGTCGTGGTGCGGCCGGCTACGCGGAGACTTTCTCAACATGACCGCGGTCATCTGCGGGAGCCGCTTCGGACGCGGGCTCGTGCGCCCCGGTGGAGTCGGATTCGACGTCGACCGGGCGATGGTGGAGGACCTCGAGCGCAGGCTCGACGCCGCCGAGCGTGACGTCACCGCTGCGGCCCGCGCCTTGTGGAGGGCGCCGAGCGTGATGGCCCGCTTCGAGGACACCGGCCGCGTGGCGACCGACACCGCCCGCGCGCTCGGTCTGGTTGGTCCTGCGGCGCGCGCGTGCGGCTTGCGGCGCGACGTGCGAAAGACCCATCCGTCGGGCGTGTTCCAGGTCGCGCACATCCCGATCTCGACGGTCGACTCGGGCGACGTGTTCGCGCGCGCCTACATTCGATGGCTCGAGATCGAGCGCTCGATCGGTTACGTGCGAGCGCAGCTTCGCGAGCTGCCTCGTGGTGAGCCGCGCCGCGCGTGCCCGCCGCCCCGTGCGGACATGTTCGTGGTGTCACTGGTCGAAGGCTGGCGCGGCGAGGTGTGCCACGTGGCCATGAGCGACGCGCGCGGACGTTTCGCCGCGTACAAGATCGTGGATCCGTCGTTCCACAATTGGACCGGGCTCGCGATGGCGCTTCGCGATCAGCAGATCTCGGACTTTCCACTGTGCAACAAGAGCTTCAATCTCTCGTACTGCGGCCACGATCTGTGATGATCTCTCCGCGATCCTCGCGACCCGCGCCACCAGATCCATCCACGTTCCGTGAGGCCGTTTAGGAATTCGCCCATGCTGCGCATTCTTCTGGAACGGTGGAAGCAGGGGCATCGCACCGCCGACTTCCCCAACCAGGCGCCGTCGTTGCCCGAGCGGTTCCGTGGATACCCGCGCCTCGACGCCAGCCGCTGCCCGGATGGCTGCCGCGCGTGCATCGACGCCTGCCCCACCGACGCGCTGCGAGCGGACGGCGGCCTCGCGTTGGATCTCGGCCGCTGTCTCTTCTGCACCGACTGCGTGGAAGCGTGCCCCGAAGGTGCGATCGTTTACACCAGCGAATACCGGCTTTCGGCGCGGCGGCGCGACGATCTCGTCACCCGGGGCGAGCTCGCGGATCGGGCGCGCGCCCTCGACGAGAAGATGGTGCGGATGTTCCAGCGCTCGCTCAAGCTTCGCCAGGTGAGCGCGGGGGGATGCAACGGCTGCGAGGCGGACGTGAACGTGCTGGGCACGGTGGTGTTCGATCTGGGGCGATTCGGAATCCAGTACGTCGCGTCCCCGCGTCACGCCGATGGCCTGTTGATCACCGGCGCGATCTCCGAGAACATGCGCGTGGCTCTGCGCAAGACGTACGAGGCCGTGGCGCCGCCGAAGATCGTGATCGCGGTCGGCGCCTGCGCGATCTCGGGAGGGCCTTACGCCGGCCACCCGGAGGTCCACGACGGGGCCGCTGCCGTGGTTCCGGTCGACCTCTACATCCCAGGCTGCCCGCCACACCCGTTCACCATCCTCGAGGGGCTTCTCGCCATGCTCGACCGAATCGAGCCACGGCTCATGGCGCGAGCCACTTCCGACGCCCAGCCAGGAACGAGCTAGATCGATGACCACTCACCCACTCGCGGGGAAACCCGCTCCTGTAGCGCAATTGGTCGACGTGCCGCGGCTCGTGACCGCGTATTACACGGACACGCCCGATCCCACCGTGCCCGCCGAGCGCGTCGCCTTCGGTACATCGGGGCACCGCGGGTCGTCGCTCAAGCGTTCGTTCAACGAGGCGCACATCGTCGCCACCACGCGTGCGATCTGCGACTACCGCACCCGCGTGGGCATCACCGGACCGCTCTTCCTGGGGATGGACACGCACGCGCTTTCGCTGCCTGCGCTCACCACCGCGCTCGAGGTGCTGGCCGCGAGCGGAGTCACGGTGATGATCGACGCCGGCGACGGCTACACGCCCACGCCCGTGATCTCGCATGCGATCGTGACGCACAACCGCGGCCGCACCGAAGGTCTCGCCGACGGCATCGTGGTCACGCCGTCCCACAATCCGCCCGAGGACGGCGGCTTCAAGTACAACCCGCCCAATGGCGGCCCCGCCGACACCACGATCACCGGCTGGATCGAGAAGCGGGCCAACCAGCTCCTCACCACGGGCATCGACGTGGTGAAGCGGCTCTCGGCGGCGCAAGCGCGCCGAGCGCCGACCACGCGCAAGCACGACTACGTGTCGAGCTACGTGGGTGAGCTCGCGGAGGTCATCGACTTCGACGCGATCCGCGGGGCAACGCTCCGAATCGGCGTGGATCCGCTCGGCGGCTCGGGCGTGGGCTATTGGGCGCCGATTCGCGAGCGCTTTGGCCTCGACGTCACGATCGTGAACGAGAGCGTCGACCCCACCTTCCGCTTCATGCGCCTCGACTGGGACGGCAAGATCCGCATGGATTGCTCGTCGCCACACGCCATGGCCGGACTGGTCGAGCTCAAGGACCGCTTCGACATCGCCTTCGGCAACGACACCGACAACGATCGCCACGGCATCGTCACGCGCTCGGCCGGGCTCATGAATCCGAACCACTACTTGTGCGTCGCGATCGATTTCCTGTTCCGGAACCGTCCGGCGTGGCGGGCCGATGCAGGCATCGGCAAGACGTTGGTGTCGAGCAGCCTCATCGATCGACTCGCAGCGCGGCTCGGGCGCCGGCTCGTCGAGGTTCCGGTGGGCTTCAAGTGGTTCGTCGATGGGCTCCTCGACGGCTCACTCGGCTTCGGCGGCGAGGAAAGCGCAGGAGCGTCGTTTCTGCGAAAAGACGGCGGAGCCTGGAGCACGGACAAGGACGGCATCATCCTCGACTTGCTCGCCGCCGAGATCACCGCCAAGGCCGGACGCGATCCGGGCGAGATCTATCGCTCGCTCACCGACGAGTTGGGCGATCCGATCTACGAGCGCGTCGACGCACCGGCGACGCCAGCGCAGAAGGATCTACTCAAGAAGCTCTCGCCCGAGCAGGTGCCTGCCACGACACTCGCAGGCGAGCCGATCGTCGCTAAGCTCACCCAGGCACCCGGCAACGGCGCGGCGATCGGCGGTCTCAAGGTCACCACGAGAAACGGTTGGTTCGCGGCGCGCCCCTCTGGAACCGAGGACGTCTACAAGATCTACGCCGAGAGCTTCCTAGGCGCCGATCACCTGCGCCGCATCCAAGAAGAAGCGCGCGCGGTCGTGAGCGCGGCGTTCGGTGCCGCTGGCTGAGCGGCGTTCGCCACGCGAGCGCTTGACGGCACCGAGACCGATGCTCGATCTCTACCTCGACGGCGACGGCTGCCCGGTCAAGGACGAGACCTACCGCGTCGCGGCGCGCTACCGGCTCACGGTTTTCGTGGTGTCGAACCGCGCGATCTTCGTGCCCGAGGATCCGCGCATCCAGCGCATCCGCGTGGCCGCCGGACCGGACGAAGCCGACCACTGGATCGCCGAGCACATCGGCGCCGACGACGTCGCCATCACCGCCGACATCCCGCTCGCCGCGCGCTGCCTGGAGCGCGGCGCACGCGTCCTCGACACCCGCGGCGAGCGCTTCTCGAAGGACACCATCGGCGAAGCGCTCGCCATGCGCGAGCTGATGCAAGAGCTGCGCGACCTCGGCAACAACGTGGGTGGACCGCCGCCGATGAGCCCCCGCGACCGTTCCCGCTTCCTTTCGCGCCTCGACGAAACCATCCAGTCGATCCGCCGCGGGCGGTGAGGCTTCAAACCTCCACCCCCGCCACACCGAACTGGGTCTCGCTGGTGATGTGCGGGATGCCGATGTGGTCCACGAGCTTCATCGCCAGGGCTTCCTCGGGAGTGAGCCAGAGGCACCGCCCGCCGGTCTTCGCGATCCGCTCCATGAGCTCGCCGCGGCTCATGCCGCAGTTCTTCGCGAAGGTCGCCATCATCGATTCGTTCAAGCGCTCGTCGAAGCGCGCCTGACCGGCGGCGTCCTCGACGCCTTGCGGGGAAACGGCGATCAGCATGCCGTGAATCATCGCCGCGCCGTACGGGCTGATGAAGCGCGCTCCTGGCTTGCCGGCGCTCAGCACCAGTGCTCCCGCCGAGTAAGCCTGCCCGGACGCGTACGTGGAGAACGCGATCGCGCTTCCCGCCATCGCGCTCAGGATCACGCTCACCGCGAAGTAGTCGCCGCCATCCGTGGCGATGTCCACCACCGCGGCACTCACCTTGCGTTCGTAGGTGAGGATCTCCACCGCTTCCACGAACTGGCGCGCCATCAGCGCGTTGAGCTCGCCGTGCAGGTAGATCGTGGGCGTGTAGGCGCTCAGCATGCCCCCCGCGGCCACGGGCACCACGGCCGGCTCCGTCTCTTCGTCGCCCTGCAATCGCGCCACCCGCTCGACGGCCATCGGCAATCCCTCCGTGAATGGAAACCAGATCGCGAGCGCGGCGGCTCAGCCCGCCAAGCCGAGCAGCGGCCGCGCACCGTCGGCGACGTATTGGACCGCGAGGGCGGCCAGCAAGAGCCCCAGCACGCGCGTGATCACGTTGACGCCGGTCTTCCCCATGAGCTCGGTCACCCAGCCGGAGATGCGCAGGCTCCAGTAGTTGAGCGTCAGCACCAGCACCACGGCGAGCGGCACGATCAGGGTTCCCCAGCGGTACTGATGCGCCTCGCCCGCGAGAATCATCACGCTTGCCACCGCGCCCGGCCCAGCGATGAGCGGGATGCCGAGCGGGAAGACCGCGATGTCCGAGCGCAGCCGCGCCTCCTCCTCCTCCTCGTCGGTGCGCCGTTCTTCCTTCGCGAATAGCATGCCCACGGCGATGCGGAAGAGCAGCAACCCACCTGCGCAACGGAAGGCGTGGAGCGTGATGCCGAGCTTGTCGAGAAGCCAGGAGCCGCCGATCCAGAACGAGATCAGTACGCTTCCCGCCACGAACACCGCCTTGCGCGCGATCCGTTCCTGCTCGCGTGGCGAACGCGTGCCCGCGAGCCCCACGAAGACGGGTGCCAGCCCCACCGGGTTGAGCACCACGAACAGCGTCAACACGGCGCGGATCGCGAGCGCAGTCATGGGTGGGTCTCGTCCCGAGGGAAAATCGAAGCGACGATAGCTCCGCGCATCACCACCAACCACCCTCGCGCCACGACGACGCAGGCAACCTACGCGACGAGCGCGCGTGCGACTCCCAAGCCGATGACCACGAGGAGGACCTGTATGACCCGCTCTGCCAACGACGATCGCTACGACACCTTGCTCTACGAACGCACCGACCGCATCGCACGCATCACGCTGAATCGCCCCGAGCGCGGAAACGGCATCACCTTCGACCTGCCGCGCGAGCTCAGCCAGGCCGTCGAGCGTGCGAATCTCGATCCTGCCGTCCACGTGATCGCGCTCACCGGCAACGGCAAGGGATTCTGCGGCGGCTACGACCTGGTGGCGTCCGCCGAGAAGATGCTCACAGGTGATGGCGGGCATGGCTTCTGGCCCGCCGGCTCGCCCATGGACCCTGCGGTGCAGGCGACCAACCACGTGCCCGGCGACACCTGGGACCCGGTCGTCGACTACCAGATGATGAGCCGCAACGTGCGCGGCTTCATGAGCCTCTTCCATTCGGAGAAGCCGGTGGTGTGCAAGGTGCACGGCTACTGCGTCGCGGGCGGCACCGACATGGCGCTGTGCTCGGACCTGCTGGTGATCGCCGAGGACGCCAAGATCGGCTATCCGCCGGCGCGGGCGTGGGGAGTGCCGACGACCATGGTGTGGGTGCATCGGATCGGGATCGAGAAGGCCAAGCGGCTGCTCTTCACCGGCGATTGCCTCTCCGGTCGCGAGGCCCACGAATGGGGGCTCGCGACCGAAGCGCCGCCACCCGCGAAGCTCGACGAGCGTTTTGAGGCGTTGTTGGCGCGGATCGCGCGGATGCCCATCAATCAGCTCGTGATGATGAAGCTCGTCCTCAATCAGACGGTGATGCAGCAAGGGCTTCACACCACGCAGATCCTGGGCACGGTCTTCGACGGCGTGGCCCGACACACCCGCGAGGGTTATGCCTTCCAGCAGCGCGCTGCCGAAGTGGGCTTCAAGCAAGCCGTGCGCGAGCGCGACGAGCCCTTCGGCGATACCGGTCCGTCCACGTTCAAGGGCTGAGAACGCGGCGGCGCCGCGGGCGATCGAGCAATCCAGCGCGTGGCGGCGAACGTAGGAGAGGGCGACTCGATCGACCGAGAGGAGCCCCCCGATGACGGATGTCGCGCTACAACCGACGTTACGAACGTATTTCGACAGCCTCTGCCGTCTCGACTTTCGTGGCGTCGCGAATTGCTTCGCCCCCGACGGGCTCCAGGAAGATCCCGTGGGCGGCGGGATTCGGCGCGGCCCTGCGGAGGTCGAGGCCTTCCTGAATCAGCTGGGTGGGCTCTTTGCGTCGATCGAGCTTCGCCCCACACGGTTCTACGTGTGCGGCGACGAGATCGGGCTGGTCTGGGAAGCGAAGGGCCGTGGCAAGAACGGCGTGGAGGTGAGCTTCGACGGCATCGACGTCGTGGTGCTCGACGCCGCCGGAAAGATCGCCTCACTGCGCGCGTTCTGGAACCCGGCGGCGGTGGTACCGAAGCTCGGCGCGGGCTGAGCCGCGAGCGCTCCTTCAGAGCGGCAGCCGGCCGATGTGGGGACCGTCGAGCGTGCCCAGATACAGGGCGCCGTGGGCCTCGTGGACGCTGCTCACGTGCTGGATGTGCTCACCCGACGGGTCGTGAAGGCTGCGTAGGATCTTGCCGTCGGAGTCGATCTCGACGGTGAATCCGTAGGGCTTCGGCCCCGGCATCAGGAACTTGGGCAAGTTGGCGACGATCCACTTGAGCGTGGGATGCGGCGCGAGCCAATCGCCGAGGGGATCGCGCACGGTGAAGAGCGCCACCCAGAACGTCCCGCGTGGGCTGCGCGAGATGCCGTCGGGGAAGCCAGGCAGGTTCTCGACCAGAGTCTCGATCGTGCCGGCTTTGGGGCCGCTCAGCCAATAGCGCTTCACGCGATAGGCCCACGTCTCGTTGACGAGCACGAAGTCGCCATTTGCCGAAAGCGCAACGCCGTTCGCGAAATAGAGGTCCTTCGCGAGCACCTCGGCCTTGCCCGTCTGCGGCGAGTACCGGATGAGGCGGCCGAGCGGACGCCCCTCGAGGTAGTCGAGCATGAAATCGTGGACGCCCCACTTCGAGCTGGCGTCGGAGAAATAGATCGACCCGTCGGCGCCGATGTCGAGGGCATCGGCGAACTGGTACGGCACGCCGTCCGCTTCGGCCGTGAGCGTCTGGACTCGACCCGCGGGGTCGATTGCGAGCAGGCCTTTGACGGCGTCGCACACGATCAAGCGACCTGCTGCGTCGTGCATCAGCCCGAGTGGCCGGCCGCCCGTGTTCGCCAGCGTCTCGACGGCCGCGCCACCACCTGCGCGCGGTGTCAGGCGCAAGACGCGCCCGTCGAGGGTTCCGGTGTAGATGCGGCCTTCGGCGTCGTACGCGGTTTCTTCCGGTCCCTTGGCGCCGTCGAGCAGAAGCTTCTCGACACGCGCGAGCTCCTCGTTCGGCGCCAGCACGCCCACGAGCTCGGGCGCGGTGGGCGGTGTGACCGCGAGCGGAGAGATCGGCGTGCAGCTCGCCCCGAGCGCAACCGAGGCCAGCACCGCAGCCACGCGCGTCCTGCTTCGATCCGTCCATGCGCGGATGCTCACGAATACCCCCCCGATTCGGTGCCTTTCGGTGCCGTGAAGTCGCTGCGTGGGCACTCGACGGTCATCGCCTGGATCACTCCCCGGGAAAGAAGATCGCGTCCTGCTCGCTCGCGTAAGTCTCGATCTCGCCGCCGTCCTCGCCGTGTTTCCACATGCGAAACGCAAAGCGGGCGTGCAGGCTCGGGCCGAGGCGCCGGACGCGAGCGAGCTTCGCTTGCACGAACACCGTCTCTCCCAGCAACACCGACGCCGAGAAGCGCGCGTCTCGAATGCGCACGCCGTGACCGCGCCAGCCCACCTCGATCAGCCCCTTGCGGTGAAGCGCGATGGTGCCCGCCTGCCCCGTGAAACCGATCACCAGCTCCCCCGGCAAATGATGCGGCCAGCGCGACGTGGTTCGTTGCGCGGCCACGCCGGGGTCTTCGATCGTGATCCGTTTCCGGAACACGAAAACGCCCTCGTCCAGGTCTTCCTGGACGAGGGCGTCGAAATGGATCGGCGATTGACCGAGGGGGTCGAGCTCTTCGCGCGGAATCTCGCGACTCGCGCTCATGGCGCGGGAGCAACCGGAATCTCCGGGACCGCAGGAGCGGGCGGCGCCGCCGTGGCGGCTTCGGCGGCGGCCTTCTTCTGGGCGTCCTCGACGCGCTTGTTGTGCTCTTCGATGCGCTTGCGCTGCTCGTTCGGCGGCAGCGTCTCGAGCGTGGTGCCGCTACCCGTGCCAGACCAGAGCCCGGAAGCTCGGTTCTTCGCGTCGATCTCGGCCTGGCGCATCTGCTCACGAACGTCCGGCGCCGCCTGGAAGTACTGGCTTTGGTAGCGCGCCAGCCCACGCTGCACTACAGCCTGATTCACCAGCGAGTCGTAGCCATTGCCGTAGTACATGAGCACCGGCAGCGGGGCGCCCGCGGGTTGGTCTTGCCCCACCGGCAGCGTGGTCACGCGTACCGACTGCCCGGTGAGCATGGGATTCAGATAACCCGCGAAGTCCGTCCCGCCCGTGAACCCAGTGGTACCCCACGTGCCGCCACCGAACGGCGACATCCCGCCCAGCGTCACCGTGAGACCGTTGCCGAGCATGATCGTGCCGTTGGGCATCACGTTCTGGACGGTGGTGGTGAAAGTCGAGTTGGGCTGAACGCGCGCCGATGTCACCGAGCTGTTCGACGAGCCGTACGGCACCTGCGCCTGGGCGCGCGTCCCCGAAGCGAGGGACGCGCACGCAGCGGCCATCACGAGCAGCCGCTGCGCACGACCAGCGTCCCGATCCGAATGCCTTCTCACTTGAGCTGACCGACGATGTCGATCATGAGCCGGTTGAGGCACACCTGGAGAACCTTACCGCCCGTCTGGTTCTTCACCTCGACCTCCTGGTCGAGATCGGCGCCACCCCAAGGCGTCTGGATGCTGCCGCCCTTCACCTCGAACGTCTTCTTGAACGAGGTGCTCTTCGACGCGAGGATCTCGCGGGTCTGGATGTCCACGAGACGGCCGGACACCTGGATGTTGTACGTGATCCCGCCGGAGCCCGAGCCGACCCCCCAGCCCATCACGTTCAGCCCTCCGCCGCCCTTCGCCTTCACTTCCTCGTAGTCCGTCACCGACCCCACGAACACGTAATCGGTGCCGAGCTGCTTCCCGAGCTTGGCCGCCGTGGCCGGATCCACGAGACCGGAGGCGTTGTACTCGAGCTCCTTGTTCACCGCTCCGAGCTGCGCGCCGGTGCCCTCGACCACGCGGAAGCCGGCCTCACGCAGGAACTCGGCCAGGAAGTCGGGCGCCGAGTCGCCGAGGAACGCGTACTGGGAGATCGACCGGTTCACGAACGCGACCGCAGCGACCTTTTTGCCGGCGTGCGGCGCCGAGACCCTCGGAATGGGCTGAAGGTCGACGTCTGCGCTCTTCGAGATCGTTCCCTCGTCCGAGGGCTGCAGCGCCGAGCAGCCACCCAGCAGCGAGACGAACGCTACGGCACTACCTACCTTCCTGATGCGATGTCGAATCATGTTCTCCCCGACGGATGAAAAACGGTGACGGTGTGTGCCGCTGCTCTACCCCGCTCGATTCCCGCGAGTCAAGGCGCTTTCCGCAGATTCGTGCATTGTTTGACGATCGCGAACAATCCTTCACACGCACTGCGTGCCGCGCTCGCGGGTACCGGCGGCCAGCGGCGTGGTTTACGATGGGCACGTCATGGGCAGCACGGCGTTGAAGCGGGAGCGGCTGGCCACGTTCGAGGACCTTCTCGCGCTGCCGGACGAGGTGCGCGCGGAGATCCTGGACGGTGTGATCGTCGAGAAGGCGGCGCCCAGCTTCGAACACAGCGGCACACAGGCGAGCCTCGCGGGCTTGGTCTGGTCGCGATTCAACCGTGGCGGAGGCGGCAGCGACGCGCCGGGTGGCTGGTGGATCGTCACCGAATGCGACATCGAGCTCGAGCCGCACCAGGTGCTTCGGCCCGACGTCGTCGGCTGGCGCCGCGACCGCCTCGACGAGCGACCCCGCGGGCGCCCCGTGCGCGTGCGCCCCGACTGGATCTGCGAAATCGTCTCCGAGAGCAACGCCGCCAACGACACCGTCCACAAATTCCAGGTTTTCGAGCGCCACCAGATCCCGCATTACTGGCTGGTCGAGCCCGAGCGCGGCACGCTCACCGTGTATCGCTGGGAGAACGGCCACTACACCGTGGCGCTGAACGCCGCCCGCCCCGACAAGGTCCGCGCCGAACCCTTCGACGCCATCGAGATCTCGATCGACGTCCTCTGCGGCGCCGATCCCGAGTGACGCCGCGCCGCCACCGGCGGCGTGCCTGGTAGGCTTGGCGGATGGCGCTCGCCGAGCTGGAACCGCATTGGTCGTGGCTATTCGACGACGTCGTGCCCGCGCACGTGAAGCGCGCGTACAGCCCGCGCGAGGCGTGGCGCGAGCGCCCCTTCACGCGCCAGGACGCGATCTTCCAGGTCAAGGCGATCCGCGAGCTCTCGATGCGGCTCACCGTGGATCGGGTGAGCGCCGGCGGTCGTCCCCAGGCCCGCGGCTACCTCGAGCAAGCGCGGTTCCGCGCTGCGTACCTGCTCTATTTCCTGCCGCTGCAGACGGCCAAGCTCGCGCACCTCTTGCGCGCTCACGCCGCTGCGGTGGACGCGTCGATCGCCGACGCGGAGCGCCGCGGACGGCTGGTGGTGGCCGATCTCGGCGCCGGGCCGGGGACCGCTTCCATCGCGTTGCTTCTCGAGCTGGCGCGGCGTGCTGCCCGCGGCCAGCGCATCCCCCACATCGAGTTTCATTGGTTCGACCAGGAGCGGCGCATCCTGAAGGACGGTGTCGAGATCGCGAGCGCGCTCGTCGAGCGCATTCCGGCGCTCACCGGGCACGTCGTGATCGTGCGCCACGTGGACGCATGGACGGAAGCACCGCGCGTCGTCACCGAGCCGTGGTCGCTCGCCTTCCTGGGTCACACCCTGAACGAAGGGCGAATGCCGCCGCTCGCGGTGTGGAAACGCATGCTCGATCGCACGCCCCGCGGGGGCGGGCTCTTGGTGGTCGAGCCGGCGAGCAAGGGCAACGCACAGCAGCTCGCGCGCGCTCGTGACGAGCTTCTCGCAACCGGCACCATCCCAGCCGACGCCACGGCGCTGTGGGGGCCATGCTTGCACGCCGGCGCGTGCCCGCTCTCCGAGGGCCGCGACTGGTGCCACCTGTCGGTGCCGGCGCAGATCCCCGGGCAGTGGTTCGCGTTCTTCTCCCGCGGGCTCGGTTCGGAGCGCAACTGGCTCAAGTACAGCTACCTGTGGCTCGCCGCTGCTGGTGATCCTGCACCCGAGCCGCCGCCGCGGGCCCGCCGCGTGGTGAGCGATCCGCTCAGGAAGACGGGCGGCGCCGAGCTCTTGCTTTGCGAGCCTGGCCACGTGGCGCGGGTCGCCATGAAGGGCTCGAAGCGCGTGGGACGCGGCGACCTGTTCACGATGTCCTGAGCGCTGCGGCGCAACCGATCCGCGGATGCGGACGGCCACCAAGGCCGGCACTACGCGCTTCGGAACGCGGCGACGAACCCGATTGGGCGTCTCACGGATGCTCCTCGCTGCGCTGTACGAGCCACGCGATCGTGGCGCCCCAGCCGCCTCGCTCGGGTGTCGCATCCGCGAAGCGCGTCACGAGCGGATGGCGAGCGAGCGTCGCGCGCACGCGCTCGCGCTGCACTCCGATGCCACGACCGTGGATGAGCCGCACCTCGCGAAAGCCGGCTGCGTGCGCTGCTTCGAGGTACGACGCCACCACCTCGGGAATGTCGCGCGGCGCGAACGGGTGTAGATCGATCGCATCCTCGATCGGTAGTTCCACGATTTCCGGGAAAGGGTTCTCGTCCGGGAGGTCGTTCATGCGGTGATCCGCGGTGTCGCGCTGCGTCGTGATCCTCGAAACTTTTCGTTGCGGTGTGTTTTCGACGATGCCTAGCATCCTACTCGGCGTCCTGCCCCGACCGGCGCGCGAGCAGGACGAGACCACGATGGCGGGCTCCCGAGACGAGTGGTGAGGAAGCAGCGGGCGACCACGCGCGTGCTCGCGACCCCGAGTCGCGGGTTGCGTCACCGCGCGACTCCATCTTGGCTACGCGCCATCGACAGGCTGATTCCGCACGCGATCGCGCGCAGCGGTCCCGACCCATTGCGCCGCGCGCGTCTGGCAGTGGGGATCATCGCCGCCGCGCTGGTCTCGGTGGCGTGGTCTGCGACACAAGAACGAATCCTCGGAACCCGCCTCTTCCCGCTGCTCGCCACCAGCCTCATCCCCGTGCTGCTCGGCATCGCGTGGGTGCTGCGGGCCACAGGCTCGCTCGCGCTGGCCGGCAACCTGCTCGCCGGCCTGGTCTTCGTTCTCGCCATGGGCGCCACTGCAGCCAGTGGTGGGGGCTACGTAGGTGCGCTGGTTTTTCTACCGATAGCGCCAGCGCTCGCGGCGATCGTCGCCGGTCGGCGCGCGGCGGTGGTGTGGGCGCTGCTCACCTGCCTCGGGCTCTACGGCGTGGCGCACCTGGCGAGCCGCGGCGCTCATTTCCCCCTCACGACGGACCCCGAGTTCGTGGCAGCAGCCAAGTTTCGTGCCACGGGCGTGGTGGTGGTGTGGCTGGCGCTGATTGCGTTGCTTCACGAATCGCTCAAAGACGCGGCGCTGACGGACCTAGCGGCGAGCGAGAGCCGCTACCGCGTGCTCGCCGAAAGCTCTCCGCTCGGAATCCTGGCGTGCGACGCCGAGAGCCACGTGCTGATCGCCAACGCGAGCGCGCAGCGCATCCTGGGGCGCCTTGACGTCGACGTCGCGACGATCCGCGACGTGCAAAACGAGCCGCGACTGGTGGAGCTGGGCATCGCGCCGCTCTTCGAGCGCTGCCTCGCGACTCGGACCGTGATCGATGAGGAGCTCGAGATCGCGTGCGCCGACGCGAGCCAGCGCATCCTCGCGATCCGCATGGCACCACTCCGGCAACGGGTCAGTGAGATTCACGGCGTCGAGGCGCTCATCGAAGACATCACGCTCAAGCGTCGCGCCGAGAACGAGCGCGTGGCCTTCGAACAGCGTCTCCAGCACGCACAGAAGCTCGAGACGCTCGGGCTCCTTTCCAGCCGAGTGGCACACGACTTCAACAACTTGCTCACCACCATCGCCGGCAACACCGGGCTCTTGCTGCGCCAGCTTCCGCCCAGCGATCCGAAGCACGAGCGGGTGCGGCGCATCGAGCTGGCGACCCGCCACGCCGCCGAGCTCACCGAGCAGCTCCTCGCGTACGCCGGCCAGGGCGAGCGGCGCGTCGAGGCCCTCGACGTGAACGGCATCGTGAGCGACATGACGCGACTGCTGGAAACGGCGGTGCCGCACGACGTCGAGATCGAGTCCGATCTCGCGATC
>CAYVDO010000145.1:0-16806 GCA_964450125.1 uncultured bacterium
AGGACGCCGACCACCTCGTCTCGCCAGCGCGCCACGAGCAACACGTCGGGGGCGAGCGGACACGCGACGTAACGCCAATTCAGATACGCGCGATCGCGGGCGGTCATGTTCGGGTGCTGGCGCCGCACCCGGCGCCACAGGGCGTCGAGCTCGGCTCCGAAGTGGGTCACCGCAGCAACCACGACGCCGCGGCGGTGCGCCCGAGCCATCGCGAGTCGATCGACGGATCCCCCCGCCAGCTGGAGCGCCATGCGACTGGCAGCGCCCGCAGCCCCGGCCAGCGCGGGCGGCAGACGCTCGCGGGCGACGAACTCGAGGCCCACGGGACGAATCATGATCGGCGCCGTGGTGCACACACCGGCGCGAAACCACGACCAGAAGCGAAGGATGTGGGTGCCAGGATTGCCGAGGAGAATCGGGATCGAATCGATGGTCTTGCTCGCCTGACGCACGAAACGCGGCCCAGCGCTACCCCGTGCCTCGGGATCGGTGACGAACCCGATGATCCAGCACGAAGGCCAGACGTCCGCACCGACCTGGGTTGGGTTGTAATAAAAGCCCATGAACCCGACGACGCGACCCGCCTCCTCCACCACCATCGAGCACGGCACGTCGGCTGGACGGTAGGGGTTGTCGAGGTATTGCCAATCGAGGAGCCGGTCGAAATTGGCGCGGATGTCGGCGCCGTAGACGGTCTCGAAGATCTCGAGCACCCGAGCTCGATCGGCACGCGTGAATTCGCGGGCGATCGCCCGCGTGCTGCCGGTCTCGACGGACCGCGACGCGGGCTCGGCCGCGGCCCCCGGTAGATTCGCCGAGTCGTTCACGCGCCCCCCCTGCTCGCGCTCACCTCGCGATGCCGACGCACCCTCGGCACGACGTGACGAAGCTGGGTCACGGCGCCCGGAAGCCCGGCAAGCCCGAACGCTCCGCGCGTTCTTTCCAGTAATCGACCACCTCGCCGACCTTGTCGTCGAAGCGCCAGCGCGCGCGGAAACCGAGGCGATCGGCGGCCTTGCTGACGTCCGCGGTGAAGGCGCGCAGCTCGGAACGCTGCTTGGGCAGGTAGCGCGGATTGGCTTCGACACCGAGATGGCGCGCGATCCCGCGCAGCACCTGATTCACCGTCACCGCCTCGCCGGTTCCGACGTTGTACATGTCGTTCACGGCGGTGGTGGTGAGCGCCTTCATGTTCGCTTCCACGATGTCGCCCACGTAGACGTAATCGCGGACCTGCTCGCCGTCGTCGTAGATCGTGGGCTGTTGAGCGGTGAGCAGCGCGTTCACGAAGATCGTGGTCACGCCGACGTAGGGCGTAGGCGTCTGTCGCGGGCCGTAGGTGTTGCAGTACCGCAACGCCACGCAATCGATGCCCATCTCCGGGCAGAGCCTGAGGCAATACCCCTCACCCGCGAGCTTGCCGACGCCGTACGGGCTGAGCGGCGGCACGTCGGTGTCGGTCTCCTTCACGCCGAAACCGTCCTTGCCGTAGACACCCATGCTCGAGGCGAACACCAGCCGCTTCACCGGCGACTCGCGTAACGCATCGAGCAGGTTCAGCGTGCCCTCGACGTTGGTGCGCGCATCCTCGCGGAAATGCTTCACGGACTCGCGGATCGAAACCCGCGCCGCCTGGTGGAAGACCACGTCCGCAGCAGCGCAGAGTCCGGCCACAAGCTCGCGATCGAGCAGGCTGCCGTGGACGAACGCGGCGCCCGCAGGGACGTTCTCACGAACCCCCATCGAGAGATCGTCGAGGACCGTGACCTGGAAGCCCTCGTGGAGCAAGCGCTCCGCGAGATGCGATCCGATGAATCCCGCACCACCCGTGACCAGAGCTCGTCGCATGGCGGCGAACCGTAGCGTCGGGCTCAGCGAGGGGTCAAGGTACCCCTGAAGTAGGCGCTTCGCGCTTACTTCAGGGGTGGCTGATGTTTCCTCGGGGGTCTGTTCCAGACCCCCGCCCCGAAAAAGGCGCGACTTTTTCGGGGCCCCACCCCCAAGTCGCCTCGCTTCGCTCGCGGCGCGCCCCTGGCGCGTGCCGTTCTTCGCACGTGCAAACGAGGCTCGATACTCGATGCGCTCGTTTCAGGGCTCGCGAGCGCCGCGTGCGGGTCGCAACTCACCAGCGGGGCGACGCCGGGCAACTGCGCCCGCGGGATCGCACTCCCGCGTCGTCGAGGGCGCGGCGCGCGCGAAGCTCCGGCCTCGGGCGAGCGCAAAACCACCGTGCGACCGGGGCGAACCTCTCGCCGTCGAGCCGGGAGCGAGCTGGCACGTACGTCGCACACCCGACGGCCGTGGAAACCAGCGTCCGCTTCGAAACCCCAAATACGACCCTGGCCGGGCACGTGGCGCTGACGCTGCTTCACGCGAAGCTCCGGCCCGGCACCGCAGCACGAGTCGTGCGCACGTGCTCCAATCTGCACGTGGTGCTGGGGCACGGGACGGATGCGCTTCAGGCGCTACGTCCGCTCACGACGGGTGAAATCGAAGCGCTCTCGACCTTCGCCGACTGGGAACGCGTCGACGCCGAGCTGGCGCGGATGAGAGCGCTGGGGGCGTGGCCTCTGCCGCTCGGCGATCCGTGCTACCCGCCGATGCTCGCAGCCATCGCCGACCCGCCGCCGCTGCTCTACGTGCGCGGCACGCTCGCCGACACGGATCGGCTCGCGATCGCGATCGTGGGCTCTCGCCACGCCAGCCGCTACGGACTCACCGCCGCACGCGCCTTCGCCAAGCAATTGGGGCGCGCCGGGGTCACCATCGTGAGCGGGCTCGCCCACGGCGTCGACCAGGCGGCGCACGAGGGCGCGCTCGAAGCCGAGGGACGCACGCTCGCGGTGTTGGGCTGCGGCCTCGACGTCGACTACCCCAGCCGAAGCGCACCCCTTCGTGATCGGATCGCCGCGCGTGGTGCCGTGCTCAGCGAGTTTCCATTCGGGACCGAGCCGCTCAAGCAGAACTTCCCGGTACGCAACCGCGTCGTGAGCGCTCTCTCCGTCGGGGTGCTGGTGATCGAGGCGGCGCGCCAGAGCGGCTCGCTCATCACCGCACGCGCGGCGCTCGATCAAGGCCGCGACGTGTTCGCGCTGCCCGGACCCGTCGATCAGCCGGGTCACGCCGGCACGCTCGACCTCTTGCGCCAAGGCGCACGACCGGTCGGCTCACCGCAACACCTGATCGAGGATCTGAATCTCGATCTCGGCTCGTCGGCATCGCCGCAGGCCGGCGCGGACGCCGTGCTCGGCCCGCGACGCCTCTCCACCCGCGAGACCGCCGCGCGCCAGGTACTCGCGGCGATCGCGTTGACACCCGTGACCTTCGATGCGCTGCTGACGCGCACCCAACTCGATCCGACGGCGCTCGCCGCCGTGCTCCTCGATCTCGAGCTCGACGGGCTCGTCGAACGCGCCAGCGACGGAACCTACGGCGCACACGATCCCTTCTCGCGCGGGTGAACGTCGTTTGGTCGACTCGTGCTCACCGTGACAAGCTGCGCCCGCGCCACGCGCGCAGCGATCGACGAGCACGCGCACCACCGGTACGTGACCATGCCCGATTCGATCCGCTCGCACCCCGTGACCGTGGTCGGTGGCGGGCTCGCCGGGTGCGAGGCGGCGCTGGCGCTCGCCCATCGCGGCATTCGCGTGCGGCTCGTCGAGATGCGGCCGAACGCATCCGGGCCCGCGCATCGCACCGGCGATCTGGCCGAGCTGGTGTGCTCGAACTCGCTGCGCTCGGACAACCCGATCAACGCCGCGGGCGCGCTCAAGCGCGAGATGACCGCCATGGGCTCGGTGATCATCGAAGCGGCGCGGCGCGCACGCGTACCCGCGGGTGACGCGCTGGCCGTGGATCGAGCGCTCTTCGCGCGCTTCGTGAGCGAGCGGATCGCCGCCGAGCCGCTCGTCGAGCTGGTCCGCGACGAGCTGCACGAGCTTCCCGAGCGGCCCGCGATCATCGCTTGCGGTCCGCTGCCGCCGCAGGCGTTCGCCGCCGCGCTCGCCCGCAAATTCGGCGACCGCTCCCTCTCGTTCTACGACGCCATCGCGCCGGCGGTGTGGGCGGCGAGCGTCGATTCGGAACGTGTCTACGCGGCCTCCCGCTACGGCAAGGGTGGCGGTGCCGACTACCTGAACTGCCCGATGACCGAGGCCGAGTACCTCGCCTTCGTGGAGGCGGTGCGCAGCGGCGAGCGCGTACCCGAGCAATCGTTCGAGAACCTGCGGCGCTTCGAGGGCTGTTTGCCGATCGAGGTGATGGCGGATCGTGGCGTCGAAACGCTTCGCCACGGCCCCATGAAGCCCTTCGGGCTGCGCGATCCGCGCACCGGTGTCGCGCCGTACGCAGTCGTCCAGCTGCGCCGCGACGACCTCGCTGGCCAAGTTCTCAACCTGGTCGGGTTCCAGACGAAGCTCACCCACCCCGAGCAAAAGCGCGTGTTCCGCATGATCCCCGGGCTCGCCGACGCCGAGTTCGTGCGTCTCGGCAGCTTGCACCGCAACACCTTCCTCACCTCGCCCGAAATCCTGGCGCCGACACTCGAGGTTCGCGGCGCGGAGGGGCTCTTCCTCGCCGGCCAGGTGACGGGTGTGGAGGGCTACATCGAGTCGGCGGCCATGGGGATTCTCGCCGGCGTGAACGCAGCAGCTCGGGTGCTCGGCGTCGACTTGGTCGTGCCGCCGGATACCACGCTGACGGGGGGCCTCGTCCGCCACCTCACCGAGACGCGTGCCGAGGACTTCCAGCCGACCAACGTCCATCTCGGCTTGCTCGCGCCCCTCCACACTCCACTCAAGAAGCAGGCGCGGCGCGACGCGCTGGCGCGGCGGGCGCTCGACGACGTCGCATCCTGGATCGCCTCCTGGCCGGCAGCGCTGCGCGCGGCGCTGCCGGGCGACGGGGCCGAGAACCTCGCCATCGATCTCGCCAACGCCGGATGAATCGCCGATGAATGACGAAACGCTGATGGAGCTGACGCGTGAAGCCCTGCGCGGCGTGATCGATCCCGAGCTTGGCCTCGACGTGGTGGCGCTCGGGTTGGTGTACAAGCTCGACGTTCGCGACGCCGTCGCCACGGTAGATCTGACCATGACCTCCGCGGCCTGCCCACTCGGCGAGCACATCGTGCGCGAAGCCGAAACGATGCTCGGCGCGGTACCGGGTCTCGTATCGCACTCGGTTCGCCTGGTGTGGGACCCGCCGTGGACGCCCGAGAAGATGACCCCGGAGGCCAAGAAGCTCCTGGGCTGGGGATGAGCGGGGCACCACCAGCCCCGCGTGACGCCGACGAAACGGACACGCGCGCGTGAACGACTTTGGCATGAACCCCTGGGGACGGCGCGCGCTGCTCGTACCCGGCGTGGTGGCGCTGGTGATCGGCGTCGCCGGCGGGCTGACGCGAGTGGGCTGGCACGTCCACGCACCGGTGGCCGCCGTCCTCGGCCACGGTCCGCTCATGGTGGGCGGATTCTTCGGTACGTTGATCGCGTTGGAACGAGCGGTGGCGCTGGGTGCGCGGTGGGCGTACGCGGTGCCGGTTGCATGCGCCGTCGGGGTGGGACTGACGCTCGCCGGCGCCCACGCGAGCGCTGCATGGCTCTTCACCTGCGCGGCGCTGCTGCTCGCGGTGGCGAACATCGTGATCGTGGCGCGTCAGCCGGCGCTCTTCACGATCGTCATGGCCGCGGGCAGCGCCGCGTGGGCGATCGGTAATCTGCGCTGGGCGCTCGGGACACCGATCCCGCTCGCGGTGCCGTGGTGGCTCGCGTTCTTCGTGCTCACCATCGCCGCCGAGCGGCTCGAGCTCTCGCGGCTCGCACCCAAGCCCCAGCTCGCGACACCGCTATTCGCCGTGCTAGCGAGCGCCGTCCTCGCCGCGACCGCGATGGGCGACACGCGCGTGCTGGGTGCGGCGTTCCTGGCGCTGGCCGCCTGGCTCGTCGCCTGGGACGTGGCGCGACGCACGATTCGCCTGCGCGGGCTACCACGCTACGCGGCTATCGCGCTCTTCGGGGGCTATGCGTGGCTCGCGGTGGCAGCCGTCGCACTTCTCGCCGCGCCGCTACCGCCCGCCGGTCCCGGCTACGACGCCGTGGTGCACGCGGTGATGGTCGGCTTCGTGTTCTCGATGGTGTTCGCGCATGCGCCGATCGTTTTGCCGGCAGTGGCGCGCATCCCGTTGCCGTTTCGGGCCACGTTCTACCTGCCGCTCGTGGTCTTGCACGCCGCGGTGATGGCGCGGATCGTCGGCGATCTCGCCGGTTGGCATGAGCTGCGGAAGGCAGGCGCGCTGGCGAACGCCGTCGCGCTCGCGCTCTTCGTCGCGACGGTGGTGCATTCCCGTGCCACGGCCTCCCGCAAATCCGGCGTCGGGCCCCGAGCCTGAATCGCGGCAACGCGAGCCAGACTCTGCAGCTACCGCTTCGCGGGGCGCTTCCGGCCGCTCGGCGCGCGGCGGCGCGTGGGTTTCACGGCGTCCGGTGAGCGGGGGTCCTTGCCCTGATCGCGGAGCTTCTGCTCACGCGCTTCGATCAGCTCCAGCGCTGCCTCCAGCGTCAGCGTGTCGACGCTACGGCCCTTGGGCAGGGACGCGTTCACCACGCCATCGGTCACGTAGGGGCCGAAGCGTCCGTTGCGGAGCTCGACGGCGGCGCCGCTCGTCGGGTGTACGCCGAGCGACTTGAGCATCGAGGGTCGCGCCGACATGCGGCCGCGCTTGGGCTGGGCGAGAACCACCAACGCCTGCTCGGCAGTGATGGCGGCGAGCTGCTCGTAGCCCTCGAGGCTCCGGCTTTCCTTGCCGCACATGACGTACGGTCCGAAGCGTCCGAAGGCCGCGAGGATCGGCTCTCCCGACTCGGGGTGGCGGCCGATCTCCCGCGGATACGCGAGCAACCCGAGCGCGTCGTCGAGTGTGAGGGCATCCTTCGACTGATTGGGCCAGAGGCTCGCGGTCTTGGGCTTGGGCGGAGCCTTGGATCCCTTCGGCCGCTTCTCGCCCTTGGCCAGCTTCACGGCCTCGCCGAGCTGCACGTAGGGACCGAAGGTGCCATCCCTCAGCAGCACCGGAAGCCCGGTCGATGGATCGTGACCGAGGACCTTGTCGCCCACGGCGGAGCGCTGGATGAAGCCGAGTGCGGTAGCGACGTCGAGCTGATCGAGCGGCAGATCGTCTGGGACGCTCGCGCGCACCTCGCTGTCGCCGACCTGCACATAGGGGCCGTAACGCCCCACCCGCGCCACCACCTCGCGCCCCTGCTCGTCCTTGCCGAGCGGGATCGAGCTGATCTCGCGGGCGTCGATCTCTTCCCAGCCGCTACCGACGCGGCGCTTGAGCCCGATCGCCGCGATGTCCGTGCCGCGCGCGTTCGCGTCGCCGAAGTAGAAGCGATGCAACCAGGGCCGCGCCTCTTGTTCGCCGCTGGCCACGGCGTCGAGGTCGTCCTCCATGCGCGCCGTGAAATCGAAGTCCACCAGGTCGCCGAAATGCCGCTCGAGCAGATTCACCACAGCGAACGCGGTGAGCGTGGGCACCAGCGCCGAGCCCTTCTTCCACACGTAGCCACGATCTTGGATGGTCTGGATGATCGAGGCGTACGTCGAGGGGCGGCCGATGCCGCGCACCTCCAGCTCCTTCACCAAGCTGGCCTCGGTGAAGCGCGCCGGCGGCTGGGTCTCGTGCCCCTTGGCCTCCACCGCGCGCGGCGTGAGCCGCTCCCCCTCGGCGAGAGGCGGAAGCGCGCGATCCTCGTCGTCGAGCTCCGCCTCGGGATCGTCCGAGCCTTCCACGTAGGCACGCAGGAAACCCGCGAACGTGGTGACTTTGCCCGACGCCGTGAGCACCGCCTGGCCGTGCTCTCCCGCCGGCGCGACGATGCGCGCCGTGGTGCGCAGTTGCTCGGCGTCCTTCATCTGCGACGCCACGGTGCGCTTCCACACCAGCTCGTAGAGCGCCAGCTCGTCGCGATCGAGCTCGCGGCGCAGGCTCTCGGGAGTCGCGAACGACTCACCCGCGGGACGGATCGCCTCGTGGGCCTCCTGGGCACCCTTCACCTTCTTGGTGTACTGGCGCGGCTCGGCGCTCAAGTACTCGCCCCCGAAGAGCTGGCGCACCTGCGCGCGCGCCGCCTCGAGCGCCTGTGTCGACAGGTTGGTCGAGTCGGTACGCATGTAGGTGATGTAGCCGTTCTCGTAGAGCCGCTGCGCCACCGACATGGTGCGCTGCGCACTGAAGCGCAGCTTGCGGCCTGCTTCCTGTTGCAGCGTCGAGGTGATGAAGGGCGGCGCAGGACGTTGGGTGAAGGGTCGCTCGGTGACCGAAGCGACCTCGAAGGCCGCGCGACCGAGAAGATCCGCGACCGACCTCGCCCGGGCTTCGTCCAGGCAGACGACTGCGTCCGCGTCGTTGAGGCGACCGGTCTCGGCGTCGAAGTCCTTGCCCGACGCGACGCGCCGCTCGCCCAGCTCGACCAGCCGCGCCAGCACGTTCGGTGTCCGACCCTCGCCGGGAACGAGCTCGGCTTCCACGTCCCAATACGACGCCGCCACGAAGCTCATGCGCTCGCGCTCGCGATCCACGATGAGCCGGGTCGCCACCGATTGCACACGCCCGGCCGAAAGCCGCGGCCGCACCTTCCGCCACAGCACCGGGGAAACCTCGTAGCCGTAGAGGCGATCCAGGATGCGTCGCGCCTCCTGCGCCTCCACCAAGCCGCGGTCGAGATCGCGGGGGTTGGCGAGTGCGTCGCGGATGGCGCCGGCGGTGATCTCGTGGAACACCATGCGCTTCACCGGCACCTTGGGGCGAAGCACCTCCGTGAGATGCCATGCGATCGCCTCACCCTCGCGGTCTTCGTCGGTGGCGAGGTAGAGCTCGGAGGCGTCCTTGAGCAGGCCTTGTAGTTTTTTGACCTGGGCGCGCTTGGTGGGCGGCACGATGTAGATCGGCTCGAAGTCCTGATCCACGTTCACGCCGAGCTGCTTCCAGGATTCCTTCTGGTACTTCTCGGGAACTTCCTTGGCGGAGGACGGCAGGTCGCGGATGTGGCCGATGGAAGACTCGACCACGTACTTCGAGCCCAGAAAGCTCGCGATTTTGCGGGCCTTCGCAGGCGACTCGACGATGACGAGGGGCTTCGACATGGGGCGCGCAGCCAAACCGAGCGCTCGCGCGAGTGTCAAGCGCAGTCGCGAGATCCTGGAGTGTGTCCCGAGAATTGCCTCGCACGCAGATCGCGCCTCGAGCGCCGCGACGAGCACTGGCGTGGCGAAGGTTTTCCACGCGCGCCGGCGGTCGCGCCGCGAGCTGCAGGCGAGCCGCGAGCGAGCGAAGCGACTCGCGGCTGAGGCCCGCTACGGCTTCGTCGCAGCGGCGGGGGCGGGCCGGATCTGCCCCCGGAAAGGGACCTACGTCAGCTCGATCTGCACGAGCTCGATGCCGAGACTCTTGGCCACCTCGAAGATCCGCTCGTCGCGGTAGAACTCGGCGAAGCAGATCCGCCGCACGCCGGCGTTGGCGATCATCTTGAAGCAGTTCCAGCAAGGCGAGGCGGTGGTGTAGAAGCTCGCGCCCTCGATACCCACGCCGTTTCGCGCTGCCTGGATGATCGCGTTGGCCTCGGCATGGATGGTCGCGACGCAGTGGCCCGAGTCCATCATGTGGCCGACCTCGTCGCAGTGGGGCATCCCGCGAATCGAGCCGTTGTAGCCGGTGGAGAGGATCATGCGATCACGCTCGATCACCGCGCCCACGTGCTTGCGATCGCAGGTGGCGCGGGTCGCGACCTCGCGAGCGATGTTCATGAAATAGCGGTCCCAGCTCGCGCGTCTGCGCGGGTTGGCACCCTCACCGCTTGCGACCGCCGCCACCGCAGGCGCGGCGCGCCCGCCACCGACCTGAACGAGGCGCGCCTTGGTGCGCGCCCCTCGACCATTCTTTCCTCGTACCATCCGCCTCCCCCTGAAAAACGACCGCCACGCTACCGCACGAACGCGCCGTCGAGCCAGGTGCGGCGCAGTACGCGATCGCTGCGCTGCGTGGGCTCGGGGGCCGGCGTCTCGGGATCTCCCGGGTCGCCCGGCTCACCGGGCTCGCTCGGCTCGCTCGCCTCCGGCGGTGGGCGGCCGTGCCAGCGTGTGGCGACGATCCGCTGGCGCAAGTCCTTCACCCGCCTGTCTTCCTTGCCGAAGGTGTCGCGGGCCTGCTGGTAGTGATAGATGGCCAGCTTGCGGTCACGATCGAGGATCGCCGCGTTGGAGAGCTCGAGCGACGCCTCGCCGGTGCGCCCTTGCTCGCCCAGGACCACCCCGAGCTGCTGGTGCGCCTCGGCATCCTCGGGCAAACGCTCGACCACGGCGCGATAGACCTGCTCGGCCTCGGCGCGACGACCCAGCGAGCGCAGCACTCGGCCGTAGACGCGTCCGATGTCGGGATCGGCCGCCTTGAGCTTGTGGGCACGCTCGAGCGCCACGACTGCGTCGTCGAGACGCTGCGACGCTTCCAGGATCTCGCCGATCTCGGCCCAGCCGCGGGCGTACTCGGGCTGCGCGGCCATGACATTGCGCATCCAATCGTAGGCATCCGGCAAGCGTCCCAGGGCCTTGAGCGCGAGCGCCATGCCCAAACGGTCGTACACGGTGCGATCGTCTCGCTTGAGCCGCTCCGCGTAGTAGGCGGCAGCAGCGACCGGTCCGTCGGACAGCACGCGGGCGCGCGCTTGCACGCGTCCCAGATCCCCCGCAGCCAGCGGTAACTCGCCGCCCGCACGCACGTGATCGGCCATGTCCTCGACCACGCTGATTCGCGACTCCACCTGCGGGTGGGTGAGCAGGTAAGGCGGCGCGAAGATCGGGCTGCGTCGCTGCTCCTCCAGCAGGCGATGGAAGAACGACGACATCGCCCGCGGGTCGTAGCCGGCGCTGGCGAGAATCTGCATGCCCTGGCGATCGGCCTCGTCTTCCATCTCGCGGGTGTGCTCGAGGATCGTGGCCTGGGCGGTGGCGATGCTCCCCATCATGCCGGCCTGGCCGAGCTGCGCCGCCTGGCTGCCGCCGCTCGAGGCGATCACCGCGCTGGCGATCATGCCTGCCAGCATCGCGATGCTCGCCTTCTGTGACTTCTCGATGTTGAGGGCGATGTGGCGGCCGCGCACGTGCGCGGACTCGTGGGCGAGCACCGCCGCCAGCTCGGCGTCGCTGTGGGCCGCGAGCAGGAGCCCCGTGTGCACGAAGATGTAGCCCGCGGGACCGGCGAAGGCGTTGATGCGCGAGTCGCGAACCACCGCGAACTTGAGCGGGAACGGTCCGGCACCGGCAGCGCGCGCGACCTCCTCGCCCACCGCCTGGACATAGCCCTGCACCTCGGAGTCGTGCACCAGCGGAAGCTGCTCGCGCACTTGCTCCAGGAACTCCTCGCCCAGCTCGCGCTCTTCCTCGATGGTGAAGGTGAAGAAGGTGCCGTTGGCGAGCTTGTCGAACGGATGGTCGGGGATCGCGCAGCCGGAGCTGGCCAGCGCGAGCGCGACCACGGCGTGCAGCGTGCGCAACGGGAGCGAGGGGCGCGATCGACGCTGCATCGCGATGAACGCTGACGGTTCGGGGCCGCGCACGAGCCGAGTGGATCCTTCGACGAGGCGGCGAGGGGTGGCGCGACCGACTCCTCGCGCGTCGCCGCCCAACATCGCACTCGACCCCGGGAGCGGCAAGAAATCGCCGCTCGCCTCGTGACGCGGGCGCCGCTGTGGCACCATCCAGACGCCGTGTCCCCTGCGCCCGAGCCCATCGCCGGCGAGCCCACCGCCCCCACGCTGCCGACGAACCGGCGGCGCGCGGGGTGGAGTTGCGTGGCCCTGGCCACGGCCGTCGTGATCCTCCACGCCGGACTGATCGCCGGCCGCGCGCACCATCGCGGCGAGGACGATCTCGAGCTCACGATCCCGTACAACGTGGCGTTCTGGCACGCGCTGGACGCTGGCGAGTCGCCGTGGTGGCTGCCCTGGATCGACGGCGGCACCAGCACCTTCGCGCGCTTCCCCTACTTGGGGCCGTTTTATCCGGCGGCGCTCTTCTTCCGGGTGCTGCCGCCGGTGCGGGCGTTGGAGCTGGCCCTGCTCGCCCACGTGCTGCTCGCGGCGTTCGGGATGCGTGCGTGGTTGCGTGCGCAGGGAATCAGCGAGCGCGGTGCCTGGCTCGGCGGCGTGGTGTACGCAGGCGCGAGTGTGTGGCGGGTCGCCGATCGCGAGGGCTACGCCACCGAGGTGCCGGTGTGGACATGGCTACCGTGGGCGCTTGCGGCGATCGAGGGTGCGCGCCGCGAGTCGATCGCGCGGGCTGGCGGGCTCAGCGGGCTCGCTGTGGGCTTGGTGGCGCTCGGTGGGCACGGCACCGATCTCTACGTGGGGCTGCTGATGACCACCACGTATCTCCTGGTGCGTCTCGCCGGCCTGGTGAACGAGCCGGGGTCATGCACCCGTATGGCGGGGGCGGCGTTGCTCGCTGGGGCCATCGGCGCGGGGATCGGGCTCGCGTTCTGGTGGCCGGCATTCGCGATTCTCGATCCCGATGTGCTCGGGGGGGCGCGCGCGGCCAAACCGGCGATCGCCCATCCGCTGCTGCGATTGGTGCTGCCGTTTCGCGCGTGGGGCACGAAGGAGTCGCTCTACGTGGGGATCGTGCCGCTCGTTTGCATCGTCGCCGCGCTGCCTCGACTGCCGAAACGCGTGCTCGCGCCGCTCGCGCTTCCGGCGCTGATCGCGCTCGCGCTCTCGTTCGGACCAGGATCGGCGCCATGGCGAGCGCTCGGCTTCCTGCCGGGACTCTCGCTCCTCGACCAGGGGAACGTGTTCTCGTGGCCCTTCGCGATGTTCGCTGCGGCGCTGGCGGCACACGCTCTCGACGCGCCACGGATGCGTGATCGATGGCGACGGACGACCGCAGCGGCGGTGCTCTTCGAAGCGCTCGTGTACGCGAGCCCCACCTGGTTTGCACCTGTGGCGATCGGACAGCCAGGCGACACGCGACGGTCGCTTGCGACCGAGGCGCTGCCGTTTCCGCAGACGGGACTCCCCCGTCGGGTGCTGCCGCTCGCGGTGAGATCGCCCGAGGGGAACGTGTGGCCGTGGCGAAACGATTCGCTGCTGACCGTTGGCATCGAAGATGTTCGGGCCTCGGCGCACCTGGGCTCGCCGCGGTTGCGCCGGTGGCTGCGCGCGATCGGGCCGTGGCCGGTCGATTGGGACAGCTACTCGGACGACCGAGCGCGGGCTCCCGACAGGATCGATCTCGGCACGACGAGTGTCGTGACCCGCGTGCTCGACTTGCTCGGCGTCGACGTGTTGCTCACCGACGTACGCGTCGAGGGCGATGCGTTCGCGTGCTCGCCTGGCGGGGACGCGCCCTCGATCTGCGAGCGCCGCGAGCCGCTCGCGCGCTATCGCCTCGTGCCGCGGGCCACGGTGATCGCGGACGAGAATGACGCGCGCGCGCGACTGCTCGCGCCTGAATTCGATCCGCGTGCCGACGTCGTGCTGGCAACCGCGGCGCCGGCCGCGCCCAGCGCTGGCCTGCTTCCACGTGCCGCGGCTCCGGCGGCGGGACGAGTCGAGGTCGCGCGCTACCTCCCCGGTGACATCGCCCTCGACGTCGAGGCCCGCGCCGGCGAGACGCTGGTCGTGGCTGAGACATTCCTCGCAGGCTGGAGCGCCTCGATCGACGGCGAGCCGGTGCCTCTCATCCGCGCCAACGATCTGCACATGGCGCTCGCCCCGCCCGCCGGTCGCTGCCGCGTCGAGCTGCGCTATTCGCCGCCGCGCCTCGGTGCGGGCTTGGCCGTCGCCGGTAGCGCCGTCACCCTCGCGTTGGCGCTCGTCGTGGTACCGGAGCGCGGACGAAATCGGCGTCTCGTGACCGAATCGTGACCGAGCGCTGAGCGATTCTACACCGCCGCCAGCCGGCCTCCGTCCATGCTTCGCACCGCCGCGGCACTCGCGTCACCGCGCCTGCACCGGGAGCGAACATGAATCCGTCTCGATTCGATCGACATCTCAGGCTGGTGCTGCTCGGCACCGTCTGCCTGCTCTCGGCCTGTGCCCACACCGACGATCCGCTCGGCGAGCGCGTCGACGAGCTGAACCGCAAGTCGGCGGCCATGGCGCAGCAGGCAGACCGCGCCGCGCGAGATGCAGCTCGTGCCGCCGCTGCGGCCGATCGCGCAGCCACCGACGCGAAGGCCGCCGTGGAATCCGGCGAGGCGCTTCGCGCCGAGGGCTGGACCAACGCCCAGGAGGGCCTCAAGCTGGGTTACCGCATGGCCGAGCGGAGCTTTCGCCCGGGAGCGATCAACCGCGTGGTGCTGTGCTCCGACGGCGTCGCGACCAACGGAGTCGCCACCACTGCCGATGGTCTTTTCGAACGGGTGCGCGCCCGCGCCGCCCGCGGTGTGATGCTCTCCGCCGTGGGTTTCGGCATGGGCAACTACGACGACGTGCTCATGGGGCGCCTCGCCCAGCTCGGCGACGGCAACTACGCCTACGTCGACGACGACACCGAGGCGCGCCGCATCTTCCAACGCGAGCTGACCGGCTTGCTGCAAGTGGTCGCGAAGAACGTGAAGGTGCAAGTGGAGTTCGATCCGCGGGTGGTGTCGCGCTACCGCCTCCTCGGCTACGAGAATCGCCGCCTCGAGGCCGCCGACTTCGCGAACGATCGCGTGGATGCACGCGACGTCGGCGCCAGCCATGCGGTGACCGCGCTCTACGAGATCAAGCTGGCCGATCCCCATCCTGCGGCCCTCGGCACCGTTCGCATCCGACACCAGCCGCCCGAGGGCGCCGCCTCGGCGCTGATCGAGAAAGCGATCGACGGCACCGTGCTCCGCCGTCGCCTCATGGAGGCCTCCTCGCCCACGCGCTTGGCGGCGATCGTGGCGACCTTCGCCGAGAAGCTGCGCGGCTCGTACTCGGCGCGAGGCTCCCGCTACGACGATCTGCTGGACCGCCTGGAGGCCCTCGAGCCTGTGCTCGCACGCCGCGCCGACGTCACCGAGCTGAGGCGGCTGCTGATCCTGGCTCGCGGGCTCGACCGCCGCGACGACCGTTACGAGAGCAACGCACCGCGCGCATCGATGAGCTTCGACGAGGTCCCGATCCTCGAATGAGCGTCGCCGCCCGATCGCGCTCGCTCGCCGCCACCGCGCTGGCGCTCGGCCTCGCGTGGCTCGCGCTCGCGTGGGGCCTGGTGGCGCTCGGTCGCGTGTTCGTCGCCGAGCGTGACGGCGCCCGCCACGCCATCGCCGCACGCCGCGCCGCTCTCGAGCTCTACGCCCAATGCGCCCTCGCCGAGGGGCTGAACGCCGCGCTCGCCGAGGCGAGCGAGCGCATCCCCGTAGCGCTCGCCGACCCGCTTCGCCCCGCCACCGATCTCTTCTTGCGCGAGGACGGGGCCCAGCGACTGCCCCGCCTCGCCACGGCGCGCACCGGCGACGCCACGCCCGGCGCCGAGCTCGCCGAGCACGTCTCTCGCGGCGAGATCGAGGTCGGCGACGCACCCGGCGGCGACCTCGATCCGTGGACCGAGCGGCTGCGCATGGCGCGCGCGTTCGTGGCGGCCGTGCGCCTCGACGACCGCGCGCAAATCGAAGCGCGGTTCCGCGCGTTGCTCGGCCACCAGGCGCGCTATCGCATCGACTCGACGCTCGATCTGCCATCGCGGCTGGGCTTGCTCGAGCTTCTCGCCCGCGAGAGCCATCCCGATCCCGCACTGCTGCGCGCGCTCCTGCGCGACGGCCAGAGCGATGCGGCGGGAGGCACGCTCCCAGGCCTCGAGCGTGCGCTCCTCGACGCCCGCGAGCGCTTCACCGCTGCCGATTTCCTGGCGCTCGCAGACCGCATCGGAGCCCTCGCGGAGCAAAGCGGCGTGCCCTACGAGGACTTCTTCGCCCGCGCCCACGAGCCTTTGCCCGAGATCCCCGCGGTCGCCGAAGGTCTCGCCGCCACCGGCCTGGTCGCCAGCGGACGCTGGCTCGTGCGCCCCGCGGGAATCGGCCGGATCGAGGGCACACGGGTCGATCTCGACGCTGCACTCGGCGCCGTGCTCACCGAGATGCGCGGGCGCGGCGTCCTCACGGCGAGCGACGAGCTCCACCTCGCCGGCGAGCTCGCCGCGAGCGTGCCGCTCGCCAGCCTCGCGGTGACGGTCGAGTCTCCCGCGTGGGCGCAAGCCCTGAGCGAGCTCACGCAGCGCTTTCGCTGGAAGCTCGGCTTGCTCCTCGGCTCGGGTGGCGGGGCGATGGCGCTCGCGGCGCTCACCTTCGCGTTCCAGCGCCAGGGCCGGCGCGTGGTCGACATGCAGCGTGCGTTCCTCGCCGCGGTTTCCCACGAGCTGCGCACGCCGCTCGCGTCCATCCGGCTGCTCGCGGAGACCCTCGAGCGCAAGGTCGGCGACGTGGCCGGCGCGCGCGATTACCCGCAGCGCATCGTGCGCGCCGCCGACGAGCTCGCGTTTCTCGTGGAGAATCTGCTCTCGGTGCAGCGACTCGACCGTGGCCGAGGCCTCGCCGAGCGCACGATCGTGAAGCTCGACGAGCTGGTCCATCGCCTGGTGGAAGAAACCGCCGCGAGCCTCGGCGCAGACGTGCGCGTGGACCTCGCCGGTGTGGCAGCGCCCGCCGTGCGAGTGGACGCCGGTCTCTTCACCGTGCTGCTGGCGAACCTGGTCCGAAACGCCTGCCTCTACACCACCCGCTCGCCAGTCGAGATCACGGTGTCGAGCGAGCAGCACGAAGGCTGGGTGGCGATCCGCGTTCGC
>CAYVDO010000146.1:0-16799 GCA_964450125.1 uncultured bacterium
GAGTCGCCGTGCTCTACGGCTGCCGGCGGATCATCCTGCTCGGCTACGACATGCGTGCACGCGAGATTCCGATCGAGGAGCCGGGCAAGTCTGGCGTTCGGCCGATGAATCACTGGTTCGGTGAACATCCCTGGCCGAGTGATCCGGCGTCGTATCGGTTCTTCCGCGAAGAATTCGCGCGCATGGCAGTGACGGCGAAGTTGTCCGGCATCGAAATACTGAACGCGACACCGGGGAGTGCTCTTGAGTCGTTCCCAATGGTGACGCTGGATGAGGTGATGGGGGTTGCCGCGATTGGCTAGCAACGCAGTCGAAGTGAACGTGCACCTGTGCTGGTGGGTGCGCCCGTACCTGATGGCTCTGTGCATGTTTTGCTACATCACTGGCTTGGTGCCGGACACAGAAAAGGTGTGGGCGATCGTCCGCAAGGGACTACGCATCAAGGTCGGCGGGAAGATCGTTCGACAATGAACCGGGCGTTCAGTCTTATCAGAAATGCGCCCCACTACCGCCACGAAGCATTCCTGTCCGGTCTGGCCGCAGCTGGTTACGAAGTCCACGATCGCGCGCCGGATCGGGGAAGGCCGGGCGACGTTTTCGTATGCTGGAATCGCTACGGCCACGTCGAGCAGATCGCCGACCGCTTCGAGACAGAGGGCGGCACGGTGGTGGTTGCCGAGAACGCCTACATCCACGGCCGGCACGACGGTGGCGACTACTACGCGCTCGCGATTCACGGCCACAACGGATCGGGCACGGTTCGCGTCGGCGGTTTGGAACGATGGAATGCACTCGGAGTTCAGTTGAAGCCGTGGCGCACCGAAGGCAAGCACATCCTCGTCGCGGCGAATCGCGACTTCGGCATGCGCGGCTTCGCAATGCCGACCGGATGGGGCGAGCGGACCGCAGAGGCGCTTCGCAAGGTCACGCAGCGCGAGGTGAGGCTACGTCTGCACCCGGGCAACAATCGACCGGCTGTGCCGCTGGAGAACGATCTACGCGACGCTCGCGCGGTCGTCATCTGGTCCAGCAGCGTCGGTGTCAAGGCGCTGATCGAAGGCATCCCGGTGATCTGTGCGGCGCCGTGGTGGGTATGCAAGAGTGCGTCGCATGCCGACTGGCTCGACGCCAATCTGGCGCACGTGGACATGGACGAACGACGCGAGAAGGCGATGCACGCGCTCGCGTGGAGTCAGTGGGCAACATCGGAGATCGCAAGCGGTGAGCCATTCGATCACTTGCTACGCCGAAAAGCGCAAAGCGAAGTCTCAGCGAGTCCTTGAGGCCTTCGCCGCCGGCTGCGGCGGTCGCATGGCATGGACAGATGCCGAGTTTCTGGAGGATGGCGACGTTGCGTTCTACGGCGTCCGGCCAGGCTGGTCGAGACTGTGGCGACAGGCGATGGCCGAGCGGCGAACGGTCTATTACGCAGACAACGCATTTTGGGACGACACCCGCGAGACGAAATTTCGCATCGGCCGCAACGTCGTGCAGATGTACGAATTTCCGAAGCGGGACTATCCGAAGTTCCGCCGACCGATCATGCCTTGGCGGGAAGGCGGCGAGCACATCGTCGTCTGCCCCCAATCGTCCGAGTTCATGGTCTGCGTGGAGCAATTCTCCGAGCAGTGGGAAGACTGGATCGCGCGTCGGATTGCGATGTACTCGACTCGCCCGCTGAAGGTCAGGAAGAAGGGCGAGAAGCGACCGCTGGCCGAAGACTTGAAGAACGCCTGGGCGCTCGTGACGCACACCAGCGCCGCGGCGAACGAGGCATTGATACACGGCGTCCCGACGTTCACGACGGGCCTGTGCGCGGCCACAACGATGAGCAATCACGACCTCGCAGCGATCGAGCGGCCGAAATGCCCGGATGGTCGGGAGGCGTGGGCCGCGGCAGTCGCTGCGCACGAATGGACACTGGACGAGATGGCGAACGGCACCTGTTGGAAGGAGCTTCAATGAGGAAGGGCTGGTTCATCATTGAGAATGTGCAGGACGGCGACCGGACGCTCGAGCAACAGGTCGAGGCGCTGCGCCCGGCCATTGCGGAATGCGCCGGAAAGACGGTGCTCGACATCGGGTGCGCCGAGGCGCTGGTGACGCGCGAATTCATCCTGGGCGGCGCGGTGCGCGCCTTCGGCGTCGATGCGGTGCCCGATCACCTCGAGGTGGCGCGGGGCATCTGCAAGGGGCTGCCGGCGGAATTCGCGCTCGCCAAGCTCGGCACGGACCCGATGCCGAAGTCCCCGTTCGGCGACAAGACCTACGACATCGTGCTGGCCCTCGGCGTGGCGCACAAGCTGCCCCTCCCGGAGGTTGGCATCACGATCGCCGCGCAGATGAGCCACGGCCTCGTGCTGCTGCGCAGCGGCGTGCGTCAGCAGGGCGGGATAATCACGGCGAAGCGGCACCCAAAGAACACCTGCGACGCGCACGCTCTGATGCGCCTGCACGGCTTTGCGCTGGAGAAGGTCGTGCCGGGCCCGGCGCCGTTCCACGAGTCGGTCGAGTATTGGCGCAAACAGTGAGGCTCACCGTCGCCTGCGTCAACGTCGGAAACTACCTCGGGCGCGGGGCGGAGTACGTGCGCAACCTGCGCTCGATGGTCGACCAACACCTGGTGTTGCCGCACGAGTTCGTGTGCATCGACCGCTCGGACAAGCCCGGCTGGTGGGCGAAGATCGATCTCTTCGAGCCGGACCGCTTCTCAGGGCGGGTGCTGTACCTCGACCTGGACACCGTCATCGTCGGGCCGCTGGAGCCTGTTGTGCAGAGCGTCGGCATCGTGCACCTGAAGGATTGGGGCTGGCTGAAGAACGACTACTGCTCCGCGGTGATGGTCTGGGATGCCGGGGAGCATGCGGAGGCGTTCGAGCGGTTCGCGCCGGAGGTGATGCGCGAGTACCACGGCGACCAGGACTGGCTGACGCATCTCGGCGGCTGGACGGCGCTGCGCAAGGGGCTCAACGTCTCCTACCGCTACGAGGCCACACGCGCGCCGCCGGCCGGTGCGTCGACCGTTTCCTTTCATGGCAAACCAAAGCCGCACGAAGTTGAGACCGGCTGGGTTCCAGGGCACTGGCGCTAAATTGGGAATGGGTGACGAGATCATGGCGGCCGGCGAGGCGCGCCGGGCTTTTCTCGACCACGGCAGACGCGTCGAGATCCTCGATCGGAACGGCAAGCGGCGCTGGAGCCCGATCTGGGATGGCATGGACTACATCGCCAAGCCCGGAGAGTCGGGCGATTTTCGGAAGATCACGAACGGGCCTGGCGCTCGACCGTACATCGTAGCCAAGACGGATCGGCAGTGGACTTGGAACACGGCGCATCGCGCGGTGCCCGCGGTCCTCGAGCTGTCGGCGGACGAGCGAGCATTCGCCGAGCCGTATCGCGGCCGAATCATATTCGAGCCGCACATCAAGCATCGAGCATCGCCGAACAAGGAATGGGGCTGGGTGCGGTGGAACAAGCTCGCCTGGCACATGCAGGAGAAGGGCCGCCGCATTACGCAAGTTGGGCCAGCTGGCACGTCGCTCCTGGACGGCGCAGATTTTATCGAGACGCCGACGTTCCGGCATGCGGCTGCGGTCCTCTCTGTAGCGCGCGCAGCGGTGCTCACGGAGGGCGGGCTGCATCACGCAGCAGCTGCGGTCGGGTGTCGAGCGGTCGTGATCTTCGGCGGGTACATCGCGACCGAGATCACCGGGTACTCGACGCACATCAACCTCGGTGCTACCGGCGACGATGCTTGCGGCATGCGGGTTAAATGCGATCACTGTAGAGACTGGATGTCTAGCATTTCTCCGGATCGAGTGATGCGAGAACTGTTGAGGATACTTGAATGACAGTGGCTGACCTGGTCGAAAAACTGCAGGCGTTACCGCAGGAGTTACGCGTCATCTATTCCGGCACATCATGCCCGGTGCGCGAACCGCGTGTATTCGAGACTCGATCGGGGACTGTGGGCATTGGGGGTAGATCGCCAGTGGAGATAGATCGGTGGGTGGAGTTATGAAAGCGTTCGGCGGATGGAATTTCCCCGATCATGAAAAACATCTGATCGATTGGCTGGCAAAGGTTCGCGACGAGAAGGATGGACGTCTTCGTTACCAGGGAAAAAAGCAAGACCTCGCGGTGTCGTTTTGTTCGCACAAGCGCATTGCTATAGACGTAGGCGCGCATGTGGGGCTCTGGTCCTATTACCTCGCACAGCAATTCGAGATGGTTCATGCGTTCGAGCCGGTCGCCGAACATCGTGAGTGCTTTGTCACCAACGTGACCGCAAAGAATGCGATTCTGTACTCGTGCGCGCTCGGTGATGGCGACGGTTCTATATCTATGCACACGAGCAAGGGGAGCAGCGGGGACTCGTGGATTAACGGCGTCGGCGACATCCCGATGCATCGGATTGATAGCTACGGGTTCTCCGATGTCGATTTGCTCAAAATTGACTGCGAGGGCGCCGAGCTACCTGTGCTTCGCGGCGCAGAAGATACGCTGTTGCGCTGTCATCCTGTTGTCATCGTCGAGCAGAAGCCTGGGCATGCGCAGCGCTTCGGCTTTGGCGAGACGGCGGCAGTGGGTTACCTGCAATCGCTCGGTGCCATGGTGAGGGCGCATAAGTCGGGCGACTACGTGCTTACATTCTTATAGGAGACCCATTATGCAAACCACCGTCGCCAAGAACGCAGCACTCGACGGCATCTTGTTTGCCGATGCAAGCCTGCACACTGCCTATTCGGCCAGCGGCGCAAATGAGGTCACGGGCGGTTCGCCGGCGTACGCGCGAAAGGCTTATACATTTGCGGCGGCATCTAGCGGCTCTCGCTCAGCGAGCGTGACTCCGACCTTCGACGTCCCTGCCGGAACGACGGTCGCCTTCGTCGGCCTCTGGGGGCAAGGCTCCCCGAGCCAGTTCCTTGGCATGCACGCGCTCGGCGGATCCGAAAAAGAGTATTGGGTCCAGACGCTCGGTTCGCCCGATGGCGTGATCGGCTGCGTCTCTCACGGCTACAGCAACGGCAACCGAGTCGTCTTCTACGGCGGCACGCCTCCCACGGGCCTCACGGAAGGCACGCTGTACTACGTCATCAACGCGAGCACGGACTTCTTCGGCGTCTCGCTGACCGAAGGCGGCGCAGGCATCCCGATTACCGGATACGGTGATGATGAATGCAAGGTGTCCAAGTGCGTGCCTGAAACTTTCGGCGCTCAGGGGACGCTGCAGTTGTCTAGCGGATCGATCTCGCTGAACGCGTAATGGCCGCAATCGTGTCTTCCTCCTTCACCCTTGGCCACGCTCAGCGCGACGGCACGCGCTACGTAACCGAGACGCACACGTGGGATAGCGGGCTGCCGCCGACGGTGATCGAGTACGGCCCAGTCCCGGACACTGTCGACCATCAGGCGGTAGCGGATGCTCGTGCCGCGCAGATCATGGAGCAAATGGCGCAGCAGGAATTCGAGGAACTGATCGGTGGCGCTTAACCGGCGTTATCAGACGGCAGCTCAGTTCGCGGCACGGCTGCGCGAGCGGTATCGCTCTGCTTCTCGGGAAGAATGCGCGCGCATCGCGACATGGATTCTGAATCGCATCGAGGCTGGAGACATCACGGATGCGCAGGTACGTAACGCCTTCGGCTTAACGGCGGGGCAGTACACCACGCTCAAATCCAAGATGACGAGCCTGCGTACCAACTGGCTCGGGGTGCAATCGGCAGCGGGCGAGTGACATGACCGACCGCTTTATCGATAACTTTACGCCCGGTGATGGCACCGATGGCCTGACGTGGGCGAAGGCCGAGCTGACCCTGGCCGCCGTCTCCGCTGCCGCTGCCGCTGGTGATCGATTCCTGACGGACTATCGGCATTCTGAGTCTACGGGCGCGTCGATCAACGTCGCGCTTGTTGGGACGCTGGCTAGCCCTGGTCAACTGCTCAGCGTCACGCAAAGCGGCGCATCAGGCGCAAGTGCTTTGACGGCGGGCGCGATCGTTGCCACCGGCGCCGGCGCGTACTCGATCACGTTCACAGGATCAGGATACGTCTACGGGCACGTCTTCAAGGGCGGCGTTGGGTCAAGCAGCACGTTGCAGATAATTCTCGGGAGCGGAAACCAAGAATATCAAGTTCTAGACGTCTGCGAGTTGTGGGTTGCTACAGGCCACGCATCGTCTGCCGGCATAACAGTCGGAGCATCCTCCACGACCACGCAGGGCGCGACGCGCTGGTTGAACACCAGCGTCAAATTCAATCACGCATCGAACTCAATCCGGCTTTCTCACGGGGACTTTGACTGGGTTGGTGGTGGTGCGATTTCTGGCACCACATCGCCGACCAACGTGCTCGCGCCGGTTGCCGGTATGGTCAGTGCTCGATTGTCTGGACTCGATTTTTCGACGTTCGGGTCGACTGTCAACCTTGTCACCAGCGCGGGCGACTGGTGCGGGAAGATCGTGTTTCGCAACATTGTGATGCCCGCGTCATGGTCTGGGACGATCGGCACATGCGGGAATCCGGGCGCGCGAATTGAGGCGTACAACGTTGCGGCCGCCGTGGCCTCTGGAGAAAATAATTTCTCGATGTGGATCGAGGACTACGCAGGCAACGCAAAGCACGAAACGACGATCGTTCGGACAGGCGGTGCGAGCGACGGAGTCAATGGCCTATCGCACAAGATCGCAACGTCTGCGAATGCGGAGTGGCCGACGATCGTAATGCGCGGCCCGGAGCTGTACGCATGGTGCAACTCGACTGGCAGCAAGACCTTCACAGTGCACTACGTCGCGGACGAGAACGTCGCGGCGGGGCAAGGCGCTGGAACAAGTAACGCCTTCCGCGATGATGAGTTCTGGATCGAGGTTGAGGCCCTGGGCACCTCGGATTCACCCCGAGCATCGCTAGCGAGCGGTGTATGTGGTGCGATTGCCACGCCCTCGGATAATGCGTCGAGTTCTGAGACATGGACCACCACAGGTATGACCACGCCGAAGAAGGGCAAGCTAGAGGTCACGCTGACCGTGAACGAGAAAGGCCCGTTCATCGTTCGCGTGTGCGGCGCGAAGGCGAGCAAAACCATCTACTACTGCCCGAAGGTTGTGGTTAGCTGATGGCCCGTCAATATCAACTCCCCGGTGCCGGCTACATCAATGCCGATGAGGACGGGCGCGAGTATCAGATTCCCGGGGGCGGGTATTTCAATGATGAGACGGCGGGCGGGTCGGCGGCGGTCTCTTCGTTCTCGGCGCGGATAGGCGCCAAAGGCTCGTCGGTCGGCGCGAAGTCCGTCTCGCTCGGTCTCTCCGCCATAGCCGGCTCAGTCGGATCCGCATCCGGAACAAAGTCAGCATCCGCAGGCATCAGCGCAATCGCCGGTCTGCTTGCGGCGATGGAGACGGCCGGCGTTGGCACGACAGACTTCAACGCCATCGCCGGGGCGCTCGTCAGCGTCACGCACTCGACCGCGCGACTCAGCACGATCGAGGGCAAGGTCGGATCTATCGGCAGCGTCTCCGGGCTTCGTGGCGCGATCTCGTCGCTGGAGGCTATTGCCGGCGCTGTAGCGTCGATTGCCGGCACGACATCGCTGGACCGTACATCGAGCTTCGCCGCCATTGCCGGCGCTGCTGCCGCGCTCTCGAAGACGACTGCGCGTATCGCCGACATTGTGGCAAGGGCCGGCGCACTCGGCACGAACACTGCGGCCACGATTCGATCCGCGCAGCTCGCGGCCATCGCTGGACTCAAGGCGGCAATCGTCGGCATCAACGGCGAGGACATCGACACGCTGCTGACGGTCGCCGTCTCTGCACGCGCTGCCTACGGATGCGTGGCCACGAATCAAGCGGCTTACCTGTGCTCGGCCTCGTCGCAGGCCGCCTATCACTGCACCATCAGCGAGGCTATCGCGGCATGAGCATCGAAGTCTTTCAGGTCGGCGACATGGTGCGACTGTCGGGCGCATTCACCGACATCAACGAGGCGGCGAACGATCCGGGCGGCGTGCGCTGCAAGGTCAGGGAGCCTGACGGCACGGTGACGACGTACACCTATCTCACGGACGCGGCGCTGATCAAGGATTCGACGGGCAACTATCACCTCGACTTCTTGACCTCGCAGGCCGGACGCCATCGTTACGGGTTCTACGGCATCACCTCGGGCCAAGCCGTCGCCGAAGGCGAGTTCCGCGTCCAAGCCTCCAAGGTGCAATGATGGCCGTCAAAGTGATCACCGCACCGACAGTCGAGCCGATCTCGCTGGAGCAGGCCAAGGCACACCTCCGGGTCGACACGACGGACCAGGATGATCTGATCGAGGCGCTGATCACTGCGGCAAGGGAAAAGGTCGAGGACGAAACCGGGCGGGCGCTCATCACACAGACGCTTGAGATTGCGCTCGACTACTTCGTCGAGCCGCCGGACTTGCGGTGGGTGACGTATCCGTACCTGACGCCGGTCAAGGCTCTCCGTCTTCCTCGGCCTCCGCTGATCGCGCTGAAGCAGGTCAGCTACTACAACGGCGACGGCAACATCATCATGCTGCACGACGAGGTCGGATCGCCGACGGTGGTCTCGGATCTGGTGGTGGACACCTACAGCTGCCCGGGTCGACTGGTCCCGGCATCGGGCGGCAACTGGCCGGCAGTGCAAGACCGCGCCAACGCCGTGACGATCCGTTACACCGCCGGCTACGGCGACGACGGCGAAGACGTGCCGATGACGATTCGCCAAGCGATGCTGCTGCTGATCGGGCACTACCACGACAACCCGTCGTCCGTCGGCGACTCGATGGCCGAGATTCCGATGGGCGTGGACTTCCTTCTTCAGCGTCACCGAGTTCTCTCCGGCTCCATCGCGTGAACATCGGAAAGCTGTCTCACCGGGTAACGCTGCAGCGACCCGGCGGGACGCGTGACGCCGTCGGCGAGCGTCAAACGACTTGGACGGACGTTGCGACGGTATGGGCGAACGTGACTCCCACGTCGACCTACGAGCGCAACATCGCAGCCCAGGCGCATTCGTTCGTCACTCACCGCGTCACAATTCGGTACGGCTCGGAATGGTCGACGATCGACGGATCATGGCGAGTCAAGTTCGGCACAAGGTACATGCCGATCGAAGGCGTTCGGAATCTGGACGAGGGAGGTCGGTGGATCGAGCTCGTATGCACTGAGGGCGGGTCTACTGAATGAGTATCCAGTCCGACATCGTTACCGTGCTGACCGCAGTATCGCCATCACTGTCCGCGGGAACGAGGGTCTATCCGCAGTTCGCACCGCAGGATGCGGCGCTGCCGTTCGTGGTGTATCGACGACTCAGCCAAGAGCCGATCGGCACGATTCATAACGCTGTGCCTGTCGCGACGAAATCGACCTTCGTCTTCGAGTGTTTCGCGCAGACCTACCAAGGCGCGCTGACACTGGCCTCAGAGGTCAGAGCATCCATCCAAGGCTCCGCGTTAGAAGCGTATCCGTCGGTGAGTGCTGGCGAGGAATACGCACCCGTGGTCGACGAGTTCATGGAGCCCGTGCAGTTCGAATTCTGGCACTGAGCCAACTGATGTAGCACCCGGCCCGCCAATTGGCGGGCTTTTTGTTTGAGCCGCTTCGAGCGGCTTTTTTCATTTGGAGAAGCCGCAATGACGATTTCGAAATGGTCTGGTGTTGCTGTTGCATTGGGGAGCCTCGGTACTTCGCAGGCGATCACCGGGATTCAGAAGACCAGCCCGGCACGCGTCGATCATAGCGGCGCGGTATTCACCAACGCGAACTATGTGGCGCTCACGAGCGTTCTGGGCATGTCTCAGGTGAACAACCGAGTGTTTCGAGTCGCCAGCGCGGAAGCCTCGCCGACATCGTTCGCGCTCGAAAACGAGAACGCCACGGCCTATGACACCTTCACGTCGGGTAACGTTGCGCCGATCACCTTCAGCTACACGATGTCGTCCGGCACGACCGTGACGGCCTCTGGTGGAGACTTCGACTTCGCCGATACGACCACCATTCACGATTTGCAGCGCTCGCAGATTCCGAACCTCGCGAACCCGCTGACATACGCGTTCGATTGCTTCTGGGATCCGAGCGATACGTTCCTCACGCAGGTGCTCTCGTTCACCCGGACGCAAACGCTCGTGGCGCTGCGCCTCACGTTCGCGACGACCTACAAGTTCTTGGTTCTCGGGTACGTCTCGGCATCGCTGGCGCCGACCGGGTCTCAGGGCGAGGTCGCGAAAACCCCGGTGACCTTCACCGCCTTTGGTCTGCCGACGCTGTACACCTCGTAATGGACGCAAAGACATTACAGGCACGGCTCGATGTCGCCAGATCGTTCACGCACACGATCGGGCATCTCGCCTTCCGGTGCCGAGTGGTGCCGGAAGTCCGCGCTATCGGTGCTCTGGAGCGTCACCGAGACTCTGCGACCGAAGCCGCTCGTGCGTTGCTCGCGGAAACGGTGCTCGGGGTGAAGGGTGCAACCGCCAAAGACCTCGGGCTCGAAGGCGACGATCCGATCGACGACACGCCTGAGACAACGGCGATTCTGCTCGATGCCCGCTCCGATCTGGTCATCGTCCTCGCAGATGAAATTACCTCGCGCATTCGTGTGCGCCAGGTGGCCATCGAGGGCGACGCAAAAAACTGATTGAGCGCGTCCGCTACGACTTGGGCGGCGGGGACGCGCTTCGCAAATCAGGATTCTCGGAAGAGGCAGCCGAGAAGCTTCGGCCGCAAATCTCCTCCGCTTCCGAAGAAGCGCGACGCGTATGGAATGCGCTCGGCGAGTGGCGACCGGAAGCGATACCGACGCTTGTCGTGCTCATGGATGTGATGCACGTCGACGGACTTTTCGAGCGGCTGCTCGCGATTCGAACGGCCATACGGGAGCATCAAGAAGACAATGGCTGAAGTCACGGTGAAGGTCAACATCCCAGACTTCAAGCGGCAGTTGATCGCCCTGGGTCAGCGGATGGAAAAGAACATCGTGCGCCGCGGCGTTCGCGCGGCCGGGGCCGTGTTTGTCAACGAGGCGCGACGCCGAGCGCCGGTGCTGAGAGAGCCAACGAAAGGCCGGGTCGCAGGCGCATTGCGTCGAGCGATTCGAAGCGCTCCCCGTCGTAGTGAGCGCGGCGTGGTCAAGCAGACCGTCGGCGTGCGAGCGACGGGTGCGCAGATCAAGCGCGGCATCGATCCGTTCTACTGGCGCTGGCTGGAGGGCGGCTGGATTCCTCGTGGCCCAGGGAATCGGTTCAAGGGCGGCAAGCGGCGCAGAGCGTTGGAGCGTGAGCGTGCCATTGCTGCCGGCGCTCGTCGTGTCGCCTATCCATTTCTCAAGCCCGCATTCGAGTCCGCTGGTACGCGTGCGCTCGAAGCGTTCAATCAGGCCGTCGCCGACGGTATCGCGAAGGAGTCGAAGTAGTGCCGCAACTTCAGATCGACATCAGCGCCCGCTTGGCGTCCTTCCAAGACTCACTCGACAAGATCGGTCGCCAGAGCGAGCAGATGGCCGGACGATTGAATCGCGCGTTCGGGGCGGTCAAGTCCAGTATCGCGGCCATTGGCGTGAGCCTGTCTGCTGGTGCCTTCGCAGCGTTCGTGAAGTCCGGCATCGATGCGGCCGACGAACTGAACAAGCTCTCGCAAAAGGTCGGCGTGACCGTCGAATCGCTGTCTGCCTTGCAGTACGCGGCGAAGCTGTCCGACCTTTCGAACGAGCAACTGGCATCAAGCCTTGCCAAGCTGGCGAAGTCCGCTTCCGAGGCGAGCGACGGGGCTGGCGATACGGCAGACACCTTCCGAGCCATTGGAGTGGCAGTCAAGGATTCCACCGGGAACCTTCGAACGACCGAAGAGCTATTGCTCGACGTGGCAGACAGGTTCTCCAAGATGGAGGACTCCGCCGGCAAGACCGCCATTGCGATGCGCCTCTTCGGCAAATCCGGCGCGGAGATGATTCCGTTCTTGAACCAAGGGCGTGCTGGTCTTGAGGCACTGAGGAAAGAAGCTGAGCGCCTGGGCATCATCATCAGCGGCGAGACGGCGAAAGCGGCCGAAGAGTTCAACGACAACATGACGCGGCTGGCGGCGTCGAGCGAGAAGACGAAGATCGCACTCGCCGAAAGTCTGCTGCCTGCACTGCTGCGGGTGTCGGAGCGCATGGCCGAGGCCGCTCGGAATGGCGATGGGATGATCGGGATGCTCAAGTCCCTCGCCAGCCTCAGTCCGTTCGACGATCTCCAGCGCGCCCAGAAGGAACTATCGGAAGTCACCGACCGCATACTCGCCAACGAGGCGAAGCTAGGAAGGCTCGGAGACTCGTCATTCGCAGAGTCTGCCCGCGGCACGCTGAGCAAGCGCATCGAGGCGGACAAGAAGCGCGCACAAGAGCTGATCCAATTGTTGGGCGTACTTCGCGGTGAGACCAACGCATTCGGCGAGCCGGCGAAGGCCACCGCCACCCCGAAGAAGACCAAGGCGCCCGACATCTCTTCTGGAGGCGACGCGTTCGCAGCCCTGCGGGCCAGAGCAGAGGCAGATTCGAAGCGAATCCAAGACGCGCTGAAGATCGAGGAAACGGCGACGGGTAACTCTGTCGACATCCTCGGCAAGATGCTCGACCAGAACCTGATCAACTTCCGGACCTTCTACGACGAGCGCGCACGACTACAGCAGCAAGCCCTTGAGGCAACAATCCGCGCAGGCGAAGAAGAGATCGCCGTGGCCCAGCGTCTGAAGGCGCAGCTACCGAAAGAGTCCGACCGCATCCAGCAGGATCAGAAGATCGCCGATGCGACGGCGCGTATCGAGGCCGCTCGGGCAGCGTTTGCGGCGAACTCGACGAAGCAACAACTCGACGCCACCAAGGCCGCGCAGGACTACGCCAAGGCACTGGAGCAGATTCAAATCGAACTGCTCGAAGTGTCCGGCAAGACCGAAGAGGCGGCGCGGCGACGCTTCCAGCTTCAGAACGCGGACCTTCGAGAACGGTTCACGTCCAACAAGGATGCCGCTGGCACGGACGCGTTGAACGATCTGGAGCGGCGCACCGTTGCGCAGGGCAGGGTCAACGAGTTGCTCCAGCAAGCGCAGATCATCAACGATCAGCTCGCCAACGCCGAGGCGCGCATCAACATCGACCGGCAATCCGGCGCCGCTGGTGAGCTTACAGCGCTGCAACGTCTATCAAGCGCACGGCAAGCCGCACTGCCGCAGCTAAAGGAAATCGCGGAGAAGTACCGAGAGATCGCGAACTCCCTTGGCAATCCAGCGGCCATTCAACAAGCCGAGAACTTCAAGCGAACCGTCGATGAGCTGGGAGCTTCAGCCGATGCGGTAGGAAACAAGTTCCGCGAGATCGGCGAGGGCGCCTTTGCGCAGTTCTTCGACGACATCCTCTCCGGCACCAAGTCCGTAAAGGAAGCCTTCGCCGACATGGGAAGGTCGATTCTTCGGGCGGTGAATCAACTGGTCGCGCAGGACATTGCGAAGAAGATTTTCGGCTCGTTCGGTGGCTCTGGCGGTTCCGGTGGTGGCAAGGGCTTGGTCGAGACGATTGGATCGTTCTTTGGTTCTCTCTTCGGTGGCGCCAGGGCCGAAGGCGGACCGGTGACCGCTGGTAAGGGCTACATCGTGGGCGAGCGTGGTCCGGAGTGGTTCGTGCCGCAGACGGCCGGAACGATTGTTCCGAATGGCGCCGGCGGGGATCGCGCCATGGTGATCAATCAGCATTTCAGCATCTCGGGTCCGACGACGCGCGAGTCGCAATCGCAGATCGCGGCGGCTGCGCTGCGCGGTCTCGAACGCGGAAGAAGAAACCTGTGAGCTTCATCGAGTCGCCACGATTCCCTGACAAACTCGCCTACGGCGCCTCTGGCGGTCCGCAGTTCCGAGTTTCCATCGTCGAGACCGCATCTGGCTTCGAGCAACGTAACGCGGACTGGTCGGTCGAGCGTCGTCGGTATGACCTGATCCATACCGCAAAGTCGCGCGACGAGTTCGACGAACTGCTCGCCTACTACATCGCCATCGCGCGAGGTCGCCTCCACGGCTTCCGCTTCCGCGATCCGATGGACTACAACGATACGCACGGTGATGCGATCGGCTGGCTTGGTGGCGGGGTCGGGACGGGATATCCGTCCTATCAGATGTACAAGCGGTACGTCTCCGGATCGAACGCAGCGCTTCGGGCGATCACCAAGCCCTACGGCACGATCACGGTCACTCGAAGCGGTGTTGCTGTGACGGTCAGCACCGGGTCGCCCCAGGTGGCTGGTACGGCCTCGGTGAACACGACCACAGGCATCATCACCTTCGAGGCGGATGCATTCGAGGCGATCACCGGTCATACCATCGGATCGTCCCATGTCTTCACGACTGCGGCAGATGTCTCCCAGCTTGGTATCGGGGACAAGGTCTACATCGGCAGCGCGACAGGAACCGCTGCATCGCTGCTCAATGGCGTAGCGCACACGATCAGCAACAAGTCCGGCTCGGGTCCGTACACATGGACCCTGTCGACCAACACCGGCGGCTCTCCGACGCTCACCGCCTCTGGCGGGACGATCTTCGCCTACCCGCAAGCCGATGAGGCTTTGCTCTGGTCCGGCGAATTCGATGTGCCAGTGCGTTTCGACACCGACGAACTGATGGCCATGGTTCGCGGTCCCCGATTGTTCGACCTCGACAGAATCCCGCTCGTCGAAATCCGGGTATGAAGTCCATCTCGGCATCTCTTCTCGCTCACATCCAGAGCGAGACGACGACGCTTTGCACGTGCTGGCGCGTTACTCGGCTGGACGGGGAAGTGTTCGGGTTCACCGACCACACATCGAACCTCACCGTCGGTGGCGTGGTGTACGTGGCATCCACCGGTTATACGGCAACGGCTGTCCGGTCTGGGTCTGCGCTCAACGTCGACAACCTGGACGTGGAGGGCGCGCTCGACTCCGAAACGATCACAGAATCTGACTTGCTCGCTGGCATATGGGACTTCGCTGCGATCGAAATCTTCCAGGTCAACTACGAAGACTTGACCATGGGCGAGATGAACATTCGTACAGGCAATCTCGGCGCGGTCAGGACAGGGAAGAACGCCTTCGTCTGCGAGCTCCGCGGAATGATGCAGCGGCTGCAGCAAGGGCTCGGTCGGCTCGTGATGCCAGGCTGTAATGCGGACCTTGGCGATTCTCGGTGCGGCATCAATCTCTCGACGTTCACCAACGGCACCGTTTCTGGATCGGTCGATTCAGCCGCGAGCGATCGTCAGTTCGTAGACGCCGGACTTACGCAAGCGACAGGCTGGTTCGCCGGCGGTCTTCTGACGTGGGCATCCGGAGCGAACATCGGTCTTCGCATGGAAGTGAAGCAGTTCACCTCTGGCGGGACGGTGCTTCTTCAACTCCCGATGCGAAACACTATTGCAGTTGGCGACACGTTCACCATCACTGCCGGCTGCGATAAGTCTCTAGCTACCTGCCGCGACAAGTTCAACAACGTCGTGAACTTCAGGGGCTTCCCTCACTTGCCGGGAATTTCGAGAGTCGCGTCCGGATCGTGAACACCATGCTCGTCGACCGATCCGTCATCGTCGCTGCGGCGCGGTGCTATCTGGGCGTCCAATGGATGCATCAGGGAAGATCTCGGCGCGGTATCGATTGCGCTGGTTTGCTCACGTGCGTCGCCTATGACCTTCGATTTCGCGACGTTCAAATCATCGACTACGGTCGCATGCCTGACCCTGATCGCGCGCGGTCCGTCATCGAATCGCACATGGACCCGGTGGCATACAGCGAACTCGCCCCTGGGGATGCGGTGTCGTTCGTCGTGATGAATTCCGTGCAGCACTTCGGACTGATCACGGAGATCAACCCGCATCGATTCATCCACGCCTATCAGCCGGCCGGGAAAGTCGTCGAGCAATCGCTTGCTGATTCATGGCTTCGGCGACTTCGCGGCTGCTACAAGTTCCGTGAAGCTGCTCCCTGGGCTTCTGACTAATGGCTGTCCTTGCTCTTGGCGCCGCTGGTGCTGCCATTGGTTCGGCGATTGGCGGCACATTCCTTGGCGTGTCTGCTGCCGCTTGGGGTTGGTCTATTGGCGCTTTCGCAGGGCAGGCGCTGTTCCCGACGAAACTGCCTGATCAGAATCTCCAAGGTCCGCGCATCAGCGATCTGAAGATTCAAACGAGTTCGTACGGACAGATGATCCCGTTGGTCTACGGGATATGCAAGATTGCCGGGAACATCATCTGGGCATCCGAAGTTCGCGAAGTCGCGACCACCACCAGCCAGACGCAAGGGGGGAAAGGTGGCGGTGGGGGTCAGACCGTCACCCAGACGACATACAGCTATTTCGCCGATGTCGCTATTGCTATCGGCGAAGGCGAGATTTCCTCCATCCGCAGAATATGGGTGAACGGGGAACTGAAGTACGACGTAAGCGCGACGGCGGCTGCTTCTTCCGTGGCTGCATCGGCTGTCGGGGCGCGGTCGATGATCTTCTACTCTGGGTCGGAATCTCAGGCCGTAGACCCGACGATAGAGGCGGCAGAAGGGGCTGATACCCCAGCCTATCGAGGCACGGCCTACGTCGTCTTTGAGAACCTGGATGTCACCACCTACGGGGCTCGCATTCCGCAAATGGAATTCGAGATCGTGGCGAACGGGACGGTTGCATCGACCCTCAGCATCAGTGCAGGAACGACCGTAGGCACTTCGGCCACGCTCAGCAGCAGCGTCACGCCCGTCATCGGATCGAATGGCAACGTCTGGTATATCGGTAGCGTGTCGAATACCGCGGT
>CAYVDO010000147.1:0-16726 GCA_964450125.1 uncultured bacterium
GATTGCCACGTCCACCGGCAAAAGGGGCTCGGGCCACGCCGCTTCCGCGCGCCGAATCTCCGCGAGACGCTCGAAGCCGCACGGCCAGTCGTCGAGCGCCGGATGGATTGCGCGGAGCACACCCTCGCCAGCGAGCGCCGCGAGCGCCGCCGCCGGATCGGCGTCGAGAAAGATACGCACCAAATCGGCGAGCAGCCGCGTACCGGAGACGTTGGGCACGACGTCGGCGCGCAACGCCAGCGCCCGCGCCCGCTCGTGGCCGGCATTGGGTAGGAGACCGAGCCGCACCCGATAGCGCGCAGAGCGCAGGAGTCGTGTGGGATCGTCGACGAAGCTCAGCGGATGATGGACGCGCAACACGCGGCGCTCGAGGTCGCCCCAGCCATCGAAGGGATCGACCACCGAGCCAAAAGCGGCCGGTGCGAGAGAGAGGGCGAGCGCATTGGCGGTGAAGTCGCGCCGATGGAGATCGTCGAGAAGCTCCCCTGGCTCGACGGTGGGCAGTGCTCCCGGGGACGCGTAGTGCTCCCGGCGCATGGACGCGAGATCCACCTCGACGGCACCGTCAGCGGAGCACTTCGCGGTACCGAACGCCGGATGCGCGCGCACCACGTGTGCACGCGCCCTACCCCAGGCCCGCGCCAGTGCGATGGCGTCGCCGTCGACGACGAGGTCGAGGTCCATCTCCTGGAACGGCAGGCCGAGCGCAAGGTCGCGCACCAGCCCACCCACCGCGAACACTTCGCGACCGTGCTCGGCTGCGAACCTTCCCACGTCCGAGAGCACGTCGAGCGCGGCGGGCGGGAGCAGGCGTGCCATCGCGCGAGCATCGAGCTGGCGCGTTGGGCTCGCGTCGATCGCTCCACGCGCGAGCGAGAGCTCGCCGCCTGGCGACTCTAGCAACACCCAGCCGAGCGCGGTGCCCGCTCGCACGGGTGCGCCCGCAGCCTCCGCGGACGAAGCGTGCCGCGGCACGTCCGTGCGCGCGATCGACTCGATCGGCGCGTCGCCAAGCCCGAGACCGAGCGCACGGGCGACGTCCGCGCCCAACACCACCTCGGCGCCTTCGCCCTCGAGCGAGGCACCGGCAGCGTGTGCCAGTCGCGAGGCAGCCTCCCCGATGGGCAACGCGCGCGGCAGCGTCACGAGCGCGGACGGAACGGGCGGCATGCGATGGCTCACGTACGAGACCGCCGGCTCGGATGAGCGCGCGGATGAGCGCGTTCCCACACCCGACGTAGCGAGTCGCGGCTCACGTGAGTGTAGATCTGTGTGGTCGAAACGTCGGCATGCCCGAGCAGCACCTGGACTGTCCGCAGATCCGCGCCACCTTCGAGGAGGTGTGTCGCGAAGCTGTGCCGCAGCACGTGCGGCGTGACGCGACGAGACAAACCGGCGGCGAGCGCGCGCTCCCGCAGAATCTTCCAGAATCCCTGACGTGTGAGCTTGCCGCCCCGCGCGTTCACGAAAAGCCAGGGGCTGCGTCGGGTGCGATCCAAGAAGCGACGGCCGTGCAGGAGGTACGTCGACACGCGCACCTGTGCTTCCTCGCCGAGTGGCACGACGCGCTGCTTCGAGCCCTTCCCCGTCACCGTCACGAGCCCGGCACCAAGATCGACGTCCAGGGTTGCGAGCCCCACGATCTCGCTCACGCGGAGCCCCGACGCGTAGAGAAGCTCCAGCATCGCGCGGTCACGCAGATCCTTGGCGGAGTCGCCATCTGGAGACGTCACCAGCCGTTCGATCTCCTCCACCGAAAGCACCGCCGGCAGCTTGAGGCCGCGCCGGGGACGCGCGACGTCGCGTGTGGGGTTGGTGGGGCGCACGCCTTCGCGCACCAGATGCCGATGGAACCCGCGTACCGCCGACAACGTGCGCGCGACGCTCGATGGCGCCAGTCCGCCATCCACCAGAATCTTGAGGAAACCAACCACATCGACGCGCTCCGCCTGGAGCGCCGAGCGGCCGCGGCGTTCGAGATGTTCTTCGTACTTCCCCAGGTCGCGGGAATACGCCTCGAGCGAGTTGGGCGCCAGCCCCTTCTCGACCGCAAGGAACGCGAGGTAGGCGTCTAGCTGGGCAGACACGAAACCGAGATCGAAGTGGCGTCGCAGGTGCGGTGCAACGCCGGTCGAGCCGAGCCGCTCAACGCTCGGTGCGATCGTTGAGGAGCGCGAGCTCCTGCGCAAGCACGCGCACCCGCTCTTCCAGCGTGCTGATCCGCATCGAGAACTGGAGGCAGAGCAAGAGCAGGAACAGGATGCCGAACAGGAAGAGCGTCGAGGTGGGCGCCACCGCGCCGATCAGATGCGTGAGGTAGAGCAGCCCGTCGTACCAAATCACCAGCGCCATGATCGCGACACCGACCGCGATCCACACCCATGCGAAAGCCGGGCTCAGCCGCCGCCGCCGAACCAGCTCGACGATCAGGAGCAGCAGCACGAACGCGGTGACGAGCGCGAATCGTTGCTGCGTGTCGGTCATGTGGTCCGCGGGCACGCGGTGGCCCTCGCACGCAACTCTGCGTGCCGCCCCGGGCGCCCGTGGCGCCAGCCGGTAGCAAGCACCACCATCCCCAGGGAAACGATCTGCTTGAACACATAGTAGAGCTTGATCCAGCCCGCGTGCATGGTACGGCCCCGCGGCGGAGCGTACATCCGAACCGCCACTTCGCGCAGCCGCAATCCTGCACGCTCGGCCATCACGATCACGTCGGCGTCGGGAAAATCCGCGGGAAAATGCGCGTCGCAATAGAACGTGAACGCAGCGCGCGAGAGCCCCTGGAACCCCGTGGTCGGATCGGTCACCGCGCAACCGGTCAAGACCCGGACCAGCCACGCGAAGAAGCGGATGGCAGCGCGGCGCACCACCGACATCGGGTAACACGTGCCGGCGAGGAAGCGCGAGCCGAGCACCACGTCGCAATCACCCTCGGCCAGAGTCGCTGCGAGGGTGCCGATGTCGCGGGGATCGTGCTGCCCGTCAGCATCGAGCTGAATCAGGAAGGAATAGCCCCGCTCGCGAGCGAAACGGTAGCCGGTCTGAAGCGCAGCGCCGTGCCCCAGGTTGAAGGGGTGGCGCAGCACCAATGCGCCAGCGGTGCGCGCCTTGAACGCGGTACGGTCGCGCGAACCATCGTCGACCACCAGCACGTCCGTGCCGGGCGCCGCGCGGCGCGCCCCCTGGACGACCTCGGCGATGGAACGCGCTTCGTCGTAGGCAGGGATGAGGATGAGGGTTCGCGGCAGCAGCCAGGCTTCGGCTGGGCTCACGATCGCTCCCACACCGACCGGTACACCTGCGAGAGCGCTCGCCCGGTGCGATCCCAGGGGAAGAGACCGGCGCGCTTGCGGCCGGATTCCACCAGGGTCGCGCGCAGCGCACCGTCGGCGAGCACCGTACCCATCGCATCGGTGATCGCGTCCTCGCGATGGGGATCGACGAGCACTCCCGCCCCGTCCACGACCTCGGGAATGGACGACAACGCGGAGGCGATCGCGGGAGTGCCGCACGCCATCGCTTCCAGCGGTGGGAACCCGAAGCCTTCGTAGAGCGAGGGGTAGACGAGCGCGACGGCGCCGGTGAGCAGCGCGGGCAGATCGTGCTCGGGCACGTAACCGAGGCGTGGCACGTGCGAGTCGAGACCGAGTCGCGCGATCTCCTGGTCGACCTCTTCCCAGCGCCAGCCCCGTCGCCCCACCAGCACCAGCTCCAGATCGGAATCGACACCTTGCTTGCGCAGCCCAGCGAACGCACGCACCAAGCGCACTAGATTCTTTCGCGGTTCGATGGTGCCCACGAAGATCAGGTAGGGCCGGTGCAAGCCGTAACGGATCCGCGCCTCTTCGACCTCGGGCTCGGGACGCGGATGAAACGCCGCCGAGACGCCGCCATAGACGACCTCCACCCGCGCCGGATCCACGCCGAGGTAACGCACCACGTCGGCCTTGGTGCTCTCGCTGATGGCGACCACCACGTCCGAGCGCCGCGCGATGTCCCGATTGCGCAACTGATGCAGTCGCCTGAGACGCGGGTTGTGCTCGGCGGGAAGGATCTCGGGGGCGAGGTCGTAGATCGTCGAGACGATCCGACCGGTGCGCCGCGGCAGCGGGACCAGATCCGAGGTGTGAAAGACGTCGACCGGCCCGGTGAACCAGTCCTGCGCCGGTCGGCCGAGCAAGTTCCAGCCGGCTGCGGACCAGATCCCCACCGCCGAAAAGAGTCCCGGCAGCCGCCCGCGCGCGCGCGACGCCCACAGCGCGCTCTCGCCGTCCCGTACACGCTCGAAGTCGACGGGGAAGAATCGATAGCGCGCCGGCTCGCCGGCTCGAAGCAGCCCCGCGACCGCATTGCGGAGGTAGCGGCCGACGCCGCCACTGGTCACGAGCAACGAGGTGATGTCGATTCCAACCCGCACGCTTGCTCCGGTTCGCGAGGGGAGGGGCCGTTCGTCTCGCTGACTACGACCCCTGCTTACTTCCCTTCCGGCCATCGGCGCCTGCCGCGGACCGGGTCACGTCGCACCGGCGAAGGGGGGTAGGAACCGGCGCCCGCCACGAACGTCCACGAACCGGTGTACCGCTCGCGGTATCCGCGAGCGGCGCCGCCGGCTCGTGTCGATCAGAAGATCGTGTAGATGAACGGCATCACGGCGTTGTTCTCGGTCAAGAAGATGAACGCCGCGAGTACCACCAGGATCGCGACGATGAAGCTCAGCCACCACTTCTTCTCGTTCTTGAGGAACCACACGAACTCCTCGAAGAGCGAGGGCTTCTTGAGGGGGGCTTGCTCAACCACTCGATCGGACATCGTGCTACGCCTCTTCCATCGCCTACACGTTCTGCGGATCCCTGACGGGCGCGGCGATTCTAGCAGAGCGCTCCCGAGCCATGGAAGCTGATCGCGCGCCCCTCCACGAGCGTGGCCGCAAGCACGTGGCGGTAGCCCTCCGCAGCGTCCGCCCAGCGGAATCCGCCGCTTCCGATCGCACGTCGCGCACGCTCCGCCACGCCTTCGCGGGTGTCCGCGGAGCGCGCCCACTCCTCGATCGCGCTCGCCACGTCGTGCACCTCACGCGCGCCGGTGGCGACGAAGCGGACGGCGTCGGGCGCGAGATGGGTGAGCTCGGGCACGGCGGTCGCGATCGTCGGTAGCCCGAGCGCCATCATCTTGAGCAGCGCGCCCGAGGTCCCGCCGCTCGACGGACCTCGCAGATTGATCCCGACGTCGGCCGCCCGAATCCAGAGCGCGACGGTCTCGATCGGTGGGAAATCGTCGATGACGTGGACGGCCCCGCCCAGACCGAGTGCCCTCACGGCCGCATCGAGGTCGAAATCCGCTGAGCGCGGCCCCACGAGCGCGTAGCGGAGATCGATGCCGCGGGTGCGCACGCGACGGACGGCTTCGAGAGCGACGCTGATGCGCTTGTGCGCCTGAACGAGGCCGAAGCTGAGACAGAGCACCGTCTCGTCGTTCACGCCCTGTGCATCGAGGCCGAGCGACGCACGCGCCGCACTGCGCTCGGTCGGCGGAAAATCGTCGCGCACGCCATGGGGAAGATGGACGACTCGCGCCTTCGGGAACTCGAGGCGAATCGCGCTCGCGAGAAAGGGACTGTGCACGATCACCGCCTGCGCGGCGGCGACCAGTGCGTGCCGCAGCGGGAAGAGCTCGCGCCGTGCCGAGTGCGCACCCACCCGAAATCGAGCCCGATCCAGCCACCCGCCGGCATGAGCGGACGTCTCCTCGTCGCTCGCCAAGAGCCTCGGCAGCACGCGGAGCGCGCCCTCGTTTCGCACCAACTCACGCGTGAACGCCACCGGGCGCCCCAGGAACCGCGACGCCACCAGATCGTGAAGGGTCGCATCGTGAAGATCGATCACGCCGGGAATCCTCCGCGCCAGCGCGTACACGAAACCGTGGGCGGCGTGATTACCGACCTGGTAGAGCACCACGTCGTGCTCGTCACCACGGCGCTCGAGGTCGCGCGCCGAGCGCACCGCACCGAGCTCCGCGGGGATCGCGACGCGTGCGGGATCTTCGACGTAAAGCTGCACCTCGTCGCTCGACACGAGCGCTCGCGCAAGCTCGACGGTGTAGTCCGCGATGCCGGAGCGAAGCGGCGGCAGCACGCCCACGAGCGCGATCTTCATGCGCCGGGCGTCCCGCGCGAGCGAGCCGTCACCAGTGCGTAAAGCCGCTCGAGCACCGCGAGATGGGCCTCGGGCGCGCGATGCGCAGCGACCCAAGCTCGCCCGGCACGCCCCATCGCTTCGCGGCGGGTGTGATCCGCGAGAAGCGCACGAATCCGATCCGCCATCGCCACGGGATCGTCCGCGGGCACGCGGCAGCCAACCACGCCATCCGCCAGCCACTCACCGATGCCGCCCACGTCGGTGGCGACCACTGGACGCGCGTGCGCGAGCGCCTCGAGCCCCACGAGCCCGGAGGGCTCCGGCCACGCCGACGTCATCACCAGCACGGCCGCACGGTGCAGGTGCTCGGCCAACGCCGCCCTGTCGAGCCAACCCACGATCTCCACCCGCTCGCGCAGACCGCCCGCGACCAGCCGCGCTTCCAACCACGGCCGCGCCGGCCCCTCGCCAGCGATTACGGCACGCGTGGTGGGCGGCAAGCGCCCGAGCACCTCCGTCAAGAGCCCGAGGCCTTTGTCGGGTTCGACGAGCCGCCCGACGAAAAGCACTGCTGCCGCAGCCGGGGCGAAACGAGCAGCCTCGGGAGGGAGGTCCACCGGATACGGAAGCACCACCACGTCGCGAGCGGCGATCCCCTGCCCCACGGCGACGTCGCGCATGAACGTCGAGGCCACGAGGATGGGCCCGCGACCGACGAGAGCCGCGCGATAGCGAGACCACTCGGCGACGCGACGCGACGCGCTGAGTGGCCAGCGCGCCAGGCCCGCACAATGCCCCTGAATGCCCTCCATCGCGCAACCCGGCCCCGCGACCCGCACGCAGGCGTCGCCGTCGCGGCGCAATCGATTGGCTCCCGGGCAGAACGGCCGGTGATCGTGGATCGACCAGAGCACAGGGAAGTGACGCGCGAGCGCCGCGATCCACGCCGGGTCCTCGACGCGATGCACGTGGACGAGGTCGATCGCACTTCGTGCCAACGCCGCGCAAGCCAGCTCTGCCGCACGCTCCGATGCATCCGGCGCATCCGCCGTCGGCTCGATCCGCACCAACTCGTGCCCGCGATCGCGTAGCCCGCGCACGACGAGATCGAGGTAGGACTCGATGCCGCCACGCTCGTTCCCGGGCGAGTGGGCGAGCGCGATGCGCATGGGAAACGGGCCGTGCCTTCGTCTCGCCGGCACGGCGCGCGCGCCGCGGCGCTCAAGACGAGTACCAGCAGTTGATCGTGCACGGCTCCCGACAGACCCGCATGGTACGGCGCGCTGCCTGGAAGCGTCGATGGGTCCATGCCTGGTAAAGCGAGAGCGGTTCGCCGTCGGCACCCCGGATATCCCTGGTGAACGACTCGCGACAGGTGCTGACCGAGCCGTCGGGAGCGAGCACGAGGGTGTCGAATCCGGCGGGGCAACGCTTGGGCTCGATCCGCTCTCGCTCGCCGTAGAACGCGAGCAGCTCGTGTAGGTAGCCGTCCGGATTCATCACGAAGGTTCGGGGCGCGATCCGCGCGAGCTGCTCGATCCCGTCTGCCAGTGCACGCAAGTCGCCCGCACCGAAACCGTGCGCAGCGAGGTACGCGTCGGGTGCGAGCCCCTGGAAGAGGATCGCGTCCGCGCCAATCTCCTGAATCCGGCGCGCCAGCGACACGAGCTCGCGCACGTTGTCGCGCGTCACCACGGTCTGGACGTAGACGGTGAAGGGTGGCGACGGCGCGTCGAGCGCACGTCGCAGCTCCACTGCGCCGGCGATCCACGCGATCGCCTCGTCGAACGAACCGGGCCGCCCGCGAAGCCGGTCGTGGGTGTCCGCGCGGTCGCCATCCACGGAAACCATGAAGCTCGCCATCCCTGCGTCGACGAGTGCCTCGAGCGTCGCGCGGCCACCCACGGCGCCGCGGGTGATGAGCGTCGGAATCATGCCGCGTGCCCGGGCCGAGCGCGTGAGCGCGAGGACGTCGCTACGACGCAAGAGCGGCTCGCCGCCCGAGAAAAGGACCTCGCGAATCCCCCACTCGGCCGCCTCGGCGAGGCGCGCGTCCAGCTCCGCGAGCGTGAGCTCGCGCGGACGGGCCACGGCCCAGCGATGGGTCGAGCAGAACTCACACGCCACCGGGCAGCGGTGGGTGAGCAGCAGGATCAGCTTCGAGGGCGGAACCAGCGGCCAGTTGAGCCAGTACGAGAGCCGTCGCGCGAACGATGCTTGCACGGGCTCGCATCCCGCGCGCGTCAGCTACGCGCGCCGCTCACGCCGAGCCGCGTCCAGAACGCCTCGCCGAAGCGTTCGCGATCGAAGTTGCAGTTGAGCAGGTTGCAGTTGCGTGTGCAGGTACGTACTTCGCGCCGTCGCTCGCGGCCTTCTGCGGACCAGTAGGCGCTCTTCGGCCCTTCCTCGCGAATGTTGCCAACCGGATCGAGCCAGAAGCACATCTTGAGGTTGCCGTAGGGATCGAAGGCGATGTCGTCGTCGCCGGCCTTGCAGACCACCTGGTCGTCCGCGTTGGGATTGCGGAAGTAGACCTTCATCATCTGCAGCTGGTTGACGGTGTTGCCAACCAACCACTCGGCGGTGCGGATCTCGGCGAGCCTGTCGAGGATCGCATCGAGCTTGTCGACGTCACGCGGGAAGTACGGGCTGGTCTCGAACCAACGTGGATCGAAGATCCGCCCGAAGTTCGCGTAGAGCGGCTGGAAGTTGACGGTGTAGAGGCCATTGTCGCGAACGAAGTCCACCATCTTGAGAAGCTCGTCCAGGTTCTGCTGGCACACCACCGTCGCGAGGCTGATCTGGAGATGAGTCCTGCGACGCGCGAGCTCGCCGATGGCCTTCACGGTGCGCGCGTGAGCTCCTGCGCGCTTGCGGATCTGATCGTGGTGGGTGGACGTATAGCTCTCGAGCGAGATGTGGATCTCATCGAGCCCGGTGTCGACCATCTGCTGGGCGCGGTCCGGGTTCGAGAGCGGTATCGCGTTGGTCGAGAGCCCCACGCGGCAGCCACGCGATTTCGCGTGTGCGATGAGCTCGACGACGCCTTCCTTGAGGAGCGGCTCTCCGCCCACGATCTTGAGCGTGAACGGACCCAGCCACTCGCGGCACTCGTCCACCACCCGGCGCCATCGCTCCGGCGGCACTTCGCCGGGGACGGGCTTCATCCAGATGTCGCAGTGCTCACAGCTCAGGTTGCAGCGATCCGTGATGCTGATGTGGACCTGCTGCGGGCGCGGGATGACCCGCCGCAACACAGCCTCGGCCCGTGCTCTGAGCTTCAGGTTCTCGCGGAGGCCCGCGAAGTCGATCATCGGAATCGATGGGTGACGGGTTCTCGTCGGGGGTTGAGAACGCCGCCTAACGTACGAACCCGCTTTGCACGCCGTCAAGGAATCGACGTTGGGGCGCGCCGGCCGGTCCGGGTGGCGAAACACTCGGGGCTCCCGCCGCGGGGCCCGATTCGCAACAACCGCACAGCGGCCGCATTCGTTTGACCCTCCCGAAAATCGCGTGATACCGTGCGGTCGGGTGCGCCCGAGTTCCCCCCGCGAGCGCCTCGAGCGTGCGAAACCCAGCGCGACGGTCGAGTGAATCGAGAAGCCGATAGGCAACCCCGATACGCGCCTGTGGAGAATCCACGGCTGTTTCGGAGCGCCGCTCGCTTTCCGCTCGAACCTTCGCCCTTCCACTCGGCCCGTCCCGACGTCCGTCAGGCGCGGCTGCGTGAGACCTCGCGCGCGATCTGGCCGCGCGGCTTGGCGTGCTGATCACGACGGCGATCGAACGTCGGCTCGGCATCCCCAGGAGATCCTCCGCCCATGCGTCTGGCGTTCGTGTATCCCACGTTCCACACGCAGATCTTCAACGAGAACCTCCCCAGCGTGGACGACGAGTTCGGGCTCTTCCCGCACCTGGGTTTCGGCTGGGCGGCTCGAGTCGCGAACCAATGCGGCTGGGAGGTGAAGCTCTTCGACGGCCTCGCGCGCCGCTGGGGCGTCGAGCAGGTGATGCACCAGGTCCAGGAATGGAACCCCGACCTGGTGGCCTTCTCGTCGCACGCGGCTCAGACGTTCCGCTTCGCCGTGCGCTGGGCCAAGCGCTTCAAAGAAGTCACCGGGTTACCCACGCTCACGGGGGGCTACGAGGCGAAGGTCTACCCCGAAGAGATCATGTCGCACGGCTGCTACGACTTCCTGTGCGCCGGTGAGTCCATCAGCTTCCTGCCCGAGTTCCTGCCTGCGTTCGAGCGTGGTGGTGGCTACGACAAGGTCGCCGATCTCGTCTATCGCGAGCGTGGCGAGCTCAGGCGCACACACCCCGGGCGCAAGGTGCCGTTCCGTGAGTTCCCGATCCCCGACCGCTCGATCTATCCCAATCACCTCTATTTCTCGCACGTCTCGCAGCGGAAGAACTTCACCATCGGCATGTCCGAGGTCGGCTGCCCGTATCCGTGCTCCTTCTGCTGCATGCGGAACTCGGGCTTCGATGCGCGCACGCCCGAGCAGCTCATCGCCGAGGTGGAGGACTGCATCGCGCTCGGCATCCACGAGATCGACTGGTTCGATCCGCTCATGCTCCACGACCGTGACCGCGTGATCGAGTTCGCGCGCGAGGTGAAACGCAAGAACCTGGACATCATCTGGTCGTGCCGCTCGCGAGTGGACTCGCTCTCGTGGCATCGCACCGATCGCGAGCCCGACGAAGAGCTGATCCGCACGCTGGCCGAGGGTGGCTGCCGGCGCATCTTCTTCGGCGTCGAGTCGGGCGACGACGAAGTGCTGGCGGCGATGAAGAAGGGCCAGAAGGCCACCAGCCACATCCGCCGTACGCTGGCGTGCGTGAAAGAGGCCGGCATCATGGGCCTCGGCTTCTTCATCGTCGGGGCACCCGGCGACACGATGGAGAGCGCCAAGAAGACCATCGACTTCTCGCTCACGCTGCCGCTCGCCTACGCCCAGTACCAGATCGCGATCATCAAGCCGCATACCGAGCTCGAGCAGAAGTACGTGATCGAGGGCACGGGCATCGATTACTGGCGCGAGTACATGCGGGGCACCCTCGACGAGCATCTGCTGCCCACGCCGTGGACCGAGCTCACGCGCCCCGAGCTGGAGCGGCTGGCGCGAAACGCGTATTTCCGCTTCTACGGACGGCCCCGCTACGCGCTCTGGATGCTCACCCGCATCGAGTCGTGGGACGAGCTGATGCGTTACGTCCGCGTCGGCACCCAGCTCCTGTTGCGGCCGCTTCGTCCGCCCACGGGCAAGAAGCTGCCTGCCTGGCGGCGCGCCGGACGCGCGGTGGCGACCTTCTTCGAAGCGCTCATGACCGCGGCCAACCCCGGCGCGCGCCATCCCGTGTTCGGTGCCGGCGGCGGTGTGAAGGGAGCGTGGACGCTCGCCTTGCGCGAGTACCATCGCGTCGAGGCCGATCCGGTGCTCACCCCTGAGCGCGCCGCCGAGCTACTGCGCCTCATGGCAGAGCGCGGTCAGACCGTCTCGCCCACCACACCCAAGGTCTCGTACGCCAAGTACATGCCTGCGTTCGAGGCGATGCGGATCGACCAGGAGAAGAGCACCAAGCGGGCTCCATCCGCGCCGGCCCCCACGGGCGCCGAGCCCGCCTTGCCCGCCGGCGTGCGCTTCGCGACCGCGCTCGGCGATTGATGACGGTCACCCGCCATCCGCCATCGACGTGATCGTCGATGCACTCGACTGACGAGTCACCGCGCTGCCGACGTCACCGCAACGCCGAGCCGAAGAGGCTCAGTGCATTGCGTGCGCCGATCGCAAAACCGCCGCCGCGCAGCGCCTCGCGCGCACGCCGCGCCAGATAGCTCGGCCGCCCGTAGAAGCTCCACACCGCGCGGTTGCGCAGCCGCCACACCTGCTCGGGCGTCAGCACTTCGTCGCCGAGGCGGGGGATCTGATTCGAGCCGTCCATGCCTTCGGGCCCGGAATCGAGGACGCTTCCCAGCGCGATCTGGTCGCGGAGCTGCGAGCCGAGCCGCGGTGTGGCCACGTTGAACGACGCGTAGTCGAGGTCGAGGGCGAGGGCGAGGTCGATGGTCTCTTCAGCCGTGCGCTTGGTCTCGCCCGGCATCCCGAGCACGAACGTGCCCAGCACCTCGAGCCCCGCACCTTTGGCGGCAGCCACACCCGCGCGGACCTCGGCCACCGTGATGTCTTTCCGCGAGCGCGCGTTGAGCTCGTCGCTCGCGGTCTCGATCCCGAACATCACCAGGTAGCACCCGGCTTCCTTCATGCGAGCGAGCAGCGCCGCGTCCACGCGGTCGGCGCGCAGGAAGCAGTTCCACGCCACGTCCCAGCGTTCCTCGATCAGCCGGTCCAGTAACGCGCGCGTGTAGCGGGCGTTGAGCCCGAACGTGGGGTCGCGAACGTAGACCTTGCGGATGCCGCGGGCACGCAAGTACGCGAGCTCGTCGAAGACACCGTCCAGGTCGCGGAGCCTGTAGGGCATCTCTGCCGTGTTGCAGTACGTGCAGTGAAACGGGCACCCGAAGCTCGTGAGCAAGGAGCCGAATCGCTCGGCCTTTCCGAACGGCAAGCGATAGGCGTCCATCGGCAAGAGGTCGTACGGCGGCGCACCGTATACGAACGTCCTGGCACCGCCGCGAGCGAGTGGATCCGCGCCGAGCACGCCGCGCGCGGTACCGTCGGCGAACGCGGACACGAGTGCCGGGCTCACGAAGTCGGGCAGCGCCGCGTCGATCCACGGATGTGCGGCGAGGAAGCGCTCGGCTTCCCACAAGAACACGTCACCCATGCCCACGAGCGTGAGCGCCGGATCGTTGCGCTCGAGATCGGCGAGGAAGGCCAGGTCTTCGGCGTACGACACCGCACCCGACAAGAACACGATCGCGTCGGGCGCCAGCGCGCGAATACGATCCCGCGCCTCGGCGACCCCGAGCCCCTCGGCGATCGCATCGAGAAACGAGACGTCGAAATGCGGCGCCAGCAACGCCGCTTGCGCGAGTAGATCGAGCGGATGATAGAGGTACGTCCCCTTCGAGCTGTGGCTGCAGTAGACGTCGCGCAGGTAGCGCCGCGCCCCCGGTGGATTGAGCAGCAGCACCCGGCGGATCTTCGATCTTGGCATCGCGGAGTCGTGGCCCGTGCGCGGCGGGAGGGCGCTCAACCTAGCAGGCTGCCGAGCGACTCACCGTCGCGGCTTTTGCGCGCTCGTCGCCGTTCGTCGAGGATTCTCGACCCGCACCCACGCGCATCCACCCCATGCTCGGCGCCGACGCATCCTTCGCCTCGCGCTCGGGCTCAGGACCACCGGAATCCGGTGTTCCGCCTGCTGCGGGACGGATCTCGAAACGGTACTCGAGCGCCGGCGGCGCTTCGATCACCAGGTAGCCGCGCTTGCGCTCGACGACCACGGGGAGCTCGACGGCTCTCGCAGTCTCGGTCGCAATGCCCAGCTCGCGCCCGCCGAGACGGACCCGAGCCGATTCGGGCGCAGGCAAGAGGAAGCGCGAGACGCTCGTGCCCGCTGGCATCTCGACCGCGAGATCCAGGCGACCCGACCTGGATTCGTGACGACCGGTCACGCGGATCGGTCCCCACGCCGTCGGGCGCACGCCGGCGACGTGTGTGAGCGCACCGAGCACGGGCGCCACCTCGAAGGTCCGCGGCGCCACCGCACGTATCCCCAGCACCCGCTCGCTCAGCACCGTGGTCACACCCACGGACCACGCGTGCGCGAGGCTGGTGCGCGGCAGCTCGGGATTGCCGTCGGGTCCGATCCATTCCCAGAAGGTGTTTCCCGGCTCGTGCGCCAGCATGTGGCCCCAGGTGCGCCGCAAGAGCTCGAATCCCCGCTCCGGATCACGGCCGGGGCGAAGGCGAGAGTCGGCCTCGAAATACGCGAGAAACGGCCACACCCTGCCGGCGTGCTCGGGACCACTCGCGTGCGGATGGGCGCGATCGACGTTGAGCGGTCCCCACGGCCGCCACAGCCTGTGCTGGATCGCGGCCAACACCCGGTCCACGTCCTCCTCGGGCAACCAATCGAGCCAAAGAGGCAGCACGTTGGCATCGAGCGAGAACCGGTCGCGATCGTCGAGCGACGTGGCGAAGCGCCCCGCCACGGGATCCCAGAGCCGGGACAAAACCGCACCACGCATGCGGATCGATGCCAGCTCCCACTCCGCCGCGTGACCGCTCTCGCCCAGAGCGCGCGCCAGCTCGGCGGCGGCAGCGAGCCCGTCACTCGCCACCGCATTCACGTATGCGAGCGCACCGTTGCGCCCCAGCGAGTAGCACCACTCGAGCTCGTCGGCGCGCTTGTGGATGAAGCCATCCGCCTCGATACGCCCGAGCGTCCACGCGGCCTGCGCCAGGATCTTGGGGAAGAGCCGCGCCACGAATGCGTCGTCACCGGTCTCGCGCCACAGATCGCGTACCGCGCTCAACCACCAACCGCCGTACTCGACCAGCTCCAAGGTCCCGCCCGCATGATCGGTGGCGGCGACGGGCTGGCGACCGGCCGTGCCGTCTCGACGCAGCTCGGCGAGACGTTCGAGCGAGCGTGCCACTGGGGTGCGGTCGTCGCTCGACGCGTAGAGCGCCCGCGCGGCGATCGCGACGTCGGCGGCCCACACCGCGCGATCGCGCTTCGCGCCGTCCAGAACGAGCGGTTCGGCATCGGCAGAAAGGCAGAGCCGCGCGGTCTCGACGCCAGCCTGCCACGATCGCGTGATCCCGGAATCGGAACACGAGAATTCGCCGATCCAAGGCACGGACGGAGGCCCGACGACGACGCCGCCCGTGCCCTGGAGCACGTCCAGCGCCACCAGCGCGCGGCGCTCGTCGGGCGACCACACACGGACCCGCGCGAAGCGAAGACCCATCACCGGCGCCCGCCATTGCTCACCCGCCGCAGCATCGAACTCGAAGCGACGCGGGAATTCCTCTCCATCGCGGGCGAGATCCAGCTCGGTGCGCGACTCCCCGAGTGTGAGCTCGATCCGCCCCACCGAGCCGCCGCCGATTCGAAGCTCGGCTTGGCGTGCGACTTCGCGACCGAAGTCCACCACAAGCTGCGGTGCCGAATCCCGCGGAGCGATTTGCGTGTCGCCGGGGGGCGCTTCCAGCACCGTCCAGCGGTCGTCACGCACGGTAATCGCATCGGGATCGCGGATCGCACCGCTCCCGGCTACCACCTCGACGACCCGCACTGGGCGCGCGTCCGCGGGCGCCACCGAGCCCAACTCCGCGTCGCGCGTTCGCGGCAGTGTCGCCGTGCGCCGCGCATCGACGACGCAGCTCGCGACCGCGGCCATCACGACCAGCCCCACGAGGGCACCGTGGTAAGCTCGCTGCACTCCTCCCCGTCGCGTCACGCGCGTCACGTCCCCGTGGTGCTGGGCAGCCCGGATTTCGAGGGCGGCCGTCTTTCGATGCTCGTGAGCACGCTCGTCTCGAAGCTCGCCCATCTAGCCGCCGTGGGAAGCGTCCCACTGCCGCGTGCAGTGGCCCGTGCGCTCCTGCTGCCGTTCGAGCATCGCTTCGGGCACGGCCTCGCTGCGCGGCCGCTCGCCATCACCTGGGAGATCACGAATCGCTGCAACCTCGACTGTGCGTTCTGCTTCCTCAAGCCCGACACGCTGAACAGCGCTGGCGACGAGCTCACCGCCAGTGAAGCACTGGCCCTCGTCGACGAAGCCGCTCGCCTCGGCGCGGGACTCTACCTCACGGGTGGCGAGCCGCTGATCCGTGCCGACCTGCCGGAGATCGTGGCGCGCGCGCGCCACCGCGGCGTGCGCGTGGGCCTCAACACCAACGGACTGCTGCTCGCCGGCGAGCGCGGCCGCCGCCTCCTGGAAGCGCGACCGCATTTCCTTCTCGTCTCGCCCCACTCCCTCGACGCGGGTACTGGCACCGGCGGCGCGGAGCGCGCTGGCCTCGAGCTCGCTGCGCGCCATCGCAATGGCACCCGCATGCTTCTCAACTGCGTCCTGCCCCACGCTGACACCGAGGGCGCGCTGGCGCTGGCCCGCCGACTGGCGCTCGATGGCGTCACGTTCCAGCACCCCACACTTTTCTCCGCGGCGCTCCGCGCGTCCCACGGTGCAGCGTGGACGCGTCATACCGGCGAACCAGACCCAGGCCTCTCCGCTCCCGATGCACCGCTCCACGGATTCACGGAGCCAGCGACGTTGCCGGCTTCGAACGGCGTCCCGGTGTGGGTGAAGCCGGATCTCTCCGCAGCCGAACGAGCGAGCTGGTACGGCAACGGCGACACCACCATCCACGCCCGTTGCCATTACCCGTGGACGGACGCACGCATCCTCGCCAACGGCGACGTGGTGTTCTGTCAGTTCATCCAGCGCCGCCTCGGAAACGTGCGCACGACCGCGCTCACGGCGCTCTGGAACTCGCCCGACATGCGCAAGCTGCGCGTCGCCCTCGACGCCGCCGGCGGCTCCTATCCTGGCTGCGCGCGCTGCTGCAAGCTCTACCGCGCCACCGGCCGCACGGTGTCGAGGTCGAGCGAGAGCTGATGTTTCCTCGGGGGGCTTTTCAAGCCCCCCGCCCCGCAAAAAGCGCGGTTTTTGCGGG
>CAYVDO010000148.1:0-16676 GCA_964450125.1 uncultured bacterium
TGTTCCAGACCCCCGCCCCGAAAAAGGCGTGACTTTTTCGGGGCCCCACCCCCAACTCGGCTCGCGCTCGCTCGCCGATCCTCGCCTTCGGCGAGGCAAGGAGTGTGTCGGGAGCGAATGTCCCGACACACTCCGAGCGCAGCGATCCGCGAGCCGATCCGTGTCGTGCCGATTGCGCCGTCGGGCAGCTCATCGGGGGCATCATGGCGGCCCATTGGCACGTGTCCCCCACCTCGAATCCGTCCTCGTACAGATCATCCGCCGTTCCGTCGAAGTAGGTGACGTCCTTCGCGAACGCATCCGGCCCGATCACGTGACCGAGCAGCCGTCCAGGGATGTCGTCGAAGGGGGGATGGATGCCGCCATGGATTCGTGAGAGTCCGGACTGATCCGCGGCGTCGAGGTACTTCGCCCACTGGAGCCGGACCTCGACAGATGGCGCGATCTCGGGTTCTCAGAAACGTCACACTCGCGTAAAAGTCGGATCGTGCCTCGTCGTTCGAGGGAGGATCCGATGTTCGAGCCCAGCCGCGTCGTTTCGTACGTCGTCTCGATCGCGCTTCTCGCCACGGTGGCGTGCAGCAACGACAAGAAGGCCGGTGGCGGCGGCGCCAACTCTGCCGCCTACGCGAAGCGCATCACGTCGCCGTCCGAGCTGATCGGCGGCACCCGCGCTCAAGGGCGCGTGGGCGACTGGCTGATCGGCAACGGCCGCATCCGCGTGATCGTCCAAGACGTCGAAGCCGAGCGTTCGATCCACGGCATCTCGCAATACGGCGGCACGATCCTCGACGCGGACGTGGTGCGCGCAGCCGGCGAGCCCGGCAACGACCAGTTCGAGGAGCTGGCGTTGATGGTGAATCTCGAATCCACGCTGCGGCCGACGGACATCGAGATCGTCTCCGACGGCAGCGACGGCGGGCCCGCGGTCATTCGCGTGACCGGCGTCGACGACCTTCTCGACTCCCTCAACTTCTCGTCACAGGTACAGGCGCTGGGCGGCGGCATCGTGAAGCTGCCGTCGGCGTACGACGATCACGACCTGCCCATCAGCATCGCCACCGAATACACGCTGGCAACCGGTTCGAACGCGATCGAGATCCGCACCACCGTCCGCAACGACGCGAGCGGTCGCAAACCACCCACCCTCCACGTGCCGATCGGAGACTTCTTGAGCGGCTCGGGCCGTCTCGAAGCCTTCGTTCCGGGTCTCGGTTTCGGCGGCAATCTCACAGGCGAGCTGACGTTGCGCGGCGAGACCGACTTCGTCGCGTTCACCGGCATCGAGGAGGGCAAGGGCGTGAGTTACGGCTACGCGCCGAGCCCCACGTCGAACTCCAGCGTGAGCGCTTCGGGGCTGCATTTCGTTCTGGCCGGCAACAAAGTGCTGCGGCTCTTGCTCGGCCTCGAGGATCCAACGCTCGCGATTCCGCCCGGATCCGAGGCGCTCTACACGCGCTGGTTCGTGGTCGGCGACGGCGACATCGCCTCGGTGCAAGGGACGATGCACCAGCTCGTCGGGCGCACCACCGCCGGCGTCCACGGGCGCGTCACCGTGGATGGCCAGCCGCTCGCCGGCGCCCGCGTGGCCGCGCTGTCGAGCGAAGGCGTACCCGACCAAGCGCAGACCAACGTGGTGACCTCGTTCGAAACGGCTGCCGACGGCACGTTCACGGGGGTGTTGCCTGCCGGTCATTACGTGCTGGAGGCGGACGCGACGGGCTACCCGTGGGATGGCGGCGGTGCGCCGGTCCAGCACGAGATCGACGTGGTCCAGGGCCAGACCGCCGACGCCGAGCTGACGCTGCCCTCCACCGGCCACCTGCGCGTGCACGTGGCCGACGGGCCGACCGGCACGGCGCTTCCCGCGAAGCTGAGCATCGTTGGCAAAGACCCGAGCCCGCCAGCAGCGCAGGATCAGGACTTACCGCTGCTCGCGAATCGCGCCGGCCTCTTCCGCGACGTGACGGGTGACCCTCTCGCCCACGGGCTGGTGCGCGTGCTGTTCGTGGACCTAAGCGGCGACTCGGGCGACGTGCTGGTCGAGCCCGGGCGCTATCGCGTGGTGGTCTCGCGTGGACCCGAATACTCGACGCACGACGAGGTGGTGGACGTTCGCGCCGGCAACACCACCAACGTGGACGCCAAGCTCACCCGCGTGGTGGACACCTCGGGCTTCGTGAGCGCCGACTTCCACCAGCACCTCATCTCGAGCTTCGACTCCAACATCGCCATCGAGCAGCGCATCCGCACCCACCTCGGCGAGGGACTCGAGCACGCCGTCTCCACCGATCACGATTTCCTCACCGACCTGGCACCCACGATCCACGCCATGGGCGCCGATGCTTGGGTGAGCGCCGGCATCGGCGAGGAGATCACCTCGCCCGACTACGGCCACTTCAACGCGTGGCCACTCACGATCGACGCCACCAAGATCGACGGTGGCGCCCTCGATTGGGGCGGCGGGCGGCAGGCGGCGCCCGGGAAGAACTTCCCGTCTCGAGGCGCCTTCGCGATGACACCGGGGGAGATCTTCGCGGCGATCCGCGACAACATCCTGGACCGCGATTCCGCTGCGGAAGTGGTGCAGATCAACCACATCAACGACTCGATCGGCATGTTCGAGCTGCTCGGCGTCGACACCCGCACGCTCTCGACGTCCGGGTTCACGGCCGCGCACCCACCCGCGTCGTTCCGGCTCCCCGGCGAGCCCGGCGCCAACTTCTTCGATTCGCGCTTCGACGCTCTCGAGCTCCTGATCCAGTCGGATGCCGACTCGATCACGCGCTTCCTCGATCAGAACTTCGGCGACTGGACCAACCTGCTCGACGCCGGCATCGTGAGCACCGCCACCGGCAACTCCGACACCCACACCCAGCACAAGGTCCCCGTCGGCTCGCCACGCAACTTCGTCGCCTCCAGCACCGATTCACCGGCGGGCGTGAACGCGCAGGAAATCGCCGATTCGGTGCGCGGCGGTCACGTGGTGATGTCGAATGCGCCGTTCGTGTCGGTGCGCCTGGTCGACGCCGCCACCGGCGACGAAGCGAGCCTCGGCTTCGGCAAGAATCGCGTGGTGACTGCTGCCGACGGCCGCGTCACCCTCGAGATTCGCGTTCAGTCGCCGACGTGGGCGGCCTACGACGAGGTCGCGATCTACCGCAATGCGGCGTCGACCGCGACCGACGAAGACGGCGACCCCGCGACCCCTCCGTACTACAAGCCGATCCCGGAGCGCGTTCGTACCCGAGGCACGGATCTGACGGTCGAGACCGTCGCGGTCGGCGGCGCAAACCGTCTCGAGAGCACGCTCACCGAGACCTTCGAAGGCCTCACCGAAGACGCCTGGTTCGTGGTGCTGGTGCGAGGCACGCCCGGCGTCTCCGCGCCACTCTTCCCGGTGATCCCGAACGATCTCGATCCGTCGCAACCGGCCGAGGACCTCGTGACCGGCGTACCCCGCGGCGGCGTCACCGCGCTCGCCCTCACCAACCCGCTTTTCGCCGATCTCGACGGCAACGGCCGCTTCGATCCCCCACCCTCGCTCGCAAGGCGGTGAGCGCAGTGGACAGGATTGGATCGGCGTTCGTAGCGCCGGGGCTCGTACCTGGCCGGCTGCGACCACGTCACTGACGCTCGCGCAACAACCGATCCACGAGGCGATCGAGGTCGAGGCCTTCCCGATCGGCTTGCTTGCGCAGCGTCTCGGCGAGATCCGGCGCCAAGCGCACCCCGAGCGCTCCCGAGAGTGACTCGGGTCGCGCCTCGATCTCCGCTCGTTCGCTCGGCACCGGCGGCGCGTACGTCCAATCGGCACGCTTGCGCAGGTACGACTCGTCGAGCGTGAACGTACGGGTTGCCGGCGAGTAGTCCACGAGCAAGGGCATGGGCACCCGTTCGGTGGGCGCCAGCGGCTCGCGGTAGCGCGCCTCGAACTCACCCCGAAACCGCGAGATCAGGCTCGGGATCACGGTTGCGCCTTGCACCGGCAGGAAGCAGCGATGCCCTTGCGGCGCCGAGCGGGCACCGTAGAGCGCGCGCTCGGGATCGTCGTGGGTGGCCTTGGCGGGATCGAAGAGCTCGTCGATGGCACTCGATGCGAGCCTGAGCCCCTGCTTGCAAGCCGGGCATTGGTTGCACGACTCGACGTAAAAGAACCGCGCCAGGCTGGACGCGAGCCGCGGCACGTTGCGTGTGTCGTCGTAGACGATGAAGCCGCCCGAGCCGAGCGCCGCACCGATCAGCGCCAGCGAACCGAAATCCGCGGGCGTGTCGAAGCGCTCGGGCGTGATGACGCCGCCCGAAAGCCCCGGCAGCACCAGCTTCACGCGCCGCCACGGCCGCGGACCACCTGCGACCTCGTAGAGCAGTCGCTTGAGCGGCGTCCCGGCCTCGAGCTCGTACACGCCGGGCCGCGTGACGTCGCCGCTCACGGTGAAGAGGATGGTGCCGGCGGTGTCCGTGGTGCCGAGCGCGCGGAACGAATCGGCGCCGGCGCGCACGATCCCAGGCACGCGCGCGAAGGTCTCGACGTTGGACACCAGCGCCGGATTGGGTGAGCCCACGCTCGCGAAGAGCCCGCGTTCCACTGGCGATTGATGCGCTTCGCGCGGCAGCGGCTGTCCTTCCTCGATGTAGTTGAGCAGCGCCTTCTCCTCGCCGTAGAGGTACTCCTCAGGACCTTCGACGATGGTGAGGCGAACCCCGTCGAACACCCCATCCGCGGCGAGCTCGCGAACCGAATCGCGCAGGCGTTCGATCTCGGTGCGGAAGCGGCCACGGGTGGCCACGTAGACGTCTCGTGCGCCCACGATGTGCGCGGCGATGCGCAGCCCTTCGAGCGCCGCATACGGATTGAAGCGAATCAGGTAGCGATCCTTGAAGGATCCGGGCTCGCTCTCGACGGCGTTCATCACCACCACGCGTGTCGATGCGGCGTGCTCGGCGACCGCTCGCCACTTGAGCCCCGTCGGGGAGCCGGCGCCGCCGCGCCCGCGCAGGCCCGAACGTGCGATCTCGGCGATCAGCTCCGCGGGCTCGCGCGCCAGCGCAGCGGCCACGGCGCTGGGACGGTTCTCGGCGAGATACTGCTGGTAGGTCGCGTACGGCTTCTCGGGAAGCAGCCAATGCTCGGGTTTCATGCGGCACCTCCCCCTCGACGCGAGTCGTTGATCGCGCCGTCGGCGAGAAATCTACTTCAGATGCTCGCTACGGTTGCGATGAGGTTCGTGTGATGCGCACACTGGTCGGGCACGGCGTCGACCTCGCCTCCGAGCCGTTCGCGAATCGGGACCGACGAGCCATTCACGATGCTCCACTTGCCGCGCCGGATCATCGCCTCGCTGGCGGCCATGCTGCTGGCTTCGTGTCGCTCACACGATGCGCCGCCACCTGCCGCCACCGCTACGCCGCGCACGGCCGCGCCAGCCCTCGCACCGAAGGCGCCGCCGCGCTTCGACGCAACCGAGGAGCAGATCGTGACGACGGTCGGCGACTTCTACGTCGCACTGCTCGCCGCTCTGGAAGATCCTGCCCTCGCCACCGCCGACGTGGACGCGTGCGCCGCGGTCCTTCGCCAGCACCTCGAACCGGTGCGCAAGCCGGCGCGCGAGCTTTCCGCGGCGTATGCCTCGTTGCCGGCGGAACGCCGGCGCACGATTCACGAGGAGACCTTCCGTCGCCGGGCGAGCGAGGTATCGGGTTTGCTCGTCGCCATGGGCCACTTCACGCGCCGTTTCGAGTCGCCCGAGTCCCAACCCGAGTTCCGGCGGATCGTGGAGCGGGCGCTCGGGGCGTGGGCGCACGAGCGAGCCTTGTGGGTGGTCGAGGGGTTCGGGCCCGAGGCCGTCGAAGAGCTCGAAGGCTGGGCGACGGGGCGGGAAGAGGGCGAGTCCCGCCGCGAGCACCGCCAGGCGAGCAATCAAGCGGCGACCACCGCTACGAGCGAGAGCAAGCCATGACACCGATCTCACGCCGAAAGCACTCCGCGCTCGCGCTGGCTCTCTTCACGCTCGCGCCGGTATTGATGGGTCAGGAGACGTGCACGACGTCGCCGAGCTCGATCGACGTCACCGCACCACCGCCCGCAGCCATCGTCGCCACGACGTGGGGCGCCGGGTCTGCCGCGTGGTGAACCCATCGGCCGCCCTCGAGGAGATCTGCCCACGCATCGTCACCACGGACGACGTCGCATCCGGTCGCTTCAAGCAAGGCAAAGAGGTTTGCGTCCGCGCCCACGTGCATTCCCCCCTCTTCCCTCCCGGCGACAACGACGTGCACGTGCAGACGGCGCTCGCGAATCCCTATGCCTATCCGACGGGTAGCCCTCCCGTGGTGCTCATCGGCCAGGCGAGGGGCTGGCACCGCCCTACCGCGATCCAGCCAATCCCAGCGGGCGTCTCGCGGATCCACCTCCCGGTGTGGACATGGTCGCGGTGGGCACCGTGAAGTACGACTCCAGCCACGAGTGGTACGAGGTCCACCCGATCAAGTGGTGGCGCGAAGCGCCGTAAGCCGGACGACACTCGCCGCTGTGGCGATCGGCGCCGATCACTCCCGCCAAGTCGAGCGAGCCGCGTTACGTTCCCCGCACCATGAGCACCGCACCCTCACCCGCGATCGTTCCAGTCCCGCAACTCTCGGACAACTACGCCTATCTGGTCGTGAATCCCACGACCCGCGAGGCGATCGCCATCGACCCCGCCGAAGCTGGCCCGTTGCTCGACGCCGCGAAGAAGCTCGGCGCCCGGATCAACACCATCTTCAACACCCATCACCACTGGGACCATTGCGGTGCCAACGAGGAGCTGGCGAAGGCCACCGGCGCGCGCATCCACGCCTCGGCGATCGAAGGCGACAAGATCCCGGGCCTCGCCGTGGCGCTCGAACCCGGTCAAGCGATCCACGTGAACGGTTTCGCCATCCGCGTGCTGCGTCTGCCGGGTCACACCGACGGCCACGTCGGCTACCTCTTCGACCACGACCTCTTCTGCGGGGACGTGCTCTTCGTCGCCGGTTGCGGCCGGATCTTCGAGGGCACTCCCGCTCAGATGTACGAGAGCCTGAACGCGACCATCGGCAATCTCGCCGACGACACACGCATCTGGTGCGGACACGAGTACACGGTGAAGAACCTGCAATTCGCCGCGACCCTCGAGCCGCGGAACGCAGCGGTGGCAGCACGGCTCGCCCGTGCCGAGGCCGAGCGCGCGGCCGGCAAGCCCACGATCCCCAGCACCGTCGGCGAGGAGCGCACGTTCAACCCGTTCCTGCGCGTCACGTCGCCCGAGCTGATCGCCGCGCTCGCGCAGCGCGACCCCAAGCAGAAAATCGATCCCGTATCCGTGTTCGCCACGGTTCGCGAGCTGAAGAACGCATTCTGATCGGCGCGCAGCTGCGACCCATCGAGCTTCCCATCGAACTTGAGGGGTACTCCCCTCGATGCTACCGTCCCCCACCGCTCACCGATGGAGACGATTTTCATGGCCGCGACCATTCCCGATAGCCATCTCGATCTCTTCAAGAAGCGCGCGTTCGCTCATCTCGCGACGCTCATGCCCGACGGCAGCCCGCAGGTGAATCCCGTGTGGGTGGACTTCGACGGCACCCACGTGATCTTCAACACCGCGCGCGGGCGCTGGAAGGACAAGAACCTACAGCGCGACGGACGCGTAGCGATCGAGCTGCTCGATCCCGACAATCCGTACCGCTATCTCCAAGTGCGTGGCCAGATCGTGGATATCACCGAGGTCGGCGCCGACGCGGTGATCGACAAGCTCGCCAAGAAATATCTGGATGCCGACAAGTACCCCTTCCGCCAGCCGGGTGAGGTGCGCGTCACGTACAAGATCGAGCCGCAGAGCGTGAACGCCCACGGCTGAGGGCGAGCCGAAGCTCGCCCTCGATGAAATCGAAATCGAACAAGGGGTCGGGAAACCCGGGAGATTCGACGATGTCGAACACGATGTCCACGAAGTACGTGCGCCGCGAGTTTCTGACCTCGATGGGAAAGCTGGCGCTGTTGGTGCCCGCAGCCACGGTGCTCAGTCACTGCGGCAACGCGAGCTCCACCGACGACGGAAGCGACGATGGGTTCACCGTCACCTCGAGCCTGGCGAACGGTCACACCCACGCGATCTTCGTGCTGCTGAGCGACATCGCGTCACCCCCCTCGACGGGGCTCACCTTCCAGAGCACCACGTCCAGCAACCACTTCCACCTGGTGGTGTTGTCGCAAGCCCAGCTCACCAGCGTCGACGAAGGGGCCGTGGTCACCGTGACCAGCTCGGTCTCGGATGGCCACCAGCACGCGTTCAGCATCCAGAAGCCCTGAACGCGTGGGGCGCGAGACGACGTTGCGCCCTCGAGGACACGCGCGCGTCGCAGAGCGAGCGCCGCGCGCGTGTGTCTTCGCCGTCGGCCTCGCTCTCGCTGGCTGCAGCGCCGGGTCGGACTCGGCGCAGGCGCCCGCGGCCCCCGGCCCGCTGGCGATCAAGGCCGCCGGATACGACGCCAATCACGTTGCACTTCACCAGACCGCGGAGTTCGGCAGCCGAGTCGAGACGCGTTTCGCCGCACCGAACTCGACCGAGGTCGTGCTTTACGACGACCTCGGCGACTCCACCTTCTGGACCGGCCAGTACGCCGCCAGCCAGGCCTTCCGCTACGCCGTCACCGGTGACGCGGAAGCGCGCACCAACGCGCTTCGCGCCGCCAGCGCGCTTCACCACCACTACGCCGCCACAGGCAAACGCGGATTCGTGGGGCGATTCGTCGGCTCGATCGACGAACCCGCGCTCTGGGCCTACGCACAGCCGTGCACCGACGAGAACTGCCACGTCGTCACCGACGGTCCGTACGCCGGCCATTTCTGGCTCGGCAACACGAGCCGTGACCAGTACACGGGGTGGTTCTACGGACTGAGCCTCGTCCACGACCTGGTGGGCGACGAGGCGACCAATGCGATCATCGAGAGCGACATGCGCGAGGTGATCGCGCGACTCGACGACGACCGGTGGCGCATCATCGACGTGGATGGCATCGCCACCACCGCCGGGCCCGGTGTACTGCCGTTGCAGCAGCTCATGTTCACCATCGCCGCCCGCGACGCCACCGGCGACACGGCGCTCGCCCAGCTCTACGAGCAATCGGCCGACTTCCTGACCGCGCTCGAGCCGATCTCGACCATCACCTGGCCCAACACGTACACCGAGTACTACGGCATCAGCCTCGGCTACCTGGCGTCCTACAACCTCGTGCGGCTGGAGACCGACGCCGAGCGCCGGGCCGCGCACGTCGCGACGCTCACCACGCAGCAATATCCGCCGGTGGCCAACACTCACCAGGTGTTTTTCGACTACGTGTGGATGGCGGAAACGGGTGAGCGTCCCGAGGCGCTACTCGCCGACACCCGCAACTCGCTGGTCGAGTTTCCCGATCCCCCCAAGCGGCGCATCCACCCCGACCATCCGCCGATGCCGAAAGACCCGCTCTCCGTCATCGCCGGTCCGTTGCTGGAAGCGCTGGGGCTCGGCGAAGTGATCGACATCGAGCCGCGCGCGAAGGATCCGTACCCGATGAGCCAGCGCTGCGTGGCAGGCGACTATTGGCAAGCGAGCCCGTGGGCGCTCGACTGCGGCGCCGACGATCCCGCGTTCGAGTACGCCGGCGAGGACTATCTCCACGCCTACTGGATGGGCCGCTACCACGGCTTCCTCGACCCGAGCGATTGAGTCGGTGTTTTGTGCGAAGACGAGAATATGCGCCCCGAGGAACATCCGCCTGCCCCGAGTCGAGCGCATCCAGAATTGAACTTGTGTGCAGGTGCGAAGAACGGCACGCGCCAGAGGCGCGCCGCGAGCGAAGCGAGGCGCCTTGGGGGTGGGCCCCATCGCGGCTTTGCCGCGATGGGCGGGGGGCTGGAACAGCCCCCCGGGACAACATCACCGCGCCCTGAAGTGAGCGCTCTGCGCTCACTTCAGGGCGCGGTCAGCCGCCGGGCGGGAGCAGCGGCACGTCGACGATCACGTCGGCACGGGCCGCGATGAGATCGGTGAGCACGTCGACCACCGATCCGCCGGGCGCCACGTCGGGCACGGCCACGCGCGGCGGATAGCTGAGCACCGCTACGAACACGGTGTCTCCAGGCGCCAGATCGGTCGTGAACTCGGCCAACAGCGTCTCCGGATCGCTCGGCGAAGGCACGAAGAGCGAAGTGGCCGTGCGCCACGGCCTGGTGAAATCGGCGATACGAACGGCCCCCAGGAACGCGCTGCCCTCGCGGTAGCCCTCGGGATGGATCGCGAGGGAGAAGGCGCAACCACCGCTGCTCGCGAGGCAATGAATGCCGAGCGAGATTGGGGCACCTGTGTCCGAGAGCGGCTCGCCGAGTCCGGGCGAGTCCGTCGGCAACGACGGCGTCGCATCGGCGCCACACAGCAGGAAATCGTCGGGAACCAGCGCGCAGGTACCGTGCTCCACCGCATCACGGATCGCGCTCTGCTCGCCCGCAGCGGCCGCGGAGAGCTCGGGATCGAAACCGCTCGAGCCACTGCCGCAGCCACTCGCCCACGCGACGCCCGCGATCGCGACCAGGAGCCGTGCCAGCGCGGCACGCCAGCGAGCGGATCCAACGGGCTTGGCCAGAATCATCACTCACTCCTTCTGCGTACCCGCCACGAGGACCCGCACCAGCCTCTGCGCCTCGGATCCGCTCCCCGAGCCCGCCGCAGGGCGGCTGGCGTCCTCGGACGCCGCGAACTCCTGCACCACGTCCTTCACCGCCGCGTCGAGCCGCTTCCGGAAAGCCTCGGCGTGCTCCGGCGCGAGAAGCAGGAAGTGGTTCTTGAGGTAGGTCGCACGCTGATCGCGAACCAGCTTGTCGGTGAGACTCTTGGCGAAGATCGCCGCGAGCTCGAGAGCCAGGTCCAGCCGCTCGTCGCGATCCGCGGCGTGGATGTGGCGCCCCATCTTCCGCACGGAGCGGGCATCGGCTTCGATCAATCCCTTGTCGCGGAGCGCGGTCTCGATGCGCTTGGCGTCGTGCTTGTTCGCCTTGCCGAACGCATCCACGAGCGCGTCGTCGATGGCTTTGCGAAAGCCACGCAACGGCACCGACGAGCCGTCGTCCGGCAACGCCGCGAGCGCCTGCGAGAGCGCCACCGAGAACGAGACGGGCGGCGCCGCCTCGTCGCCGTCGTCGCGCTCCTCGGAGGCTGCGGCTCCCGCCATGGCGCGGCGGATCTCACGCGCCAAAGCCCGCACCATGCGGTCGCGGTAGAGCACGGCGAGCAGCTCGCGCGGATCATCGCCACGCAGCCGCGCCAGCTTCCGCACCAGCTCTTCGTTCGGGTAGCGCTCGCCCTTCTCGATGTAACCGAGCAGCACCGGATCGATACCCAGCTCGGCGGCGAACCGCCGGAGCGTCCACTCGCGGCCGCGCAGGACGCGGGTCTCGTAGAAGACCTCGCGAATCCCCTTGAAGGTGGACGGCAAGCGATTCATCGCAGTCGAGAATAGCGTGGCGGGACCGACCGCTCAAACATCGATCGTTGTTGACATCAACATATGGTGCTTTCTATACTAACATCTGTTGTTAGCACCTGCGCCAACGGCACCCGCGAACGAGGCCAGACGAATCTCACGAATCCGTCCACGACCCAGGCGCGGGCTGCTCGCGGCTGCTGACGGGAGACAGACGCCGCCGGCACCCGCACCTGGGTCCTTCTCGCGAATCAGCACCGCACTCCACGACCCCGACGGAGCACCTCGCATGAAACTCCACATTCCACGCTGGTCGAGCTGGTGTCGGCTGCTCCGCGCTTTCCAGGCGGTGACGTTGCTTCTGCTCGTCGCCATCGCGACGAGCTGTGGCTCGGGCGGCGGTGGCAGCGAGAGCCCAGCGCTCGAGCTGCCACCCATCGGCACGCTGCGCGGCCTGGTGACGGCGTCATCCGACCTGGCGACTTGGGATACCTCGCGTGGCGCGCCACCGGTCGCCGCCTCCGGCGCACTCGCCGAGAGCGGCCTGACACCGAGCAGTCGATTCACGAGCGCAGTGCCCGAGGCCACCGTCGAGATCGCAGGCACCAACGGCCGCGTGGCGACCGCGAGTGACGGCACCTTCTTCTTGAGCGGCCTCCCCGCAGGCGACTACGCGCTGCTGCTCCAGAAGACGGTGAACGGAAACCTCCTCGACGCGAGCGTGCCGGTTCACCTCGCCGCCGAGAGCGGTACCGCGCTCCTGATCGAGATGAGCAGCGCGGGATACCGCGTGACCCAGCGCTATGGGCAGAACGGTCGCGTGATCGAGAAGCTCGTCACACCCAACGGTTCGACGCGCGAGTCGCGCGACGAATCGCTCACCGCGTACACGCTCCCCGGCGGGGGCACATACGCCGACACCGACGGTGACGGGAAGCCGGACGGCTGCAGCGTCACGGGCTCGGAGGCGGCTCCCCCGCCGCCCTCGGCAGTACCGGACGAACCGGTTCCGAACCCCGAGCCGCCGGGACCACCTTGCACCCTCGGCCCCATCGAGCGCATCCAGATCCAGAGCTACCTCGGCGATGCACCGCTGGTGGCCGGTCAGACCGGCTACGTCGCGGCGCTCGGCTACGATCGTGACGGCAACGTCCAGGACGTGACGCAGATCGCGACCTGGGAATCGTCCAACCCAGGAATCGCGAGCATCGATGGCTGGGGAGCGATCACCGGTCGTGCGCCTGGCAAGACGCGCATTCGCGCGTCCCTGGGCGACGTGCTCAGTGACGCGCTGGACGTGGACGTCATCGCACGTCCCGCGCTGGTCTCGCTCTACGTTCAGAACGTCGACTGTTTCGTCTATCCGCTCACCGATCCGGTTGCCGGCGGCGGCGTCGACGCACCGCCGCCCACCAGCGGGGGTGGCAGCGGCGGCTCCGGTGGTGCGGGCGGCAGCGGCTCGGGTGGCGTCGCCATGCCACCCGACGGCGATCTTTTCTTCCCTCAGTCGTGCGGGAACGTGGTCGAGATCGGCGCCGAGCGTCACTATCGCGCCACCGGCCAGTTCGGCGCCGACTACTACGAAGACGTCACCGACGAGGTCATCTGGGAAATCCGCCCAGCGACGGTCGGGACACTCGCCGCGGACGGAACGTTCCGAGCAGTCGCCGCCGGTGACGGTGAGGTCGTCGCACGCCTCGCAGGAATCGCGAGCGAGCCGGCGCCGATTCGGGTCGTCACGGAACCGACGCTGATCGCGGTCGACATCTACACGGATTTCGGTGTGCCGATTCCCCTCGCGGAGCCGGTACCCGGCGAACCCAAGCCTGATTTCGGGGGAGGCTCGGCTCCGGGTGGTTCAACCACCCCGACCCCTCCACTGCCCGGATCCACCGAGCCTCCCCCAGTTTTTTCGTCCGACCTCGCCTGCATCGGCGAGGAGTGCCTGCCGGTGGCGCAGACCATCCTCACCGGCGACACGATCCAGTTCCACGCGCTGGCGCGTTATGACACCGGCGCCACCCGCGACGTGACCAGCGAAGTGCGCTGGACATCGTCGGCAGCAATCGTGGGCTTGGTCGGCCCGGCCGGCAAGCTGACCGCGCTCGTCCCCGGCACCACGGAGATCCGCGCCTCGCTCGATGGCGTGACCAGCTCGCCCTACACGGTCGAGGTCGTGAAGGAAGCGACCGCGCTCGCGCTCTACGTCTACGGCGAAGGTCCGTCGACGATCGCCAAGAAAGGCGAGCGCACGCACTTCCACGCCACCGCGTACTACGACGTGGCGTCGCTCTCGCGCGAGATCACCGCCCAAGTCACGTGGCGCTCGTCCGATCCGAGCATCGCGAGCTTCGTAACGCCCGGGGTGTTGGTGGGCAAAGCCCCAGGCTTCGTGGAGGTCTGGGCCGCGCTTGGCGAGCTCGAGAGCCCGCGGATGACGATCGAGGTCTGGCAGACGTCCAACCTCGAATACTGCGATTCCGAACACGTGAACCGCGCCGAGTGGAGCGACGACTTGAACCGCGTCACGCTCGAGACCGACTGCGCGAGCTACGCCCGCGGCGCCACCGTGACCATGCGCTACACGATCGACGAGATCCGACCCAATCCGGCGCCGCTCATCGACCCCTGCCTCGATCTCTTCGTGTACCGCGGCGACACACTGGTGCGTACCGTGCGCGAGGAAGGCTGCGGCGTCTCCGTAGCGCCCGAACCCGGCGCCGCCGCCCCCGACGCAGCGCTCTACCAGACGTTGGCATTCTGGGATCAGCGCGATGCCAACGGTGCGCTCGTCGAAGCGGGCGATTACCGCATCGTGGGGGTCTTCTACATCTACTACGACCCCGTCATCGAGCTTCCTGTGGAGGTGAGGTGAGCATGGGCACGGCGACGATTCCCGTCCCCCGGCGTGCACGCCGCGCACCGCGCCTCGCGGAGCTCGCGGTGATGATGGCCGGTCTGCTGGCCCTGGCCGTGGGGTGCGGTTCGAGCTCGGTCTCCGTCGCGCTCAACCCGCCTCAGCCCGGCGATCCTGCTCACGGCGCCACGGCGCAGGTGCTCATCACCAACTACGATCTCGAGATCTGGGTGGGTGTGGATTCGGCGGCGACGGTGGAGAAACTCCGTTCCAACGAGCAGACCGGCAAACACGAGTGGCTGATCGCGGAGGTGGTGCCCGAGAGCGGACACCACCTCGGCTTCTACTTCGCGCCCGGCGACGTGGATTCGCAGGAGATCACGATCGAGGCGATGCAGACGACGCTCAGTCAGATTCGCGCCGATCCTGGTCATTTCGCGGAGGGCGGCGCCGGGAATCTGCCCAAATGGGCCGTTGGCGCCGAGGTGCTCGCGATCAGCCCGTGAGTGGGGGTCGTTCCTCCGGGGGGCTTTTCAAGCCCCCCGCCCAGCCCGGCAAAGCCGCGCTGGGACCCACCCCTAAAGCGCTGCGCTGCGCGTGCGGCTCGCCGCTGGCTCGCGGACAGATCGATGGCGAACGTGGAGACCGAGATGCCGATCCGCTCTGCCGCGGTGCGTGATCGGAGCTTTTCTAGCCCCCCGCCCAGCCTGGCAAAGCCGCAGCGGCGTCGATCCGTTCGCGAGCCGGAGCGGACGCTACCTTGAGTTCCGCAGGTTCGCGGCGTCGACCACGGGGTCGAGCTTCTTCAACACCTCCTCCGCCGTCGGCTCGCGCGAGGCCATCCACGCATCGAGCGAGAACGGACCGCCGCCCGCGAGCATGATCGCACCCAGCATGACCAGCACGAGCGCGGAGAGCTCGAGCCCCTGGCCGCTGCTGAAGAGCCCTTCGCGCAGGTGGATGAACACCAGGGCACCCACGAGCGCCGGCACTTGCACCGCCGCGGCGACCCGTGTCTCGAGGCCGAGGGCCAGAAGCAGCCCGCCACCGAGATGCGCCAGCGCCACGACGTGCGCAATCACCATCGGCCAGAAGAAGCCGTGCTCCTCCACGAGCTGCGCCACCAGCCGCGGCTCCGCGATGAAGAGCCCGCCGCGCACGACGAGCGCGACACCGAGGTAGATTCGAAGGCCGTCGAGCGCCACTCGCTGGCGCTCGGCCTCGTTTTCGAGCAGCCGCCACAATCGTTGCATCGCGACCTCCTGGCCGCGAGCACCCAACCGTTCACGACGACACTCTGCGTGCGCATTCCGTGCGGTCGAAGCGACGCGACCGTGACCGGACCTGACGCAACCTAACCGGCTGCGAAAAAACTCGCCGGGGCGAGTTTTTCTGCAGCCGGTCGATGTCTCCTCGGGGGGCTGTTCCAGCCCCCCGCCCCACGAAAAGCGCGGTGCTCAAAGGGCCCCACCCCCAAGTCGACTCGCTACGCTCGCCGACGCGCCTCGAGGCGCGTGCCTTCTTCTGCGGCCGGTCGATGTTTCCTCGGGGAGCTCCAGCCCCCCGCTCGATCCCGCCCGCGGCGTACCCCTCGAATCACGCAGCAGCCACGGACGTCCAACGGGCGTGGCGAAGCTCGGGGGAGGCAGCACGAGTCGGCTGCGTCTACGAGCGGCGTTGCACCGTGCGCGCAACGCGCTGACCCCGTTGGGAGGAGACCATGCGAACGAACGTGAATCATCGGGTAGCGCGAGTGACGATCGCTTGCTGGCTCGGTCTCGGCGCATACGCGTTCGCAGCCGACACCGCGAACCAGCCCGCACCCGCCACCAACCCCGCGATCGACATGCCCGGCTTCTTGAAGGTCGCCGAAGAAGCCGCACGCCATCGCGAGCACCGGCGCGTCAGCGAGGACGAGTTCCTGCGCCTGAGCGCGCTGCCGAGCACCGTGATCCTGGATGCGCGCAGCGCCGCCAAGTTCGCCGAGCTTCACGTGCGCGGAGCGATCAACCTGAGCTTCCCCGACATCGCCATCACGAGCCTGGAACGCACCATCCCCGACAAGAACACGCGCATCCTCATCTACTGCAACAACAACTTCCGGAACGCCGAAGGCCCGTTCCCCAGCAAGCTCCCTTCGGCATCGCTCAATCTCTCGACCTTCATCGCGCTCTACGACTACGGCTACCAGAACGTCTACGAGTTGGGTCCGCTCATCGACGTCCACCACACCAAGCTGCCGCTCGAGCCGTCGGCGCTACCCGCGACACGGCCGAGCGCGACCTGAGCCCGAAAACCTCAGCCGTCTTCTACTGCGACCGACGATTCGCCGTGATCT
>CAYVDO010000149.1:0-16619 GCA_964450125.1 uncultured bacterium
TCGAGTCGAACGATCCCGCCGTGGACGTGGCGTATGGTGTGGTCCCCGAAGAAGCGGACTCGATGCGGCCGCTGGCGAGCCTGCTGGGAGTGAACGGCCTGGCGACCCACGGCAAGCCGTCGGAGCTGGTGCTCTTCCCGAAGCGTGCCCCCGATCACATCGCGGCGGGCGGCGCGGTGACCCTCGGCGGTTGGTTGGTGGTGGGGCGCTCGATCGACGAGGTGCTCGCCGAGACCCGTCACCTGCGCGGCCCGAGCGACTGCGTGACCGTCGCGGGGCACGTGGTCGAAGAGGGCACGGGGCTCGCGATCGCCGAGGCCGACGTGACCGCGCTCGCGGGCACGGACGGAAAGGGCGCCGCGCTCAGCCACGCGCGTAGCAACGCCGACGGCGCGTTCACGCTGTGTTTGCCGCCCGGGCCCACATCGCTGATCGCCGGTCAGCCGGGGCGCCCGTACGCGGGCAGCGCGCGGCGGCCCGAACCCATCCCGCTCGTGGTTCCCGAGCGCGTCGATGCGCCGGTCTCGGCAACGCTGACGCTGCCACGCACGGCGCGGATTCGGGTGGCGACCCTCGACATCGCGGACCGTCCCATGCCCGCGCGGCTCACGATCTTGGGAGTCGATCCCAGCCCGCCCGACTCACGCCTCGACGGCGACGGCTTCGATCCGCTGGCCCCGGGCGTGGTGAGGATGCAGGACGCTCGCGACGGTGCCTTCGACGTGTGTGTCGAGCCGGGCGACGTGGACGTGGTGGTGAGCCGAGGGGTCGAGTACGCGCTCTTCCGCGAGCCGCTACGTCTCGAAGCGGGCGACGTGAAGGATCTGCGTGTGACGCTGCCGCGGGTGGTGGACACCCGTGGCCATCTCTCCGGCGATTTCCACGTGCACTCGAATCCAGGGCCCGATTCCACGGTCAGCTACACGAAGCGCGTCGTGAACATGCTCGCCGAAGGTGTCGAGGTGATCGTGTCCACCGATCACGATTTCTGGAGCGACTACGGCCCCACCATTCGCGCCCTCGATGCCGAGAGCGCGGTGGCCTCGATCGTCGGGCAAGAGATCACCACCTTCGCCACCGGCCACTACGGTGCCTTTCCGTTCCAGCGCAACGGCGCGCCCAACGGCGGCGCCATCGATTGGATCGGGCACGATCCGGTCCAGATCGGCGAGGAAGTCTTCGCGCGGAGCCCGCGCGGGGTCCTGCAGATCATGCACCCGCGCGCCATGCCTGCACCCGGCAACGTGTCGAATTACTTCGTGTCGATCGATCTGCGCTTCGACGCCGACGGTCCGCTGCGCGGTCCGCTCGCCGTACCTCCGTCGGAGGTGCGTTTGCCCGACGATGCCCAGTGGCTCACGCCGCGCTGGAACGCGATGGAAGTGGTCACGTTCTCCAACGTGCAGGGCCTCGCCGATTGGTCGAATTTGCTCAACGCGGGCTGGCGCCTCACGGCCACCGGCAACTCGGACACCCACACGCGCTGGGTCGAAGCGAGCGGCTATGCACGGAACCTGGTGCGGCTGGGCGAGGGCTTCGACGATCTAGCGCGCTTCGACGCCGGCCGCTTCGTCGATGCAGTGCGCACCGGTGCGTCGAGCGTGGTGCTCGGTCCGTTCGTCGACCTCGAGGTGCGAGGCGCCGATGGCCACGCCGCCCTCACCGGCGAGACCTTCGACGCCTCGGGCGTGCCTTCGGTCACCGCCGTCGTCACCGTCCAGAGTCCCGCCTGGCTGACGAGCGATCAGGTCACGCTTCTCGCTGGCGGACGCGTGGTGGCCACCGTGCGTGCCACACCGACCCGCGTGGCGGTACCTGGATCGGACTCGCCGTTGGCGCATCGAAACGAGGCACGGGTGGAAATTCCCGTGACGGCTTCCCACGACACCTGGCTTGCGGCGGTGGTCACCGGTGATCAGAGCCTCTACCCGCTGGTGCCTTACAACTGGCAGGGGCGCGACGCGGTGACGCTCGACGCGATTCGATCGAACGCATTGCCCGGCACGATTCGCCCGTTCTCGCTCACCAATGCCGTCTGGGTCGACGCCGACGGCGACGGCCGCTTCACGCCCAGCCACGACATCGTGCCCCAGGACTGCCAGACCTTCCCGCGAGTGGATCGCACCAATCCCTACGTTCCCGTCCCCTCGACGAACTGCCCGTGCGCACCGGAGGCCCGGTCCGGTTCGTGCGGTTGAGTCCGCGCTGCGCCCGATGGTACGAGTTACCCTGCCGATGGGGCGCGGGGAGTCGACCTGGGAATGGACGTTCTGATCGCCGAGGACGACGCGTCACTCCGGAATCTGCTGATCGACTTGGTCACGCGCTGGCGATTTCATCCAATCGCCGTCGCGAACGGCGCCGAGGCGGCGCGCATTCTGGTGGGGGCGAGTGCCCCACCGATCGCGATCCTCGACTGGGAGATGCCCGGCATGACCGGCCCGGAGGTGTGCCGGTTGGTGCGGGCGCAAGGACTCGCCACACCGCCATTCCTGCTCATGCTCACCGCACGTCACGGCCACGACGCCGTGATGCAGGGCTTCGCCGCCGGCGCCGACGACTACATCGTCAAGCCGTTCGTCGAAGACGAGCTGCGAGCGCGCATCCACGTGGGCGTGCGCATGGTCGAGCTGCGGCACGCGCTGGCTGCCCGCGTCCGCGAGCTGGAGGATGCGCTCGCCAAGGTACGCACGCTGCAAGGTTTGCTGCCGGTGTGCGCGTGGTGCCGCAAGATCCGCAACGACGAGCACTACTGGGAATCGTTCGAGGCTTATCTCTCCGATCACACCGATGCCACCGTGACTCACGGCATCTGCCCCGATTGCCAGAAGCGCATGGAAGCGGAGGCCGCCGCCGAAGCCAGCCGCGCCCGCGGGTGAGCGGACGCCCGGCGCATCCGAGGGAGAGTCGATGCTCGAGCTGCGACCGAGTTGTGAGCACTGCAACGTGGTGCTGCCGCCGGATTCGCGCGACGCGCGAATCTGTTCGTACGAGTGCACGTTCTGTGCGCGCTGCGTCGACGAGCTGCTCGCGAACGTGTGCCCGAACTGCGGCGGCGGGTTCGCGCCGCGGCCGATCCGGCCGGCACGGAACTGGAAGGGTGACAACTACCTCGGCAAGGACCCGGCGAGCGCGAAGGTGAAACATCGGCCCGTGGATCTCGCGGCGCATGCGCGCTTCGTGGGCGAGCTGGGCGCGATTCCACCGCACGAACGCTGAATGGTCGTCGTTGGCGCTCGACATCGCCTCGGACTCGTACGTGATCATGTTGCTCGCCGACGCCGACTACGCGAAGGCGAGCCTGCTCGCGCAGCGCGCTGGCTTTGCGCCGAAGGACGTTCGGATCTTCGATCCGAACGAGTAGCCACGCGGCGGCGACGCGCGCGCTTTCTGGGCGCTGCACGCCGCGCGGAATCGCGTAGAGTGCGCGCGGAGTCGCCGATGGCCCGGAAGCCCGCCCACGCTCTCTGGCTCGCGTGTCTCGCGCAGCTCGCTGCCGCTGGGGCGGCGCGCGCGCAAGCCACGGGATTTCTCGACACGGGCTTTTTCTCCGACGGCAAGGTCACCGTGGCGCCCTCGGGTGGCGATCCACACGTGAGCGCCGTGGCGGTGGCGCCGGACAGCCGCGTCGTGATCGCCGGCACCCGATTCCTCGCAAACGGCCAGAGCACCCTTTTCTGGTACGCGTTGAGCGACTCCGCGACGGGCGCGATCTGCTCGCCCGTCTCCCCCGGCGGTGGGCTCTTCGCCAACGCGAACGCGGCGACCTTCGATTCCGATGGCCGCTTGGTCATCGTCGGAACCGCGTCGTTCGCCGGCACCGGTTACGACATCCTGATCCTTCGCTACCTCTACCCGGCGTGCACGCTGGATTCGTCGTTCAGCGGCGATGGCGTCTATGCCATCGGGCTCAATCAGTCGGAGCACCTGAGTGATGTGGCGATCGACGGACAAGGGCGGATCATCGCCGCGGGCGACATCCTCGAGGGCTCCTCCGACCAGCGCTTGCTCGTGGTGAGGATGCTGGAGAACGGTACACCGGACACGTCGTTCAGCGGCGATGGCCGGTTCGACCTCGATTGGGGCGGCGGCGCGGACTTCGGCCAGGTCGTGATCCAAGACGATGGCAAGGTCGTCGCCGGCGGCACGATCGACGGCGGTGCGCTCGGCACCGTGTTCGCCGTAGTGCGGCTCACCAGCGGCGGTGTCCTCGATCCCACGTTCAGCGGCGACGGCGCGCTGGCCTTCGACTTCCCCTACGGCGAGGACGATCGCATGACCGATCTCGCGATCGATCCGGTCACCGGACGCGTGCTCGCCGCGGGTGGGTCCGACGACGTCGATACCGGCACCACCCGCTCCGCGGTGGCGCGGCTCACCAGCGCCGGGGTGCTCGACAGCACCTTCGATGGCGACGGCGTTTGGGTAGACAACGTCTACGACCTCGACGCGATGGCCGCGATCGTGCCGCAGACCGATGGGCGCATTTTGCTCGCCGGCGATGCGGCCAACGTCGGCGCGGACCGGAACTTCTTCGCGTACCGTCTCGATCACGACGGAGGGCTGGATTCCGGCTTCGGTTTCTTCGGAGTGGCCGAGGTGGCGTTCGACCTCGGCGGTGCCGACGACGATCTCGGCCTCGCGGGTGGCCTTCAGGCGGGCAAGCTCGTCGTCGCGGGAAGCGCCGAAACCGCTGGCGAATCCCAAGCCGCCGTCGCGCGGCTCTGGAGCAGCTTCATCTTCGCCGACGGTTTCGAGCGCGGCTCCACGCGCACCTGGATCTCGACCGCACCCTGACGGAACGACGTGCGCGTCGAGGGATCGACGCGCCGCCACACGCCGGGTGGCATGGAGGGCAGCCGGTCTGTCGGCCGCCGCGAGCCTTCGTAGCGGAATCGATCGCGCGACGAAAGCTCGCCGCGGTCACGCGCTCACGCCGGTCTGGCGAGGATCAGCTCCGACGGAAAGCCGAGCTGGGTCACGATCTCGCGCTGCGCGATGGTGAATCCCGCCTGCTCCAGCGCGGGCGCGAGCGCCACCGGCCGGCAGCCGCCGAGCAGACGTGGCGCGCGACGATAGAGCCACAGATACGCCGCACGCCTGCGTGGCGGCGGCTCGGCCATGTTCACGAGCACCAAGCGACCGGTGGAGCGCAGCACCCGACGCAGTTCGGCGAGAACACGCGCGATCGCATCCGCGGGCATCAAGTCGAGCATGTAGGAGTTGAGCACCAGATCGTACGACGCATTGGCGAAGGGCAACGCGCACGCGTCCGCGATCGAGAGCGTGTGATTACCCGGGAGCCTGCGGACCTTGTGTCGTGCGCGTTCGAGCATTGCCGGCGTGAGATCGACGCCTTCGGTCTTCCCGCGTGGATTCGCGCGGACCAGCTCTTCGAATGCGAGCCCCGTGCCCACGGCCACCTCGAGCACGTCTTCGCCGTCACGGACGTGAGCCACCGCCAGCTCGCGCGCCCGCGATTCGGTGAGCCGCGCCCAGAAGTCGTAGACCGGCGCCAGCCGCGTGTAGATGTGCGGGATCTCCGCCGGCGGCACGCCGGCGGGCTCCATCGGAGTTGCGAACGTGGTCACGGTTGCACCTTCGCGGGCGCTGGCACGACGATGGATTCGAGCACCCGATCGGCGACCCAGCGGCCGTCGGGTTCGGGCAAGAGCGCCAGCACGGGGCCGACGTCGGCAGCGTAGAAGACGCGGCGGGCGGGTGGCGCGCTCGCTTGAATCGGTGTGCTCTCCACGACGGCGGTGATTGGAAATCGGCCCGCGTAAACATCCACGAATGCTTTGCCGAGCACGCGATGGCGGGTATCGGGTTTCACCGGCCCGCTCTCTTCGCTGCGTCTGGGCGGGTCCACGTGGTTCGACGCGTCGTCCCAGCTCAGTCCGGTGCGGCGTGGGAGCTCGAACGGAAACCAGATGCGCTCCGGAAGATCTCGCGGTGTCCACTCTCCGCCGGGATCGCCCCAGTCGAGCTCGTGGCGAATCCAGCGATCGCGACAGGCATTCACGGTGAGCACGCGTTCGCGCCCCGTAGCACCGTCCCTGCCGATCGCCACGGTCGCGGGCGCCCGCTCGTAGCAGTCGGTGCCGTCGAGCACACGCTTGATGCAGTCGTAGTCCCATTTCCGGATCTTGCGCCACATCCGCGTGCCGTCGCCGCGCACGTAGCTCCGCGTGCGACCGATCGGATCGACGGGGAAGGCCTCGCGACCCATCCCCAGCGGGGCCGGCCACGCCTCGATCGGCCCCACCGTCGCGGCATACGCCCTCTGGACCGTGCAGGTCACAGCCGAGAGAAGCGCGACCACGAACAGCCTCATCAGGCCCCGAGCCTACGCGAATCCGTGACGCGCCGCGTGCCAAGCCGGTGCGGAAAGTGGGTTGCCGGTCGTCGGCTCGCGGTGCGGCGTGGCGGCGTGCGCTGCGGCAACATTCTTTCCGGGTCGGTTGCTGGCTCGGTGCGAGCCCGCGGTGTGAATCCTCGGCAATTCCGCCACGCCTGCACCCTCTTGCTGCGCAAATTCGAGTGCCGGCCCGTCGTTTGCTCCGCTCGCCCCATACGAGGAGGCGGTAGACATGCATCGCGCGAGCATCGGATCTCGGGTTCTCTTCACAGTGACCGTGCTGGCGATGGCGGGTCCCGCAGCGGCGTATTGGCCGATGTGGGGCGGGAACGCCCAACGCACGCACCAGAGCACGGAGGTCGGGCCCACCACGGCGCCGACGGCGGCGAACGTGGTACGCCGCGATCTCGGCTGTGAGCTGAGCGTGAACACCTCGGCGACCGTCGACTCCACCGGCAATGTCTATTTCGGGACGTGGGGCGCGGTCCGCACCGACGGCGCGGTGCCGACGGACATCACGCAATGGACCAAGTTCGACGGCCGGGTCCATGGGCTCACGTGGGATCTCGCCTCGGAGCTCTGGCCCGCGTTCGATCCCAGCCCGGTGCCGCTTTGCTATTCGTATGACGGCCGCGAGGACCCGACGTGTGGCCCGGGAAGCCACTTGAACGGCTTCAACGGCACCGTCGAGGGCGCACCGGCGCTCGGCCCCGATGGCGTGCTCTACGTCGGACGCGGGGACGGGAACCTCTACGCCATCGATCCGGTGCAGGGGCACGTGCTGTGGTCGTTCCGGACCTTCAACCCCGTAGACCCGGTGGATCCCGAAGGCGGCGGGCCGATCGTCACGCCGCCGCTGGTGCACGATGGCGTCGTCTACTTCGCCACGTGGGTGCCGAGCGACATCGGCAATGCCCAGTGGGAGACGAACGCCATCTACGGCGTCGACATCGCCAGCCAGGGTGCTTCGTTCTGGCGCTACCCGAGCAGCGAGGCGAGCCTGTCTGGCGAGCCGTTCGTGGCGGCGCCGGTTCTCTCACCCGACGGATCGCTCGTTTACTTCGCATCGTTCGCGGACTTCGTGGATGGCACGCTCACGCGGAAGCATCTCTTCGCGTTCCGCACGCTGCCGACCTCGGCGCCGGAGAACCAGCGAGTCGCATGGATTCGTGAGACCGCGGATCCGGGTCGGCCAGATTCCACGATTCTGGCCCAGCGGCTCCTCGCCGGCGCCGACGGTAGTCTCTTCCTGGGTGGCGTACGGGTGGAGACCGACGTGCCGCCGGGCACGCCGTTCGCGAACCCCACGCCGGTGGTGCTCCGGCTCGACTCCGATGGCGAGCCGCTTTGGCCCGCGGCTCTCGTGGTGCCGAATGCCGCCACCGACGGAGCCTCGATTCTGGGCCTGTCGATGCGAGAGAGCGGCGGCGTGCCGCAGACCGTGTATGCGGGCCAGGGAAACAACTTCAGTGACGGCGGCGCGCTCAACGCGGTGAACGCGGCGACGGGCGCGATCCAGTGGCGCTGGCGAAATCTCGATCACGGGATGCAGGGGCAGGTGGGCGATCCCACCATCGGCGCCGACGGCACGCTCTACTTCGGCGTGCGCGGGATTCCAGGCTTGGTGGGTTGGATCGTCGCGCTCGATGCCCAGGGTCAGCAGCGCTGGCGCTACACGATTCAGGACGCGATCGATTGGAGCGCGCCCGTCATCGGCCGAAACGGCTCGCTCGTGTGGGGTGATCGCGCGGTGGAGAATCTACCGACGACGCCGCTCGAGCCCGATGCGTGCCCGTTCGATTCGTGGCGGCCTCACCTCTACGTGATCAAGAAGCCGAGCGGCTGCGGCAGCGTGGCGGATACGGAGGGTGGCAGCGCGGCGACCGACGCGCTTCTCGTCGCCATCGCCGCTTCGCTGGTCGTGCGCCGCCGGCGGCTCGGGTGAGGGTACCAGCTCGTCGAGCGATGGCGCACCCGTAGGAGATCGGGGACCGGATCTCTCACCGCGGGGGAGGGACCACGATCGATTCCAGCACCAGATCGGCCACCCAGCGGCCGTCGGGCTCGGGCACCAGCACGGGACCGACGTTGGCGGCGTAGAAGACGCGGCACGCAGGTGGCGCACCCGGTTGAATCGGTGCGCTCTCAACGACCGCGGTGGTCGGGAGCCGCCCGGCGATGACGTCGACGGACGCTTGGCCGAGGACGCGGTAGCGGGTGTCCGGCGTGTCTGGCCCGGTCTCCTCGTTGCGCTTGGTCAGGTCTGTGCCGTTCGACGTGTCGTCCCAGCTCATCCCGGTGTCAGTGGAAACTCGAACGGCAACCAGACGCGCTCCGGAAGGTCTCGCGGTGTCCACTCACCGCCCGGGTCGCGCCAATCGTGCCCATGACGCACCCACCGGTCGCCACAAGCATCCACCGAGAGTACGCGTTCGCGCCCTGCAGCACCGTCGGCGCCGATTGCCACTGTCGCGAGTGCCCGCTCGTAGCAATCGGTGCCGGGGAGCTTTCCAAGGATGCACTCGTCGTCCCACTTCCGGATCTCGCGCCGCACCCGTGTGCCGTCGCCGCGCACGTAGCTCCACGTGCGGCCGATTGGATCGACAGGGAAGGCCTCGCGACCCATCCCCTCGAGCCGAGGGCAGCTCTTCGATCGGCCCCACCGTCGCAGCGTGCGCGAAGGGCCGCACGATCGTGGAGATCAATGCAGCAGCCGCGAGCGCAACGATGCGTGCTCGTGGCTGCATGTCGCGACTCACCCAGCTCGGTGCGCGCCGATGTCTACGATTACCCCGGACCGCTCGTAGTCGGTGCTACGCGTCCGGCGTGCGCGCCTTCGCCGCCGTGTCCCGGGCGGCAGTCCACTTCTTCGGTGACTCTCAGATGCGCGCCGACTGCGAGCGTGGCGAGATCCACGTCCGCGGGCGCGCACAACACGCGACCGGGCCGCCCCGTTTCGGGGCCGCGAAGCTGCAGGTCGATCGCGGGGGTTCGCCCCGCGGCGCGCACCACGTGAATCGTCGCGAGCCCCTCCGCTTCCACCAGCTCCTCGTGCCCGAGCACCGTTCGCGACTCGAGCTCGATCTCGCCCGCTGCGACTTCGCGGAAGCGCAGCTCTTCGAGGGCTCCCTCGATCGCCTTGCCCAGCATCCGATGCGGATGCGCGTGGATGGGCGTGGTGGCGCCGGGCTCGCGGCTGAGCGCCACCAGCGCCCAGCCGCTTTCGCCTTCCCAGTAGGTGATCCACCGGCATCCCTCGCCGTGCGGCAGCGGGCTCTCGCGCACGGGCAGCAGCTCGTCGAGCGACGGATGGAGTTGTGTCATCAGGCGCCGCAGGAAAGCGTCGTCGAGCCCGCCGTCGCTCTCCTGCAGATCGAGCAACCGTGTGGACTCGGCGAGCGAGAGCGGAGCGCCGGAGAGGAAGCGCTGGCGCAGTTGACCGTTCTGGATCTCGGCACGTGAGGCCAGGCGATACGCCGCGAAGCTCGCGACGAGCGCGGCACCTCCACCGAGCGCTGCTGCCAGGGCGGCGCCGCGGCTGGCCGCAGCGAGCGTGGCGAGGGTGAGCGCCGCCATCCAGACGGACGCGCCGCCGCCGACCACGAGCGCGCGCGGCGCCGATTGCGTCAGCGTTCTGAGCGCCAGGTGCAGGCCCATGCCCGCTGCGACGGTCGTGAGCAGGGCATCCACCACGAACGCGTTTCCCGCGAGCACGCGGGTCCACGTGGGATCGCCGCCGAACCACCGGTCGCCGGCCGTGCGCAGCACGGCGAAGGCGATGTATCCGACGAGGAATCCCGGCACCGCTTTCGTGATGTCGGTGCGGATGCGGGTGGGTGTGCCTTCGCGTCGAAGCAGCGACAGCACCACCAGCGTGGGCGCGAGCATGAGGACGCGCGCGGACTTCGAGGCCGCGGCCATGACACCTCCGTCGCCGCCCATCTGGGCGCCGACGGCGATCGCCGACGACAGGTCGTTCACCGCCAGCCCGCTCCAGAGCCCCGCCACGCTGGAGTCGATACCCAGCGCCGTGGCCAGCGGCCGAAACACGATCAGCGCCACGATGCTGAAGAGCGAGATCACGGCGATGGCGGTGGCTTGCTCGCCGCGGTGTGCCTTGCTGATGGGCGCGATCGCGTTCACGGCGGAGGCACCGCAGATCATCGTGCCGCCCGCCAGCAGATCCACCATCGGCCGCCGCAGGCCCACAGCGGCGCCCAGCGTGTGGGCGACGAAGAACGTGCTGGGCAGAGCCACCACCGCCACCGCGAGGATCAGTCGCAGCTCGCCGTGGGCGAACGATCGCGCCTGCACCTTGAGGCCCATGAGGATGATCGCCAGCCGCAACACCCAGGTTCCGGTGAACCGCAGCCCCGCGGCGTAGCGGTCCGGGTCCTGGTCCGCGCTCGGCACGCTCAGGCCGAGCGCGCGGCGAAGCCGCGTATTGAGCACGACCGCCCCGAGGAGCAGGCCGGCGAGCACGTCGGAAAGGAATGGCGTCGCGGGGAGCGCGTGCGTTGCGGCGATGGCGAACGCGCCGATTGCGCCGGCGAGCGCAAGGCCGGGCAGATCGACGGCGGTGGGGATCCAAACGGGGGCGCGCACGTGCGATCGTCCTTGTCCCTCGCTGCGGCGAGGGTCGCGCATTGTACGCCGAGCCGCCCGCATTCCCGTGCCCGGAAATACGAAGGGCCACCCGGTAGCGGGTGGCCCTTCGGACGCGCGCGCCGCGAGGCGCCCGCGCTGAATCAGGATGCCGTCAGCCTTCGACGACGCCGAGGACGTCTTCCTCACGGATGATCAGAAGCTCCTTGCCCTCGACCTTGATCTCGCTGCCGGCCCACTTGCTGATGATGACGACGTCGCCCTTCTTCACGTCGAGGGGGATCACCTTGCCATCGTCACCGACCTTGCCCTTGCCCACGGAGATCACCTTCGCCTGCTGTGGCTTCTCCTTGGCTGTGTCGGGGATGATGATCCCGCCCTTCGACTTCGACTCTTCTTCCAGGCGCTCCACGATGATTCGGTCCTGCAGGGGTCGCACGTTCATGTCTTCGCTCCTCTTTCCCCAGGCCGGGTCTCCGCGCGTCGGAGCCAGGCCGTTTCTCGGCTCGTTTGAATCCTTGGATATGGGCTCGAATTACGGTTCCGTCAAGCGTTCGGGTCGTCTAGGGGCGAGGTTGGGCCGACCTTCCGGTCCGCGCATCACGTCGGGCGGCGGCGCTCACACCGCTTGGGCTTCGCGCCGCTTCTCGTCCTTGCGCCGTTCGTTCTCCGTGAGCAAGAGCTTGCGCAGCCGGATCGACTTGGGCGTGACCTCCACCAGCTCGTCGCTCTCGATGTACTCGAGGCATTCCTCCAGGGAGAAAACCCGCGGCGGCGTGAGGATGATGTTCTCGTCCGAGCCCGCCGCGCGGATGTTGGTGAGGTGCTTGGCCTTGGTGGGGTTGACCGGGATGTCGCGATCCTTGGGGTGCTCGCCGACGATCATTCCCTCGTAGACCGGATCGCCAGGTCCCACGAAGAGCTCGCCGCGCTCCTGAAGCGCGAAGAGCGCGTAGCCCGTGGCCTCGCCCGTGGCCATCGACACCAGCACGGCGTGGTTGCGATGTGGGATCTCACCCTGCATCGGCTCGTACCCGCCGTGGTTCGAGTCGAGGACGGCGCGCCCGGCGGTGGCGCGCATGAGCCGCGAGTGCAGGCCGATGGTCCCGCGCGAGGGAATGCGCGCGTGGATGTTGGTCTGGGCATCGCGTGGCACGATCTGCGTGACGCGGGCGCGACGCATGCCGAGCAGCTCGAAGACCTTGCCCGAGAGATCCTCGGGCACTTCCACGACGATGTCCTCGAATGGCTCCAGCGTGACGCCGTCCTGTTCCTTCAGAACCACTTCCGGCTTACCGACCGCGAACTCGTAACCCTCACGGCGCATGGTCTCGATCAGGATGCCGAGGTGCAGCACGCCGCGTCCGGAGACCAGAAACGCGTCTTGGCGATCGAGGAATTCGACGCGCAGCGCCACGTTCGAACGCACCTCGCGTTCCAGCCGCTCGCGCAGCTTGCGCGAGGTGACGTAGTCGCCCTCGCGTCCTGCGAAAGGCGACGAGTTCACGCAGAAGAGCATCCGCAGCGTGGGCTCGTCGACGTGGATGCCGGGAAGCGGCGCCACTTCCTCGGAATCGGTGATGGTCTCGCCGATCGACACGTCGTCGATGCCGTGGATCTCGCAGATGTTGCCGGCGGTGACCTCGTCCACCTTCTGCTTGCCGACGCCCTCGAAGAGGTAGAGGTGCGTGATGGTGCCGGTGCGCCGCTCGCCGCTCGGTCGCAGGATGAGCACGTTGGTGCCCACGCGCACCTTGCCGCTCAGCACCCGCCCCACGGCGATGCGTCCCGTGTATTCGCTGTAGTCGAGCGTCGTGGGCTGGAAGCGCAGCGCTTCGCCGACTTCGACCTCGGGCGGCGGCACGTGGGTGAGGATGGTGCCGAAGATGAGCTCCATGCCCTGATCGGGTCCGTCCGGCTCGCTGCGCGCGATGCCGTTTCGCGCAGAGGCGTACACCACCGGAAACTCGAGCTGGTCGTCGTTCGCCTCGAGCTCGCAGAAGAGATCGAAGACCTCGTTCAGGACTTCGTCGGGGCGCGCGTCCTTGCGGTCGATCTTGTTGATGATGACCAGCGGCTTGAGGCCTGCTGCCAGGGCCTTCCGCAGCACGAAGCGGGTCTGCGGTTTGGGGCCCTCCGCGGCGTCGACCAGCAGTAGCGCGCCGTCCGCCATCTGCACGATGCGCTCGACCTCGCCGCCGAAGTCGGCGTGGCCTGGCGTGTCGATGATGTTGATGCGCACGTCGCCCACGGTGACCGCGGTGCACTTGGAGAGGATGGTGATGCCGCGCTCTCGCTCCAGGTCGTTGCGGTCCATGATCCGCTCTTCCTGAAGCTGGGCGGCCTTGAGTGCCCCGGCCTGGCGCAGGAGCTGATCGACCAGGGTGGTCTTGCCGTGGTCGACGTGGGCGATGATCGCCACGTTGCGGATGTTGGGAACGGCAGTCATGGGTCAGTCCTTCCGCGCGCGCCTCGCGCATGCGCGGGCACTTCTCGAAGCCTGCTTCTTAGTTTGAGTGATCGAATGGAATGCGCGTGAGAGCGTAGCCGATCGCCTCACGACGCAGCGCGGCAATTGTAACCGCGGGCGAGCGCAGTCGTCTCGTGGCCATGGCCCCTGTCGCGAGCGAGTGCCACGGGCGTAGGCTGGTGGGCTCGACGAAGGAGCATCCCTTGCGAGCGAGCTCGAATTGGGGTTTCGGTGGCCGCGCTGCGTGGCCGGGTCTCGTCTTGGCGGCGTCGTTGCTCGTGGCCGGCTGTCCGCCCGCCGGCGAGCCGACCTACCTCACCGATGACGCGGGGGGTGCCCTCATCCTGCACGGTGTGAACTCGAACAACGGCGCCAAGTACGACCCCGCGCGGGTCGGCTGGACCACGCAAGCCGACATCGAGCGTCTCGCCACGTGGGGCTTCAACGTGGTGCGCCTGCTGGTGCTCTGGGACGGGCTCGAGCCAGCGCCGGGCGTCTACGATCCAGCGACGCGCATCTTCGAGCTGATCTTCGACGAGCGATTGGACGTGAGCGGCCCGACGCGAATCGTCTTGCCGGCAGCGCGCCTCTATCCCGAAGGCTGGGATGTCGCGGTGAGCGATCCCGCGGGGACGTGGTCGGGGAGCTTCGACGCCACGGCGCAGCGACTCACGCTCGTCACCAGCCCTGGCCAAGCGCGCCACACGATTCGCATCACGCCCTCCATCTCGCGGAACGGCTGAAGCCCGCCACGGGTCCCGCGCGCAGCCACGAGGGGGCGCCCGGTGGCCACGTGGGCAGATCGCCGCGGAAGCGGCGCGTCGTGCGGGCATCCAGCCCGAATCCCACGTGCGGCGGCCGTTTTTGGCTTGGAGTGTGGGGTTGCACACGTGTGACCCGTGGCACTGAGCTTGCTCACTTCGGATCGGCGAACGATCCGCCACGACGCCCCGGCGTCCGAGGAGCACGATCCGTGGAATCCGCCGCTCATGCTGCCGTCGCACCCGAGGTACCCCCCGTCTACGAAACGTTCGACCTCACGACGCTCTTGCGAACGATGGTCGAAGTGCGCGCCTCGGACCTCCACCTCGGTGTGGGCAGCCCACCGATGGTGCGCGTCGACGGTGGCCTGCGGGCGCTCGAGGGCTTCCCGGTGATCGATCAAGCACGCATGCGCGATCTGATCGTTCCGAGCCTCGATCCCGACGCCCGCCGCACGCTCGAGGAAGAGCGCGAGCTCGACTACTCGCAGTCCATACCGGGGCTCTCGCGATTTCGCGGGAATCTGCTGTGGCAGCGGGGCACGCTGGGCGCGGTCTATCGCGCGATTCCGCAGCGCCCGCTCACGCTGGAGGAGCTCGGGTTGCCGGCGAGCGTCGCGCAACTCGCGCGTCGGCCGCGCGGCTTGGTTCTGGTGACCGGGCCGACCGGCAGCGGCAAGTCCACGACGCTCGCGGCGATGATCGATCACGTGAACCGCAACTTCGCCCACCACATCGTCACCATCGAAGACCCGATCGAGTTCTTGCACAAGAACCAGCGCTCGCTGATCCGCCAGCGTGAGCTGGGCTCGGACACGCGCTCGTTCGCCGCCGCACTCAAGCACGTGCTCAGGCAGGACCCGGACCTGATCCTGGTGGGTGAGATGCGCGATCTCGAGACCATCTCACTGGCGGTGACGGCGGCGGAGACCGGACACCTGGTATTCGGGACGCTCCACACCAACTCGGCTGCGTCCACCGTGGACAGGATCATCGACGTCTTTCCGGGAGGTCAGCAGCAGCAGATCCGCATGCAGCTCGCGGCGACGCTTCAAGGCGTGCTGTCGCAGACGCTGGTGCCGAAAGCGAAAGAGCCGGGGCGTGCGTGCGCCATCGAGATCCTCATCGCCAACCACGCCGTTCGCAATCTCGTCCGCGAAGGGAAAACGCATCAGATCGAGAACCTGATGGTGTCGGGCGCCACCGCAGGCATGCAGACGCTCAATGCGTCGCTGGCGCAGCTCGTGAAGTCGGGCGTGGTTTCGCTCGATTCCGCGATCGAGAAGTCGAATCACCCCGACGATCTGAGGGCGGCGATCCCCTCGTCACCCTTCGCAGCGGGTGCGAGCGCGGGTGCGCGCCCCACGAGCGGGTCGCCCGCAGCCGCGCCGCGTCCCGTGATGCGTCCCGAGCGCCGCTGATCCGCGCGTGGGACCGTCGGGAGGCGCAAGCCTGCCGGGGAACGCCGTGGAGCGGTCTCGAGCATCGTCACCGCACATCGCCGCGCTCGAGCCCGGCGGTTGCAGCGGTGCTCAGAGCTCGCCTTCCCAGTAGTCGGTGGGCGTCAGGCGCCCCACCTTGCGCAGACGCCGAACGTTGAGCTTTCCCGAGTCGGGGTAGAAGCACACGTCGTTGGGATCGCGCGTGCCGATCACCACGATCGTGAGCGGCTTCTTGCCGGTGTTGTGGGTCGCGTGCGCGACACGGCCGTCGGGAGGGAACACCACGTACGAGCCGGCGCGGACGGGCACCTCGCGACGCCCGATCCGCATCACGCCGCGTCCTTCCAAGATCCAGACGTGCTCTTCCTCGAGGGTGTGCCAGTGGAACGTGCTGCTCCACTTGCCCGGCGGCACGACCTCGCGATGGACGCCGATTCGCTCGGACCGGCCGAAGTCGCCGAGCGCGCGCGCGACGCCGCCGAATTTCTGGCCGGCCCTCCAGCGTACGCGCGGCACGTCTTCGATCTGAAAGACCTCGTGCTTGCGGGCCCGGCGGCGTTTGCGCGGATCGAGACGTTTTTCTTCGTAAGCAGCTGCCATGGGTGTCCTCGGTGCAGGTGATCTGGGTACGCGCGGCTCGTCACAGAGGCGTCTGCACACGCGGATTCTCGTCGATGCGATCCGGGCGTGCGAGCAGAGCGAGGAGCCCATCGTCATCGAATCCGAGCCGCCACGCGAGTCCCCGGGGGGGTGGCGGGCGGGCGGGGTGCGAACCGAAACACCAACGTTGCGTTTACGTGCGGTAGCAACCGGAGCGGCCCACACGCCCCCAGACGCCGTGACGGCCGGCACATTCTGCCCGGAGGGCGCTGGCGCGCCGGCCGGGCGTCTCAGCGCGTTGCGCCGCGCCCTAGGAGTGGGTCGAGAAATTCGTTCCCAACACACTCCTAGCCTCGCCGAAGGCGAGGATCGGCGAGCGA
>CAYVDO010000150.1:0-7486 GCA_964450125.1 uncultured bacterium
AAAGCAGCCGCCGGCGCGGTGCTGAGACAGACTCTCCGCCGCCATGGCGCGGCCGTTGCGAATCGTCACTACCGGGCTGGCGGCCACGTACCCGCTCGGAGGAGTGTTCTGGGACTACCTCCAGTACCCGCTGGGATTTCAGCGCCTCGGGCACGAGGTGCTCTACCTCGAGGACACGGGTCGCTGGTGTTACGACGCCGCGGCGCAGACCTTCGTCGAGGACGGCGCCGCCAACGCGGGTCACCTGGCCCGCGAGATCGAACGACTCGAGCCGGCACTCGCCACGCGGTGGTTCTTCCGCGACGCCACCGGCGCCACCTTCGGGCGCGACTGGAGCGACGTCGTTCGATTCGTGCGTGAGGCCGATCTCTTCCTACACATCTCGGCGTCGTGCTGGATGCGCGACGAATACTGGACTTCCGCCGTGGTGGCGTTCGTCGACTCCGATCCGATGTACACGCAGGCGTCGGTACCGGCGTACGTGGCCGGCACCGCCGGCGACGACGAGCGGCAGCGCGTGGACATGCTGAAGCGCCACCACGTCCACTTCACTTTCGGCGAAAACGTCGGCCAGCCGGGCTCGACGGTGCCAACGGCGCTCTTCGACTGGATTCCGACGCGCCAACCGATGGTCCTCGATCGTTTCACCCCCGCGAGCCGACCACTCGCCGCGCGGCGGCGTGTGCTCACCACCGTCGCGAGCTGGGAGCCGCACGCCAAGCCGCTGGTGGTCGATGGTGTGCGCTACTTCGGGAAGAGCAGCGAGTTCGAGCGCTTCCTCGCGTTGCCGGCGCGAAGCCCCGTGCCCATCGAGGTAGCGCTTTCCGGCCCGGCTCCCCGCGAACGGCTGCGCGAGGCGGGCTTCGTGCTGATCGATCCCGCCAGCGTGTCCGGCGACGGCTGGCGCTATCGCGACTACCTCGCCGACTCGTTCGGCGAATGGAGCGTCGCCAAGCACGCGTACGCCGCGAGCCGAAGCGGCTGGTTCTCGTGTCGCAGTAGCTGCTACCTGGCGCTCGGCGTGCCGGTGATCGTGCAAGACACGGGCTTCGGGCGCACGATTCCCACGGGCGAGGGCGTGCTGCCTTTCTCGACCCTCGACGAAGCCGAGGACGCGATCGCGCGGATGGCCCGCGAGCCCGAGCTGCACTCGGCGGCGGCGCTCGCGATCGCCCGCTCCCACTTCGACTCGAACCTCGTCCTCGGGGAGCTTCTGACGCGGGCCCTCGGTCCGCGCAGTTCACGAGGCACCGCGTCGTGAAGCGCCAGCGCGTCGTCGTCGCCGGGTACTTCGTGCGCTGCCCGATGGGCGGCTACGCCTGGCAGGTACTCCATTACCTGCAGGGCTTTCGCGACGCCGGCCACGAGGTCTTTTTCTACGAAGGCACCGAGTACGATCCCACGGCTTACGACCCGCTCAACGACGTGACCACCCAGGAATACGCGTCGAATTTGGTGACGGTCGATCGCTTCTTCCGCACCCACGGATTCCGCGACGACTGGGCGTTTCGCGACGTTCACGGCGAGCGTACGTGGGGCGGCGGCGCGGATCGCCTGGACCGCGTGCTCGAGCACGCGGACGTGCTGGTGAATCTCGGCGGCGTGGCGCGCTTCGACGAACGGCAACGGCGCGGCCGGCGCACGGTCTACGTGGACCTCGATCCGGTGTGGACCCAGCTCGCGGTGGATCGCAACCCCAAATACCTCGCGTTCGTGCGGGAGCACGATCGCTTCTTCACGCTCGGTGAGGCGCTCGCCGGCCCGGGCTCGCCCATTCCGAGCGCAGGAATCGAGTGGAAGCCCACGCGGCCGCCGGTGGCGACGGCGTGGTGGCGGGATGCGCCGCCCGCCAAGCCCGAGGCGCCGTTCACCACCGTCGGCAAATTCCACGAGACGCACCGAGACCTCGTCTTCGACGGCAGGCTCATGACCTGGAGCAAGCGCCCCGAATGGCTGGCGCTGGTCGAGCTTCCGAGGCGGGTGCGCGCGCGCTTCGTGCTCGCCACCGGGCCCGACGACGAAGCCCGGCAGACCATGGAAGCGCACGGCTGGGAATTCGTGCCGCCGCGCTACGTGTCGTCCGATCTCGAGCGCTACCGCACGTTCATCCGTGAGTCCGCCGGCGAGCTCACGGTCGCCAAGGACATGAACATCCACCTCGCCTCGGGCTGGTTCAGCGACCGCGCGGTCTGCTACCTCGCCGCGGGGCGGCCGGTGGTCACGCAAGACACCGGCTTCGGCCGCTTCGTCCCCACCGGCGAGGGGCTGCTCGCTTTCCGCACCCTCGATGAAGCGGTGGCCGCCGTCGACGCGTGCTTCGCCGATCCCCTACGCCACCAGCGCCGCGCCGCCGCGCTCGCCGCCGAGCACTTCGAAGCCGCCCGCGTGTGCGCGGCGCTTCTCGACTGAGCCGAACGAGATCGAGTCGTGTTCGACTGGTTGCACGCGCATCCACAGTGGCTGGCGGTGGCGATCTTCTGCCTCCGCATCGGAGACGTGTCGCTCGGCACGGTGCGCACCATCTCGATCTTCCGCGGACACCGCGTGCTGGCGGCGTTCATCGGCTTCTTCGAGGTGCTCATCTGGCTCACGGCGGTGGGGCAGGTGATCGGACACCTCGACCATTGGTATCTGGTGATCGCGTACGCCGCCGGCTTCGCCGCCGGGAACATCGTGGGCATCGCGGTGGAAGCCGGGCTGGCGATGGGTGACGCGGTGGTGCGCGTCATCTCTCCCAATCGCGAGGTGCATCTGGCACAGGTGCTACGCACCGCGGACTACTTCGTCACGGACCTGGAGGGCCACGGCGAGAAGGCGTTGCCGGTGGAAGTGCTGTTCGTGGTCACCAAGCGGCGCAACCTCGCTCGGCTGCTGGCGCTCATCGAGAAGGCCGATCCGTTCGCGTTTTGCACCGTGGAAGACGTGCGGCGGGTACGCGAGGTGGCCGCGGGTACCGCGAGCCACCTCGACCTCTATCAGACTTGGATTCGACGCTCGCGCAGGAAGTGAGCGTCCATCGAAGCAGGCGGGTCTGCCGGCTCCATCGGCGTAGAAGGTGCCGAGGGTGCCGAGGGTAGACCGCGTCGATCGGACACCGTGCCCGCGAACGAGACCAATGCCGCGACCACGAGGAACCACGCCACGACGTAGGCGAGCCACCCCGCGACGGTCACCCTGCGCGTGGGCGACGGCGTCGAGATTCGTCTGTAGACCGGCCGCACCAGCTGCGACTTGCGCGTGAACGGCAGCATCCGACCGCCGTGGGCGTTGAGCACCCGGAACACCAGCGCCGCGGGGCTCGCGGGAAGCGCCCCGACGCGCGCGACCTCGGCGCGAACCGCGCTCGTGAGCCGTGCCTCGCGCAACGCACCGGGAATCGCAGCCCCCTGGAAGACCGCCAGCACCTGCAGCACCACCGAATCCACCACCCATCCCAGGAGCAGCAGGGCACACGCCGCGCACACCCGGAACGCCACGTCCACGGAGGGAGCGTGTGCGGCGAGCAACGCCTGCACCACGCGACCGCCGTCGAGCGGAGGCACCGGCAGCAGATTGAAACCGTTGAGCCCGATCAGGAGCACGATCGCTTCGTCGAGCCACGAGGCGCGCGGCGCCGCCACCGACAGCATCGCGAGCGCCAGCGCCAGGAACAGGCCCGGGACCGGGCCGGCCAGCAGCACCACGAGCTCGTCGGCGAGCGTCGCGTCTTGCTTTCGGCCGGTGGCGGCGGCGCCGAAGAACGGGATGAAGAAGATGCTGGTGTCACGGTAGCCGCGTAGCCGCATCGCGACCAGGTGGCCGAGCTCGTGAATCGTCACCGCCGCCACCAGCAGCGCGAGCGGGATCGGTTCGATCAGGTGGGCGAACGAAAGCACGAACGCGATCGCCGTGAGTGCCAGCACCCACCCTGCGAGGCCGCGCCTCGCAGGGCGGCGTGCCAGGTCCTCGCCGCGCAGAAAAGCACTCGCTTCCACCCCGGCGGGCACCTCGGTGTCGGTGTAGGCGTTGCCACCGCGCTGCGGCGACAACTCTCCGGCGGCGATGGCGCGGGCACGGGCTCGCATCCGCGCCATGCGCCGCGCCAGCAAGCGCTGCATTCGGCCTGCGCTGGCCACGGCCCGTGCCGACATCGCCCAAGCCGCACGCGCGGTGAGCGCCCAACGCATGGGCTCGCCCGCGGGCTTCACCGATCCCGCCGTGATCAGCGCCTCGAGGTAACGGGCGAAGCCGGCGTTGACGCGGCTCACGAGCTCGTCGACGGCGAGGGGAAGCGCTCCCGCACCCGTCGCCAGCTTGGTGACGTGCGACTTGCAGAGCTCGGCCAAGGTCTCCGCATAAGGATCGTCGACGTCGGTGTCCGGTACCTCGCCGACGATGCTGTGCGACCAGCCGTTGGTGCTGAAGAGGCAGCGGCCATCGGTTCGAAACGAAAAGAGCTCGACGCTGATCGCCGCGGCCGGCTCGGGCACCGACGCCATGCTCAGCACCGCCCACGTGGCGCGCTCCTGGGTAGCGAGCAGCAGCGCCGGATAGCGCGACGGCTCGAGGTCCACGATGGGCGTCACTTCCAGCCACGACACCGGCTCGAAGCCCAGGCTTCCGAGCTCGCGCAGCGCGGGCGTCAGGGTCTCGGGAAGCCACACCGGCACCTCGTCGACACCGAGCAGCCGGTAACCGAAGTGCCGCACCTCGAGCTTCAGCAGGCTCTGGAACGCCAGTAATCGGCGCAGCACGATGCCGAGGACGATCACCGCCACGAACACCAGCGGGTAGCGCCATTCGTTCAAGTTCGAGCCGAGGTCATTCATCGTCGCGCAGGCGGCAGTTGCACACCGCGCGGCAGAGTAGCTCCGATCCTCGCGCCCTTCGCCACGCGCGCCGGCGACACGGACCGCGCACGAACCCGTCCGATCTGGTGTAGTGTCGGCCCGAGCGCACACTCCTCGAGGAGGTTCACGAGCGCATGCAGATCGCAGCGATCCTCGCCAAAGCCGTGAGCGGCGGTGCATCCGACATCCACGTCACCATCGGCAAGCCGCCCATGGTGCGCGTGAAAGGTGAGCTGACGCCGATCGAAGGCTTCCCGGCCCTGGACGCCGAGACCACCCGGCGCTTGATCCTGGAAGTGATGGACGCGGAGCAACGCCGCGAATTCGAAGAGCGGCGCGAGCTCGACTTCGCGCTCGTGGTCCCGAGCGTGGGCCGCTTCCGCGCCAACGCCTTCGTGCAGAAGGCGGGCGTGTGCTCGGTGCTGCGGGTCATTCCCAGCAACATTCCCGCGCCCCAGGACATCGGCCTCGACGACGCGATCCTGAGCTTCGCGGGGCTGCATCGCGGACTGGTGTTGGTGACCGGCCCCACGGGCTCGGGCAAGTCCACGACGCTCGCGTGTCTGCTCCAGGTCGTGAACCAGACTCGACGCGCCCACATCCTCACCGTCGAAGACCCCATCGAGTTCGAGTACACGAGCGCCCAGAGCGTGATCTCGCAGCGCCAGGTGGGACCGCACACCAGGAGCTTCGCCAACGCGCTCAAATCCGCGCTGCGCCAGGATCCGGACGTGATCTTGATCGGCGAGATGCGCGACCTGGAAACGATCCAGATCGCGGTGACGGTGGCGGAGACCGGACACCTGGTGTTCGGCACGCTCCACACCACCGACGCGCCCCACACCGTCGATCGCATCATCGACGTGTTCCCGGCGTACCAGCAGCAGCAGATCCGCATGCAGCTCTCGTCGTCGCTCAAGGGGGTCGTGTGTCAACAGCTCATCCCGCGTGCCGACGGCAAGGGCCGCGTCGCCGCACGCGAGATCATGGTGGTGACCAACGCGATCGCGAACCTGATCCGCGAAGGCAAGACCCACCAGCTCTACAGCGCCATCGAGTCGGGAGCGCGCTACGGCATGGTGTCTCTCGACAAGGCGCTCGCGGATCTCGCGGCGCGCGGCCTCATCACCGCGGACGAAGCCCAGAAGTACGGGTCGAGCCAGGGGCAGTCGGCCACGCCGACGCTGGCCGCCAGCGCGACCTCCCCGGCTGGTCCACCCGGCACGCGCCCGCCAGTCCCGGGCGCGCCGGGGCGCCCTGCTGCACCCGGAACCACCGGTCCCGGCACCCGCCCGCCTCCCGCCGGCGGCAAGGGCTTCTTCAACCGCTGACGCGAACGCGGGCCGCGATCGACCGTCGAGCGCGAGATGAGCGTGTCGAAGAACGAGTCCGTCTTGCAGTGGGCCACGAACGGCACGCGCCAGAGGCGCGCCGCGAGCGTAGCGAGCCGCCTTGGGGGTGGATCCCCACGAAGACGCTTTTCGTGGGTCGGGGGTCTGGAACAGACCCCCGAGGCAACGTCAGCTAGCCCTGACGTGAGCGCATAGCGCTCACGTCAGGGCTAGCGCGAGAGAGCCGGCATGAGCAACGACGCCATCATTCGGGTACTCGGGCAACTGCCGATGTTCCAGACGCTGCCGCGGGAGATCCTCGCCGAGCTCGCGGGACTCGCCGTCGAGCGAACCTTCGACGACGGTGACCTGGTCTTTCGCGAAGGCGATCCCGGCGACGCTTGGTACCTGGTCGCCGATGGCACGGTCCGCATCGTCCGCACGCTGGACGACGGCGGCACGCTCGTGCTCACGGCCCTCGGCCCTGGCAGCTCGTTCGGCGAGATGTCGGTGTTCGACGAGCGACCGCGCTCGGCGGCCGCCGTCGCCGAAGGTGCGACGCGGCTCGTCGCCATCGGCCGCGACGGCCTGCGCCGCCTTCTCGCCGAACGCCCCGCGGATCTGGCGCGGCTACTGGTGGCGATCGTCGCGAATCTGAGCGGCTCGCTCAGGCGCGCCACGCAGAACCTCGTGACGGTGTACGAGACCGGCAAGATCGCCGGCACGGTGCGCGATCCGCGGCAGTTGGCGCACGAGGTGCTCACGCGACTGCACGCGGCCTTGGGCGCCACGCGCTCGGCCATCGGGCTCTGGAATCCGTTCTCGGAGAGCTACGAATGGCTCGTCATCGAGGACGCGGCCGCCTCGGTTCGCGAGGACGCCGAGCCACTCGCTGCCGACGATCCGCGGATCACCGCCGCGTTCGAGAGCGGCCGCGCGCTGCTCTTCACCGCTGAGGACACGCCGGCCGCTGCCCGATCGTGGTCGGGCCGCGCCAGCATCGTGGTGCCGCTCCACCAGGAAGACCAAGGGCTCGGCGTGCTGGCGTTCGCCACCGACCACGACGAAGCGTTCGGCGACGACCAGCAGAAGCTCGCCGATGCCACGGCGTTGCAGGTGGCAGGCGCGTTGGCACTCGCGCGCCACGAGCAGGACGAACGCGATCGCGAGCGGCTCGAGCGATCCCGCGCACGAGCAGGCTGAGCTGGGTTTTCACGGCGGGCTGTTCCAGCCCCCCGCCCGCAGCGGCCAAGCCGCAGCGGGGCCCACCCCCCAAAGGCGGCGCGGGGGTCGCGGCGCGGCCTCCGGGGCGCGGGGGCGGGGGCG
>CAYVDO010000150.1:7496-16580 GCA_964450125.1 uncultured bacterium
ATCGCGGCAAAGCCGCGATGGGACCCACCCCCAAGGCGCTTCGCGGAGCTCGCGGCTCGCCTTCCGGCTCGCGGAGCAGTGGACGCCGAGCGTGGAGACCGTGGCGTAGATCGGTCGCCGAGCTGCGCGGTCGGCGGCTGCCGTACGCTCAGAGGACGCCGAGCGAGAACGCCTCGGTGCGATCGCGCAGGCGCTCGGCGAGGCGCAGCGCCACCGAGTGGTAGAAACGCGCGGCCAACGAAGGATCGGCGCCCAACAGTTCGTCGAGCGCAGCGCCGTCGATGCAGTCGAGGGCGGCCGCCTGGTCGACCACGACACTCGCGGTCGCGGCGCCGCCCACCACGTAAGACACGTCGCCGAAGAGCTCGCCGGCGATCATGTGCGCCACCTCGACGCGACGGCCGTCGGTTTCCTTCTCGACGCGTAGTTTCCCTTCGCGCACCAGGAAGAGCGTTCGGTTCCGCTCGCCTTCTGCGAGTACCGTCTCGCCAGCGCGCAGGAATGCACGCTGCACCAGGGCGGCGAGTCGGTCCAGGTCCGCGTCCGTGAGGCGCGGAAACGCAGATCGAAGGACGGCATCCATCGGACCAAGCCTATCGCTTGCCCAGGAAAACGGAATTTGGAGATCCTCCCGCGACTTTCGGCGAACCTGGTGGGCGCGGCGAGCTCCGAGTGCCGCTCCGCGAACCGGGCTCCACGCGCGCCGTCGGTCTCTCCGCGAGCCACAGGCGAGCCGCGAGCGAAGCGAAGCGCCTTGGGGGTGAGACCCGCCGCGGCTTGGACGCGACGGCCGGGGGGCTGGAACAGCCCCCGCAGGAAATCAGCGCGTCTTCGTGAGCGAGAAGCGATCGAGGACCGAGCCGTCGATTCGAATCGCGGTGACCACGAGCGTGCGTCCGTTCGCGTCGATCTGCACGAAGTGGAAGCTCGATTCCGAGACCGCCGTGAAGTCGCTGCTGCCCGCAGGATAGAGCGCCTGGCCGCCGCCCCCGGTCACCACGAAGATGGTGCCGGGGGTGTCCACGTAATCCGGGCCAGCGCTCGGATCGGCGACGATGCCACTCGCCATCGGCAGCGTGCGCTCGTAGTCGTGATCGTGACCGTTGAAGACCAAGTCGACGTGATGGCGATCGAAGATCGGCGTGAGCGCCGCGCGCAGCGCCTGGTTGCTGCCGTGCTTCGACGAGCTGTAGGGCGGGTGATGGAAGAAGAGCACCCGCCAGTCGGCGCCGTCCGCCGCGAGGGCCGCGTCCAGCCAGGCGAGCTGGCGACTTCCCGGCGCGAGCGATTGGTTCGAGTCGAGCGCGACGAAATGTACGGGCCCCCAGTCGAACGCGTAGAAATGCGAGGTCCCGTCGACGCTGTTGGTGGGTAGCACCGTGGCGGCGAGGAGCGGCGCGCCGCCTTGGGTGGCGGCGTCGTGATTGCCGAGCGACGCGTAGACCGGGACGTGATCCAGGAGCGGCTCGTAAGGCACGAGAAACCGTGATTCCACCTGGTCACTCGTGCCTGCGCCGTACGCGATGTCGCCGGTGTGCAGCGCCAGTTCCGGCGTGACGGCGTCGATGCGCGCCCCGATCTCGGATTCCTCGGTCGAGCCCGAGCCCGAATCACCGACCACCGCGAAACGGAACGCCTCGGCCCCGTCGCGAGGTGCCGTGGGCACGGTGTGCTCCACGAGCGACGCAGGATCGACGCCGGCGTCGACGCGAATTCGGTAATGGTAGGTCGAGTCCGGCTGGAGGCCGGCGAACATCACGCGATGCTCCGTCGTCGCCTCCGCCTCGCTCACCGTCACGCCGTAGCGCTCGTCGCTGCCGAGCTCCACGGTACCGATCTCCGGAACACCCGTGCGCCACGCGAGCGTGGCCGAGGTCGCGCTCACGCGACCGACGATCGGCCCATCGACGAGCCCTGCTGTCGCAGGCGCACCGGTGCTTCCGCCGCCTCCGCACCCGCCGTGCACCAGCGCGGCGACGACCACGCCATACGCCACGCCGCGCCGGCTCACGAACGCGGACGCGCCGGCATCTCCGACGCGTGATGCAGCTCCAGCGCGCGCTCGCTTGCTTCGACGTTGGAACATGACGGCGTGCGCGCGTTGCAGCGCACGTCGAAGTATCGTAGGCAGAGATCCGAGGCACCATCGACCGAATGTTGGATCTTCCGCGAGGCGAAGCGATGCCCGGCTCGAAACCCGTCATTCGACTGCTCGACGGTGGCTTTTACGCCACTGATCCGTTCGCCGGGTTTCGATGGATGCGCCGCCACGAGCCCGTCTACTGGGACGAGACCGCCAGGCTCTGGGGCATCAGCCGCCACGCCGACGTGATGCACGTCTCGGCGCACCCCGAGCTCTTCTCGTCTGCCGGCGGCTCGCGTCCCGACGCCGAGCCATTCCCGACCATGATCAACATGGACAACCCGCAGCACAATCTGCGGCGCTCGCTGGTGAACAAGGGCTTCACCCCGCGCCGCGTGGCGCAGCACGAGCCGTTGCTACGCGCCACGGTGAGTCACTTGATCGACGCGATGCTGCCGCTCGGCCACTGCGATTTCGTCCAGGCACTCGCCGCACCGCTGCCGATGATCATGATCGGGACACTGCTCGGCTTTCGCGCCGAGGATCGCGAGCGGCTCCAGAAATGGTCCGACGACATGGTTGCGGGAAGCGCGGCAGGCGCACCCGACGACGTGGCCGCAGCGGCGGCCATCGCCCTCGTCGAGTACCGCGAGGCCTTCGACGCCATCGTCGCCGACCGCCGCGCGAGCCCACGCGACGACCTCATGAGCATCCTCGCCAACGCCACCGACGACGCCGGCGATCCCCTCGACGACTACGCGCTGCTCCACGAATCGCTGCTGCTCTTGATCGGCGGCAACGAGACCACCCGCAACGTGGTGACCGCTGCGATGGCCGAGCTCGCGCGCCAGCCGGACCAGCGACATCAGCTCGTCGCCGATCTCAGCAAGATCCCGCTCGCGGTGGAAGAGTTCCTGCGCTGGGGCTCACCCGTCCTGAACATGAATCGCACCGCCACCCAAGACGTGGAGCTTCGCGGTCAGCGCATCCGCGCCGGCGACAGACTGCTCCTGCTCTACCTCTCGGCGAATCGCGACGAGGAAGTATTCGCCGACCCGGACCGCTTCGACGTGGAGCGCGATCCCAATCCACACGTGGCATTCGGCGGTCACGGCGCGCACCATTGCCTGGGCGCCAACCTGGCGCGCCTCGAGATCCGCGTGGCGTTCGAGGAGCTGCTGCGCCGCATCCCCGACTTCACGCTCGCGCCAGGCGCCAGCGTCACCTACGCCCCGTCGAACTTCGTGCGCGGAATCGAGCACCTCGAAATCGAGTTCACTTCCCAGAAGCCCTGAACCTGGACCGTGCTTCGCTCGCTTGCAGGCGTCTCGGGGGCGGCGGATGCTGGAGCGCATGACGAGTGGACATGGCACGCGCCAGCGCGACGCGAACACCGAACCTCTCTACGAAACGACCGTAGCCACACCCAGCCATGCCGAGCACGCGCGCACCCTGGCGACCTCGATCCGGACCGGCACGCTCGCGACGATCGCCGAGGACCCCACGGGCTATCCGTATGGCTCGTTCGTCACCTTCGCTCTCGAAGATGGGCACCCGGTCCTCCTGATCTCCGATCTGGCCGAGCACACCCGCAATCTGCGGAACGATGCGCGCGCGTCGCTGCTCGTGGCCGAATCGCATCGAGCCGACCCGCTGGCGAATGGGCGGGTGACGCTCATCGGCGATTGCCGAAAGTTGGCCGACGCAGGCGAGTTGGAGCGCGCCCGAGACGCGTTCCTCGCCGTACATCCGAGCTTGGCCTACTACGCCAATTTCGGAGATTTCGGGTACTGGCGCCTCGTGGTCTTCGCGGTGCGGTACATCGGCGGCTACGGCCGCATGTCGTGGGTGGAGGCTTCGGCCTTTCTCGCCGCCGAGCCCGATCCGCTCGCACCCCACGCAGTGCGCATCCTCGATCACATGAACGCCGATCACGCCGACGCGCTGGTGCTTTGCTGTCGCGCCTTCTCGAAGGCCACGGACGCCAGCGTCGCGACGATGACGTCCGTGGACCGCTATGGCTTCGAGATGTCGGCGTTGACCGCAGCAGGACCGCGGCCGATCCGCCTCGCCTTCACCCGCGAGGTGCGCACCGCCGACGACGCGCGCCGCGAGCTGGTGGACCTCGTCGCCCGCGCGCGCGCCGCGCTGGGGTGAGCGGACGCAAAGGACGGCCTACTTCGCCTCACGGAGCCGGCACGAAATTCACCGCCAGCGACGGTGCCGTCGCATCGAGCCCCGGCGGATGGGCCCAGTCGATGGGGCCGCTCGCGAAGCGCGCCACCAGCCGCGGCAGCACGATCTTGCCCCAGGCGCGGTCGAAGTAAGCGTACGCACGGTCCCACGCATCTCCCTCGCCCCATCCCTGATGCGTGATCCGGACCCGTGTGCGGTCGGGCGCCAGGGGCTCGATGTCGACGGTCACCTGCGTGCGCTGGCCGCGAATCTCGGGAATGTCCGGCGGCGCATTCCAGGTGTAGGAGAGCCGCTTTTCCGGTTCGAAGCTCAAGATCCGCATGCCCTCGGAGCCCCGCAGGCCAGGTGGAGCGTCGGGTTTGAAGTAGAGCTCGTACGCGCCATCGACGCGTGGCTCGATTCGCGCCTCGGGCGCGAAGAAGGTCTTCGCGCCCTCGATGGTGGTCCACGCCTTCCAGACGTCGGCGGCCGATGCGGCGACGACGACTTCGCCTCGCAACACGCGGTCCCGTGCGCCGGCGCTTTCGGTGAGCGACAGCGTTGCCGAGATCCACGTGGCGACGATGACCAAGGAACGGATCGACCGAGTCATGGTTCCTCCTTCGGTTCGTTCGACTCTCCGGCGAGTGCCCGGCAAGCGTCGGCGAAACAGCGGCCGAGCACGGTGTCCCAGCCTTCTTCATAGGATTTGCGCGCCACCTCGGCGCGTTCGAGCAGCCGCTCCCACTGGCGATGCTCGATCGCCACCAGCGTGCCAGCGTCTTGGGCGGCAAACGTGATCTCGACCTCCTGGGCCGTGCTCGCGTCCCGTCCTGGGTGCCACGACATCACGAAGCGCGTGGGCGGCTCCCACACCTGAATCACGCCCCACCGGAAGCGCTCGCCATCGTCGCGGACCTCGTACACGTCGCCGCCCACTCGCGGCTCGATGCCGCACGAGACCGCGCGGTCGTGTGAGATCGAATGACCGAGAAACGGCCACCACCGGCTCATGCCCTCGGTGAAGAGCCGGAAGGCTCGCGCGGGCGCGAGCGGCACCACCACCGACTTCCGAACCGGCTCGAGCGGAGTGGGAAACGGGATCACGTTGCTCATGCCGACCTCCGCGACCGGCGCCGGGAGCGCCGCGTCGTTCGAACGGGTTCCGCGGGAGCGGCCGCGATGGCGCGCGCCTCCGCCTCTGCCTCGAGGCGGAAAGCCTCGAGAACGTCGGTCCAGAACGAATCGAGATACGACCGCAGCAACGCCAGGCCGGCCTGATCCACGCGGTAGATGCGGCGCGTTCCTTCCCGACGTGCGCCCACCAGCTTGGCGCCCTCCAGCACCCGCAGATGCTGGGAGACCGCCGGGCGCGAAACCGGCAACCCTTCGGCAATCTCACCCACCGTGCGCGGACCGGCGCGCAAGCGCTCGAAAACGGCGCGCCGGGTGGGGTCGGCGAGAGCCATCAACGCTTTTGCATAAGCCATGACTTACGTAAGTATCAGCTAACATATTGGCCGCGTCAAGGGCCCCGTGGTAGCAGGCGGAAACGGACGGCGGAGACGAAACGTGGAACATCGATGGGGCGCCGTTCTGGGCGAATTGCTCGCGGCGCGCGGCCTCTCCGCCGGCGATCTGAGCCGGCGACTCCGCGAGCGCCATCCGACGCTCGCACCCGACGCCGTCGACGACTGGCTGGTCGGGCTCTATGTACCCGGCACGAACGTCTGGTCGCTGGTGAACGAACTGCTGGAGCTCGACGACGGCGAGCGCAGGCGCTTGCTCGAGGCCGTCGCAGGCGCCGTTCCGGGCGAGCCGCTCGCACTCGCGAGTGTGTGCGACGCGGCCCGCCGCAACGACGTTTCCGGAATGGCCGAAGCGCTGCGTCACGGCGTCCTCATCGACCGCTGCGACGCCAGCGGGCGCATCGCCATCTGCGAAGCCGTGCGATCCGGGGCGGTGGCGGCGGCGCGCTTCCTGCTCGAGCGGGGCGCCAATGCGAACGCCATGGAAATCGGCGGAACGTGGCCCATCACTCTCGCGGACGAGATCGGGAGCGCGGATCTGATTCGGCTGCTACTCGACCGTGGTGCATACGCCCACACCGACCCCAAGACCGGCCGCTCGGGGCTTCACCTGCTCGCCAGGCTCGATCGCGACGCTGCGGACATCGCCCGCGCCGAACGCGTTCTCGAGCAAGGAGTGGGCGTGGACGCGCGCTACGCGGACGGGCCTACGCCGCTATTCGACGCGCTACGCTCGGGCAACTGGCCGATGGCGCGCTTCCTGCTCGATCACGGCGCTCAGATCAGCCGGCGCGATGCGCGTAGACACCGCGATCTCCTGCGTGCCGCTGCCGCCGCGGACACGGCGCTCGCTCGGCAGATCGACGCCGTCGATCCCAGCCCCAAGCCGCCCTACCCGCGCTGGTTCAACGAGGCGCGCGCTCGCGGCATCGAGCGCATCGAATACGTTTGTGGCCGTGGCTTCACGTTCGCGATCGACCTCACCGAGATCGATGAGCCGTGGTTGATCGGTACTGGCGAGAGCGGAGACGGTGCCGCAGTCGCTGCGACCGAGCTACTCGCGAGACCCGGGTACCTCGCGAGCCTCGAAGCGTGCGGCTTGGGCTGGCTGATCGCGTACGTGCGCAAGATGGCTGCGGGCGAACGCTTCGGTGTGAACGAGTTGTTGCGCGGCAACGCCGTCGTGCGCCGCGTCGGCACGGCGCCGGCGCTCTCGTGAGCACGCGCAGGTGCGTCGCCCGGCGCGGGGATCAAGGACCCGGCAGCCGTCCGTGGGTGGCGAGGCGAACGCGCAGGACCGCGTGATCGGCGGTGATGTAGAGCGTCGCGCCGTCCTCGTCGCCGAACGCGCAGTTCGAGGTGGCGACCGACGTGCGAATGGTTCCGAGATGAGTGCCGTCGGGCGCGAAGACGTACACGCCGCCTGGACCCGCTGCGAACAGATTCCCCGCGAGGTCGGTCTTCAGGCCGTCGGGATTGCCTGGCCAAGCCCCGACCCACGGCGACGCGTCGGCGAAAATGCGGCCGGTGCCCAGCGTGCCGTCGACGGCGATCGCATAGGCCATCCAGACCGGGCGGCTCGCATCGGCATTCGACACGTAGAGTGTACGCTCGTCGGGCGAGAGCGCGATGCCGTTCGGCGCGCGCAGCTCGCCGGTGAGCAAGCGTAGCGAGCCGTCGATGGCGCGGACGTACACACCGCTGAATGCGAGCTCGCGCGCCGGATCCTCGAAGCCTCCCGGCAACCCGAACGGTGGGTCGGTGAAATAGAGAGCCCCGCTCGAAGCTCGCAGCACGTCGTTCGGGCTGTTGAGCCGCTTGCCCAGATAGCGGTCGGCCAGCGTGGTGAACGTGCCGTCCGCCTCGAGTCGTGCGATGCGACGATCACCGTGCTGCGCCAGGATCAGGCGCCCCTCACCGTCGAGCGTCAACCCATTCGAGCCAGGCTCGCGACCCGCGAAATCCCCCCCACCACTGAAGCCGGACGGGTGAAGGAGCGCGCGCGCCACTTCGCCAGCGCGCACGCTGTAGACGGCATTCTTCGGGATGTCCGAGAAGAGCAGGCGTCTGTCACTTTTCACCCACAACGGTCCTTCCAGCCAGTCATGTCCATCGGAGACGACCTCCACCGTCGCGTCGCGCGGCACGATCGTGTCGATCCGCGGATCGAAGCGCTCGATGCGGCGTTCGGCCGGCTGGCTCGCCGAAGCTGCTGCGACCCCGAACAGCACGCACGCGAGCTGAGCCAGGGCGACGAACCGCGCGGCCCACCGAGGTCGGCGCACGGCCGGCACCGCCCGCGCCCTGGTGTCAGTCCTCGCGTACATGCTCACTTCGTGGGCGCGTGCGCGGCGGCCCTCTCCAGGCGGCCGTTGGTGACGCGCAGGCACACTTCCTTCTCCTGGCGGATGAAGCCCTGGCCGCTGCACTCGTTGGTCCCGTGGCAGCCGTGTGCCCGGCAGCCTTCCGCGCTGCAATCCCCCGTACCTTTGCACTTGTTGATGCCACAGCACGGCACCTTGCCGCCGTCGTCCTTCGGCGCGTCGGCCGCCTTGGCGAGCACGGGCACCGCCATGGCGCTCGCGAGTGCAGCAGCAAGCATCGTCTTCGACTTCAGGTTCATGGCGCATCCTCCTCGAAGCGGCGCTCCGCATTCGAGGAATGCGCCGCGGTTGGTGTGAAGACTTCCAGCTCGATCAGCGAGCGAAATGCCGCAATCCAGTCGCTCACCGGTAATGGCTCGTCCGCGCCCTCGGTCGCTCGCTCGTACGCCTCGGCGAGCGACGTCTCGCCGGCCAGCGCGAGCTCCACCAGCGAGGCTTCCAGCGCGCCGAGCGTCGAGAGCCGCACGGCGAAGCCCACACGGTGGATCAGCACGATCTGCGCCCGGCCTTCGAGCGCGACGTCGACGTCTTCGTCGGGCGTGTCGTGAAGCCGCCACAGATCCGCGATTGGCCACCGCGATCGGACCAGCGCAGTGCCGGGTCGCGTCCGCACGCGAAGCTCGAGCACGGCGGCGGGATCGAGAGCACGCAACGCGCTCCACGTGAGCGGCTCCGCATCGCCAGCCACGAATGCCTCCGCGAGATGGCGCTCGGCGCGCGCCAGATCGGGCAAGAACGGCAACGCGCATGTCAGATCGTCCCCCTCGAGGAAACCCGCGAGACGATCGCCTGCGTGCCCGAGGTCGAACGAGCGGGGAGCGAAGCGCCCGAGATAGCGACGAATCAGCGCGTGGAACGGCCCATCACCGACGATGCGAGCGACGGCGCGGTACTCGAGCTGCAACGCATCGAC
>CAYVDO010000151.1:0-16546 GCA_964450125.1 uncultured bacterium
GCGAGTCGACTTGGGGGTGGGGCCCTTTGAGCACCGCGTTTTTCGTGGGGCGGGGATCTGTTGAGACCCCCCGAGAAAGCATCGGCAGGCTCGAAAAACTCACCGCGGCGAGTTTTTCAGCAGCCTGCTAGGGCAGGGGAGACGGATGAGCGATTCGAGAGCATCGAGATGGGGCGCGTGGCTGGTGCTGGCGTCGGCCGCGTGCACGGCGAATCCGGAGCAGCCGGAGACACCTGCGTTCCTGCGCGACGTGGCGATGGTCACGCCGCAGGGGGATTTCAGCCATCCGCACATTCCGCCGCTTCGCACCACCGCCGACGGGCGCGTGGGCATCGCCGTCGAAGGTGGCTCCGCCGAGCTGCGCTTCTATCTGCTGGCGCCCGAGAAGCTCGATCGTCCCGTCGTGGAAGGCCCAGCGGGGGCGGCGATCCTCGCCGACACCAACCCCTTCGCTGGTGGCATTCATCACAGCCCCAATGGCCACGGCATCGGCCACAACACGCTCTGCGACGTGCGCGGCGAGCTGGTCGAGCCACCGCGCCGGCCGAATCCGTATCCGTGCGATTCCGATCCTTCCCGTGACTGCTACGACGTCGTGCACATGGGCTTCGAGTCGGGCAGCAACCCGTCGCGGCTCTGGGGCACGCCGGTGCACGTCGAGGTGAGCTCACCCAAGACCGCCGCGGCGCAGATCGCCGACATCCAGCTCGGCGAGCCGGTCGCCGGGCCGCCGCTTCCCGGACCCGTGTGGTTCGAGCCGATGGTGACGTGGGACGGACGGCTGCTCACCGGTCGCCGCCTCGATACGGCGGCGCTGCTCTACGAATGGACCAACCCGGAGACCGGCCAGAAGCTCACGCGCGCCTACGACCTCATGTACTCGCTCGTGGACGACGCAGCCGACGCTTGCGACGTCACGGCGTGGCGCGATTTCAATCCCGTGAGCCACGCGCACCACGACCCGCGTGTCCGCGGGCGCTACGGCTTCGCCGAGTTCCAGCTCCGCGACGGCGAGGGGAACCTGGTGGCCGACGGCGAGGACATGGGTGTCTCGTATCCGTGGCTGGATCGCGCCGGGAAGAACCTGTTCATGACTGCGGTTTCCGACACCATCGAAGGGATGGCGCCGGGGATGTATCCGTATCGCTGCGTGGAGACGTGCGACGATCGCTGGCTCTTCGAGCCCGGCGTGGTGCGCGGCCATGCGGTGGCGGGGCTCTGGACGTACGGGAAGATGGTGCACATCGACACGCTGGTGAACAGCAGCGATTGGGCCACGCCCATCGATCCCCGAAATCACATCCTCGTCCAGATGTTCCACGAACCCGACGGCACGCCGGTGGAGGTGCGCGTGGGCGGCGCGCGCACGGTGGGCCGCCACGAGGATCCAACGCTCCCGCCCGGCTGGAGCGGCAACACCAACGTCCTCGACTCGATCGAAAACCTCTTCAACTTCCATGCGCAAATGCGGACGGTCACGCCCCGTGACATCGTCTGGACGCTTTCGAACGGCCACGCCACCGACGAGTTCGCCTTCGACGATTACCTGGATCCCGACGCATTCATCGTGTCCAGCATGATCGCGTCGGTCGTGGCCGATCCCATGTCGGGCCTCGTTCACTACCCCTACTACAAGAACGGCTACCCGCTGCTGCCGATCTCGTTGCCACCCGAGGACGTGCACCTGCAGAACGCAGCCACTCCGCTGCCGGATCGCTGGCGTGTGCCCGCGTATGGCCGCGTCGCCGTGGGAACGGGGCGCGCCGAGTCGAACGCGCTCGGCGGTGTCACGGGTCGCGGCTTCTGGCTCTCGGGAACGAATCGCGTCGAGTACGAAGTGCCCGAGCAGCCACAGGACATCCGCGCCAAGAGCTGGTACGTGGCGATCTTCGTCGATCCCCGCGCGGTCGCGGACGGTACCGGGCGCACACTCTTCACCTTCCCCGACGGCAGCCAGGTCCGCCTCGATGGGCGTCGCGCCGTGAGCTACCTCGATGGCTCCGGCTCGGTGGTGCGCTCCATCGACCTCCCGCCGTCGGCGCTGAGCCGCGGCTGGATGCACCTCGCCGTCGAGCTCGCGCCAGGCAATCGGCAGGCCACGCTGCTCTTGGACGGCTTCGCCTACGACACGTTCACCCACGACCACCCGCTTTTCGAGCTCGTTCCGGGAGCGTTGGTGGTCGGTGCGGCACCGCAGGCGACGGGCGGTGGCGTGCGCGGCTGGATCGACGACTTCAAGATCCTCGCGCGTCGCATGGATCCGGAAGTCGCCTGCAATCACGCCGATGGCACGTTGATCGGTGTGATCGACAACGCGGCGTGGTCGGACATCGCCGCGGGATACCCCGCATGGGCGCACGCCGAAGTGACGACGGCCCTCGCGAGCCACGGCCAAGCGACTCATCCCGCGTACGCGTGCTTTCACGACTACTCGCGCGATTACGGAGCGCACCCCGGCAAGGTTCCCGCTGGCACCGCGAGCGTGCGGCGTGCGCTCCATTTCCCCGAGGGCCCACTTCACGCCGACGAGCCGCGTCCCGATTCCACGCGCAACGCGTTCTGTGTGACCTGTCACGTGCCGGGCGCGCCCGCTGGGCTCTCGCCGCGGGCTCTCGAACGGCACGACGAGGTGAGTACGGCGAACGATCCGCGGCGGCAGCCCTCGCAGCCGCTGCCGTTGGTCCACGGCAACGTGCCCGCGCATTGGATCGCGCCGGGAACCGGTCCGGGCGGGCCGGATCAGGATGTCGTTGCGCCCGACGCCGGCATCCCCGTCGATCCCTGGGTGCTCGCCGGCGGCTGAGTCGTCCCGCGCCTCCGCGCAACCCGTCGATCTGCGACGGGGGACGAGCCCTCGTCCTACGGGCTCGTGCGGCGCCGATCCGACTGAGCGGGCGATCCTTGTGCTCGTGGTATGGTCGCGAGCCGCAACACCCCTGAGCGGCCCTCGACGCGCCGCCTTGCCGCACACCTCATGACTCCCGCGGCTCAGGTCGCCGGCCTCGCCGCCGAGCAGTTTCCGCCCCTCGATCCGCTGGTGCTCTCGGTTCCCGCGGGCATCGCGACGGCGTTGCTCGTGTGGCACGGCCTTCGCTATCGCGGCCGCCGCGAGATGGCGGCCTTCTGCATCGCGTGCGTGTGCTGGTACCTGCTCAAGGAGTGGGCGATCACGCAGCGGGCGCTGCAAGCGCACGCCTACACCGTGACGGCGCCGATGGTGCGGGTGCTCGGGATCCCGCTGGTGTTGCCCGTCGGCTACATCTTCACCGGCTACGTGAGCTGGTACTTCGCCGAGCGGATCGTCGATCGCTTGCCGGGTTGCGCGGGCCGGCTCTTTCCCGTCATCGCCGTGTGGCTGATGTTCACCTCCGGCATCGCTTACGTGATGGAAGCGGTCGGCGCCGTGGGCCAGTGGTGGGTTTGGGACGTCGACGATGGACCGTGGCGGAGCCTCTCTCTTGCCGACCGCATCGAAGGCAACTCGGGAACCATCCACCCCATCATTCCGTACGCCCCCGTGTATGGCTGGCCGCTCTTCTCGCTGCCGTTCGCGGCGCTGGTGCTCGCGTTCGAGTATTCGCCGCTCAGGAACGTCCGGCTCAAGCCCGTGGCGTACCTGATCGGTTTCCAGATCTATTTCATCTTCTGCGTCTACAACGGTCTATTCACGTTCGTGATGCTGCTCTTCGTTCTCGCGTTGGGATCGCGATTTCCGGTGGCCACGCGGCGGGAGCCCGTCGATGGTTGGCTACGACACGCGCCGGCGATAGCCGTCGGCATGATGCTCGCCACCGCGTTCGGCATCGACGTCGTGCACGCGCGCGACCTCTCGTTGCTCCAGTCGTGGATACCTCTCGTCGTGCTGCTCGCTTTGGCGCACGCCGGCCGTCACACCCTCGTCGCGCTCGCGGCGACGTTCGCGATCCTGCTCACGATCGAGCAGGCCGTCACCCTTCGCGTGCACCACGCGTGCGTCTACACGGGGCTCATCCTGCTGATGGAGGTGGTTCGCGGCTGGCGCGAACGACGTTCCCCCGCGCCGGCCGAGCACACGCCTGGGCGTGTCGTCCGCTGGCTCACCCGCGGACGAGCGGACTCGATCGCTGCCGTGTGAGGGATGCGCCCGGCGGCTATCGAGGAACGCTTCGTCGCCGAGCACTCACGCACGGTCTCCGTGCGTTGCGTCTCCGCTCACAGCAGGCCGAGGGCCTGGGGCTCGATGCCGATGCGATCGACGAGGGGCGCGAGCTTCGCGAGGTCGAAGCCGTAGACCTGGGCGGCGTTGAGGCCGAGCATCGCGCGCACGTCGGCTTCCGGGATGCCGCGGAACGAATCGTCCAGGAATCGCCGCGTCTCGGGCCAGCTCCCTTCCGGGTGGGGGAAGTCGCTGCCCCACATCACGTTGCCGACGCCGATCGCCGCGCGGTTCTCGATGTCTTCGCGTGAGGTCACCGAGGCGCCCACCCACACGTTGCGATCGAAGTACTCGCTCGGCTTCATCGAGAGGTGGCTGCGGAAGTCGGCGAGCTTCTGGTTGAAGTGGGTGTCGCGGAAGCGCTGATCCATGAGTGCCTTGAGCTCGGGTACCCAGCTCGCGCCGAGCTCGGTGACCACGAATTTGAGGCGCGGATGGCGCTCGAAGACACCGCCCCAGATCAGGAACCACACCGGTCGCGCCGACCACCACGCGTATTCGGTCACGTAGATGCCCACCGTGCCGAGATGGTCGCCGTAGTCGGGAGCGCCGCCGCCGTGGGTGTGCACCGGCATGTCGAGCGCTTCGCAGGCGCTCCAGATCGGCTCGTAGCAGGAGGCGTGGAAGGGTGGGTGTGCGCCGAAGAGCGGCGGGATCAGGATGCCGCGGAGACCGTGCTCCTTGGCCCAGTGGATCTCACGCACGGCTTCGTCGACGTTCCAGAACATCGGCACCGCGGCGAGCCCGGCGCGGCGCTCGGGTGCTTCCGCGCAGAACTCGGCGATCCAGCGGTTGTGGGCGCGCGCACCCGCCCACTGCAGCTCGGGAACGACACCTTCCGTGGGCATGGCGAGGCCGGCTCCGAACGGGCAGGCGTTCTTGTCGGTCACTCCGTCGGGAAAGATCACCTCGCCGGCGATCCCGTCGGCGTCGAGCTGGCGGTTGCGCTCGGCGGAGTCGCACACGCCGCGTAGCCCGCTGGCGACCTCACCGTGCTTCCAACGCGCCAGGAACTCCTCGGCGAGCGTCTTGCGCTGTCGCTCCTCGATGATCTTCAGCATCACCGGCAGCGACTGGTCGTACGTCTCGCGGTACTGGGGATCGAGGTATTCCCTGTAGCCCGGAGGTGGCGGGCCGGCGTGGCAGTCGGACGAGATGATGAGCAGGCGTTTCATGGCTGCACCCCCGAAGTAGAACGTGTTCTACCACAGGCGGCGACTCGCAGCCGCGGGGGTCGGCCGTCCGTCGCCGGATGCGGCGAGGGGCGGCGAACGGCGATCAGCCGGTGTGCGGCCAGATGGTGAGGCCGATGCGTTCGCTTCCCGAGAATCGGCCGGCGCGGGCGTTGTAGTACATCCACAGCTCGTCCCCGACCGGCTTCACGTCGAAGGCGTACACGAACGTCCGCTTCCAGGTGTTCGGCTCGGGGGCCACGATCGGCTCGTCGCACGCTCTCCGCCATGCGAGCCCGTCCTGGGAGAAGAGCACGCGGATGGAGCTGCGTGACTCGCCGTTCTCGTCGTCGTAGATGGTGTTGTTGAACGCGACCCAGCGCCCGTCCACGGGTGCGGTCAAGAGCTTGATCGAGCCGGCCCCCAAGTTGAGCTCGGGATCGGTGATCGAGGGGCCGAGGATCGGCAGCGGTTCCTTGCGATACGGTCCGCGGATGCTCTGGGAGCGTGCGACGCCGACGTATTTGGGCTCGAAGTAGAGCGTGTCGTCCAAGAACACGCCGTCGGCGCTGTAGTAGAGCCAGTAGCCGTCGCCGCGCTTCATGACGAAGGGGTTGCCGGTGGTGAAGTTGACGCCGCGTTCCCATTCGAGCTCGGGCTCGATGACCGTGCTGGGCTCGCTCCACTCGAAGAGATCGGACGACGTCCGGAGCTCCATGTGCGAGTGCGTGAAGTCGGTGAGCGCTTCGTAGAAGAGATAGTAGGTGCCGTCCTCCAGGTAGACGTAGGGGCGGATTCGCGCTGCACCGAAGAGCGCGGGTTGCGCCTGGCTCCACGCGATCCCATCGTTCGACGTGTAGTGGTGGATCCCCGACAAGACCGCGTGTGCGAAGAGGTGCCATCGCCCGTCGGGTGCGTCTTCCGGGCGGACGAAGCTCGGGTCGGCGATGATCGGCTCGAGCGGCGGCGGCGCGATGAGTGGATTGGCGGGATGATCCGTCCAACCACTGCAGAGCGCGGCGACTCGGTCGGGCACGCCGCCCAGCGCGTTCGCTGCGGGTGCGCCGTCGCTGCCACAGCCCGGTGTGAAAGCAGCCACCAAGGCGGCAAAGGCGGCTGCGCAAGCGAGGGCGCTCGAGCGGACGCGACGGCACAGCTCCAGGGTGAGCGACGACGCGCGTGCGATCCCAGAATCGTTCATGCGTCGATTCTACGATCGTCGCGTGCTCATTCGCTCGGCGGTTCGGCGACGAGGCCTGTGGCTGTGAGGACGCGGGCGAGCTCGCGAGAGGCGCGGATGCGCTCGGTCGCGGAGCGCACCAGCTCTTCGCCGGTGAGGATCACCCGCGCCACACCTGCCGCGATCGCGGCCAGGCCGGTGGCCGCCGCCACCTGCGGCACCGCCTCCCACTCGTCCATGCGCGGCAACAGCCGCTCTTCGCCGAGCCCGCGGCTGCGGGCGAACGCGGCGAGCGCGTCGGCGGCAGCGAGCGCCATGCCGTCGGTGATGGTCGCGGCGCGCACGTCGAGGGTGCCGCGGAAGACCCCCGGAAAGACCAGCGAGTTGTTGACCTGGTTCGGGAAGTCGCTGCGTCCGGTGGCCACGATCCGCGCACCAGCGTCGCGTGCGTCCCACGGCCAGATCTCGGGGACGGGGTTCGCACACGCGAACACGATCGCGTCCTTCGCCATCGCCTTCACCCACGTGGGGTCGATGACGCCCGGTCCGGAGGACGAGAACGCGAGGCAAACGTCGGCGCCCCGCAAGGCTTCGGCGATGCCGCCGCGTACCCCGTCGGCGTTGCTCTCGCCGCAGAGTCGCCACTTGTCCTCGAAATCGGCGGCGCGAGCCTCGATGTCGGCTCGCTGGCGGTGAAGCACGCCGCCCCGATCGCAGGCCACGAGGCCGCCCCAGTCGAACCCGGCGGCTCGCAAGAGCCGCGCGACGGCGACGTTCGCCGCACCGAGCCCGACGAGCGCGATTCGCACGCGGTCGCGCGCCTTGCCGACCACCTCGAGGGCGTTGCCGAGTGCAGCGAGCACGGCGGTCGCGGTGCCTTGCTGGTCGTCGTGCCAAACGGGAATGTCGGTCTCGGCGCGAGCGCGATCGAGGATGCGGAAACATTTCGGTTGCGCGATGTCTTCCAGGTTCACGCCGCCGAACGCCGGGGCGATGAGCTTCACCACGCGCACGATCTCGTCCGGATCCTTGGTGGCGAGGCAGAGCGGTACCGCGTCGATCCCGCCCAGGTACTTGAAGAGCAGCGCCTTCCCCTCCATCACCGGCAAGCCCGCGGCGGGGCCGATGTCGCCGAGCCCGAGCACCCGCGTGCCGTCGGTGACGATGGCGACGGAGTTGGCCTTGTTGGTGTGCTCGTAGACCCGCTCCGGTTCCGCTTGGATGGCTTTGCACGGCGCCGCCACTCCGGGCGTGTACCAGATGGCGAAGTCGTCGTAGTCACGGATCGCGCATTTGGGGGCGATCTGGATCTTGCCCTTGTAGAAAGGGTGGAGTCTGAGCGCTTCGGCGGACGGTTTCTGACTGAGCGCCTGGCGCTCAGCGACGGTGGTCATGACGGCTTTCCTCGCGATGGCGCTGCCGCCGCGAGGGTGCCCGCGCTCTCGAGCACCTCCAGCACTCTGCTCGCGTAGAGAAGCGCCGGCCCGCCGCCCATCATCACCGCGACCTCCACCGCCTCCACGATCTGCTCGTCCGTGGCACCGGCGGCCTTGGCGTCGGCGGCGTGGTACACGACGCAGTCCTCGCACTTGGACGCCACACCGATCGCCAGCGCGATCAGCTCCTTGGTGCGCACGTCGAGCGCCCCCGCTCGTTGGGTGGCTTTGTGCAGATCGCCGAAGGCCCGCGACGTGAGCGGCGCACGCCGGGCGAGCCGACCGAGCGCGCGTCGCACGCGCCGCAGCTCTTCGCTCTTGCTGTCGCTGCTCGAGTCGCTCAACCGCAGGCTCCCGAGCCCGCACACACGGGCATCGCTGGTCGTTCGTGCAAGCGCGACGCCCCGCTGCGGCCGGCTCGTGGAGCGCGCAGCGCGACGTGCGAAGGCGGCGAAAATCGGTGGCGAGACCGTTGCACTTCCCGAGAGTGGTGCCGGAAAAACCATGTAGTCGCGGCGGAACGAGTTACCCGATGGCCGCGGGGGAGCACGCCGGCTGCGCGAGAGGGTCCGGAGGAGGTGACGCGTGACGATCGAGCGCATCCGCAAAGCGCATCGACCGGATGCGGTGCGGCCCAACCTCACGGACTACGAAGCGACGCGCGCCGCCTTCCGCTGGGAGGACGCAGCCCGGGAGCTCGCCGGTCTGCCCGATGGCGGTCTCAACATCGCCCACGAGGCGGTGGACGCGCACGTGACGCGCGGCCGCGGCGATCATCGGGCGATCCGCTGGCTCGGCAAGAACGGCGCCGAGCGCTGCTTCACCTACGGCGAGCTATCCGCCCTCACCAGCAAGTTCGCGAACGTCCTGCGAAGTCTCGGCGTCGGGAAAGGCGATCGAGTCTTCTCGCTGGCGGGGCGCATCCCCGAGCTCTACGTCGCCGCCCTCGGCACCCTCAAAGCGGGGGCAGTGTTCTCGCCGCTCTTCTCGGCGTTCGGGCCCGAGCCCATTCGTACACGGCTCGCGCTCGGCAGCGGTCGCGTGCTCGTCACCACCGAACTGCTCTATCGCAAGAAGGTGGAGGCGATCCGCGGCGAGTTGCCCGCCCTCGAGCACGTACTGTTGGTGGCCGAGGAAGACCAGCCGCTCTCGGCGCCGGGAACACGTGACCTGAGGGCGTTGCTCGCGGACGCCAGCGAGTCGTTCACGATTGCACCCACCGATCCCGAGGACATGGCGCTGCTCCACTTCACGAGCGGCACCACGGGCACACCCAAGGGCGCGGTGCACGTCCACCAGGCGGTGGTCTGTCACTACGCCACGGGCCGCTTCGCTCTGGACCTGCATCCCCGGGACGTCTTCTGGTGCACCGCCGATCCGGGTTGGGTCACCGGCACCTCGTACGGGATCGTCGCGCCGCTCACCCACGGCGTCACCATGCTCGTCGACGAAGCGGACTTCGATGCCGAGCGCTGGTATCGGATCCTCGCGGAAGAGCGCGTGACGGTCTGGTACACGGCGCCGACGGCCGTGCGGATGCTCATGAAGGCCGGCCCCGAGCTGGCGCGCTGCCGCGATCTTTCGCACCTGCGCTTCGTCGCGAGCGTGGGCGAGCCGCTGCACCCGGAAGGCGTGGTGTGGGGAAGCGAGGTCCTGGGGCTGCCGATTCACGACAACTGGTGGCAGACGGAAACGGGCGGAATCATGATCGCCAACTACCTCGCCTGCGACGTGAAGCCGGGCTCCATGGGCCGGCCGATCCCCGGGGTGGAGGCCGCCATCGTCCGGCGCGTCGGCGACGACGGCGTGGAGCTCGTCAGCGTTCCCGGTGAGGAAGGCGAGCTCGCGCTGCGCGCCGGCTGGCCGTCGATGTTCCGCGGCTATCTCGGTCAGGACGAGCGCTATCGAAAATGTTTCCGTAGCGGCTGGTATCTCACCGGTGACCTCGCGCGGCGGGATGCGGAGGGCTACTTCTGGTTCGTGGGGCGCGCAGACGACGTGATCAAGTCGGCGGGCCATCTGATCGGACCGTTCGAAGTCGAGAGCGTGCTTCTCGAGCACCGCGCCGTTGCCGAGGCGGGAGTGATCGGCAAGCCGGATCCGATGGTGGGCGAGACGGTGAAGGCGTTCGTCGCGCTCAAGCCCGGCCACGAGCCGAGCGACGAGCTTCGGCGCGAGATCGCAGCCCACGCGCGAAAGCGCCTGGGGCCGGTGGTGGCGCCCAAGGAGATCGATTTCGTCGCCAGCGTGCCCAAGACCCGCAGCGGCAAGATCATGCGGCGCTTGCTCAAGGCGCGCGAGCTGGGGCTTCCGGAGGGCGACCTCTCGACGTTGGAGACTGCGGCATGAACGAGCGACTCGCACAGCCCGATGCGTCACACGCGCTCGATGCGGAGCATGGCGTGGCGCTGCTGCGTCAGATGCTCTTGGTGCGGCGCTTCGAAGAGCGTTGCGCCGAGCTCTACTCGGCCGAGAAGATCCGCGGCTTCCTGCATCTCTACATCGGCGAGGAGGCGGTGGCGGTGGGAACCATACAGGCCCTCGAGCCCGGCGACGCGATCGTCGCGACCTATCGCGAGCACGGTCACGCGCTGGCGCGGGGCGTCTCCGCGGCGCGGGTCATGGCGGAGATGTACGGCAAGGTCGAAGGCGTGAGCCGCGGCCGCGGCGGCTCGATGCACCTCTTCGACGCCGACACCCGCTTCTACGGCGGTAACGCCATCGTGGGCGGCGGGCTGCCGATCGCGGTGGGCCTGGCGCTGGCGGACCGGATCCGCGGGTTGCCGCAAGTGACCGCGTGCTTCTTCGGTGAGGGTGCGGTGGCCGAGGGCGAGTTCCACGAGTCCATGAACCTGGCGGAGCTGTGGCGGCTGCCGGTGCTCTTCGCGTGCGAGAACAACCTGTACGCGATGGGCACCGCCATCGAGCGCTCCGAGGCGGAAACCGATCTGCGCCACAAGGCCGAGAGCTACCGCGTTCCCGCCGAGACCGTGGACGGCATGGACGTGCTCGCCGTGGAAGCGGCCACGCGCCGGGCGTGTGTCTCGATTCGCGCTGGATTGGGGCCGTATTTCCTCGAGCTACGCACGTACCGGTTCCGTGCCCACTCGATGTACGACCCCGAGCTCTATCGCTCCAAGGACGAGGTCGAGCGCTGGAAGGAACGCGATCCCATCGCGAGCTTCCGGCGCGTGCTCGCCGAAAAGGGGGCGGCTGACGAAGCCCTGGTCGAGCGGCTGCGCGCGGAGGTCGAGAGCGAGGTGGACGCGGCGGTCGCGTTCGCCGAAGCGGGGACCTGGGAGCCGGTCTCGGAGCTCACCAGGGACGTGTACGCACGCGAGGTGCTGCGATGACCGCCGTTGCGAGCGCTGCCGGTGGAGCGAGCGCAGGCGCCGTTCGCGAGCTCACCTATCGCGAGGCGATCCGCGAGGCGATCCGCGACGCCCTCGTGCGCGATTCGCGGGTCTTCCTCATGGGCGAGGACGTGGGCCGCTACGGCGGCTGTTTCGCCGTGAGCAAAGGGCTCCTCGACGAGTTCGGCCCCGAGCGCATCCGCGACACGCCGCTTTCCGAATCGGCGTTCGTGGGTGCGGGCATCGGCGCGGCACTGGGCGGCATGCGCCCCATCGTCGAGATCATGACCGTGAACTTCAGCCTCCTCGCCCTCGACCAGATCGTGAACAACGCGGCGACGCTGCGCCACATGTCGGGCGGCCAGTTCTCGATCCCGTTGGTGATCCGCATGACCACGGGGGCTGGCCGTCAGCTTGCCGCCCAGCACAGCCACAGCCTGGAAGGCTGGTACGCACACATCCCCGGCATCCGCGTGCTCACGCCCGCCACGCTGGAGGATGCGCGCGGCATGCTGTGGACGGCTCTCGAGGATCCCGATCCGGTGCTGATGTTCGAGCACGGCGGGCTCTACAACGTGAAGGGCGCTCTCGCCGCCGATGCCGGTGCCGTCGACATCGATCACGCAGCCGTCCGCCGCACGGGCCGCGACCTCACGATCCTGACCTACGGCGGCTCGCTGGCGAAAGCACTCGGCGCTGCCGAGGAGCTGTCTCGCAACGCGATCGAAGCCGAGGTGATCGATTTGCGCACGCTTCGCCCCCTCGACGACGTCGCCATCGCTGCCAGCGTCCGCCGCACGCACCGCGCGCTGGTGGTGGACGAGGGCTGGAAAAGCGGCGGCATCTCGGCGGAAATCAGTGCACGCATCGTCGAGCAATGCTTCTACGATCTCGACGCGCCTGTGGCGCGGGTCTGCGGCGCAGAGGTGCCGATTCCGTATCCCAAGCATCTCGAGGACGCGGCGTTGCCGCAGATCCCCGGGATCGTCGCCGCCGCGCAGGCGCTGGTGAACGGCCGTGTATGAGTTCCGGATGCCGTCGCTCGGCGCCGACATGGCCGAGGGCACCGTCATCGAATGGAAGGTGCGGATCGGCGAGCGCGTGAAGCGCGGCCAGATCGTGGCGCTGGTGGAGACCGAGAAAGCCGACATCGACGTCGAGATCTGGGAAGACGGCGTGGTCGCCGAGTTCGTCGTGGAGCCGGGACGAAAGGTGCCCGTGGGGACGGTGTTGCTGCGGCTCACGGATTCCGCTCGCGCGCCACAGCCGGAGCCGCACGCGCCGATCGTGGCGCCGCCGATCGCCACTCCGCCTCCACCGCGCGCGGCGCCGGCACCGTTGCCCGCACCTCCGTTTGCTTCGCCGGTTGCTCCGCCGAGCGAGCCCGCGACACAGCGGGTGCGTGCATCACCTGCGGCTCGCGAAGCCGCGCGCGTGACGGGCGTCGAGCTCGCTCACCTCTCCGGCAGCGGCCCGGAAGCAGCGGTGCTGCTCCGCGATCTCGCTCCGCGCTCATCACCCTCGGCAGCGCCAGCACCAGCACCGCCGCCGGCACCGAGCGGTGCGCCGCCACCGCCCGCCGACCGCGCGCTGGCGATGCGTCGTGCGATCGCCGCTGCGATGGCGCGCTCGAAGCGCGAGATCCCGCACTATTATCTCGGCGCGCACGTCGATCTCTCTGCGGCGACGGCGTGGCTGGAGGAGCGCAATCGCGGGCGCCCACCGGCAGAACGCTTGGTGATCGCGCCCATGCTCCTCAAGGCGGTGGCGTTGGCGCTTCGCGATTTCCCCGACTTCAACGGCTATTGGGTGGACGATGCGTTCCGGGCCGGTGAGGGGATCCACGTGGGAGTGGCGATCGCCCTGCGCGGCGGCGGGTTGGTGGCGCCGGCGATCCACGACGCCGACAGCGCGACCCTCCCCGAGCTGATGACGGCGCTCGCGGATCTCGTGTCGCGGGCCCGGAAGGGCGGCCTCAAGGGCTCGGAGATGACCGACGCCACCATCACCGTCACCAGCCTCGGTGATCTGGGGGTCGAGACGGTCTACGGCGTCATCTATCCGCCGCAGGTGGCGCTGGCGGGTTTCGGAACGCCCTCGCGCCAGCCGTGGGCGGTCGACGGCGGCGTGGTGTCGCGATGGGCTGTGCACGCGACACTCGCAGCGGATCACCGCGCCAGCGACGGACACCGCGGCGGCCGCTTCCTCGCTGCCATTGCGGAGCGGCTCGCGCGGCCGGAGACGCTGTGAGCGCCGCAGGCGCCCGAGAAGGAGTGACCATGGATGCGAGCGAGATTCGCAGCACGGTGCTGAGCCTGCTCACGGACATCGCCCCCGAGATCGAGCCAGGTTCGATTCGCGCCGACCGCTCGTTGCGCGATCAGGTGGACATCGATTCGATCGACTACCTCAAGCTCCTGACCGCGATCCACCAGCGCCTGGGCGTCGAGATCCCGGAGACCGACTACGCACGGGTGACGACGCTCGACGAGCTGGTGTCCTATCTCGCTGCACGGAGGCGCTGATTCACACCAACCGCAGCGGATGGCCGCATCGCGTCGATGCGTTACGGCGCAGTTTCTTGCCGCGGCGTCACGGGTAGAGACCGCGCAGGCGATTGGCCTCGGCGACGGCGCGAATACCGGTCGTGAGCGCCGCCATCCGCATGCTCATGCGCGTCTGGCTCTTGTGCTCCCACACCCGGGCAAAAGCCGAGTCGAGCACGCTCGCCAGGCGCTCGCGGATCTCTTCCAGCTTCCAGAAGTACATTTGGTGCGCCTGCACCCACTCGAAATACGACACGATCACGCCGCCAGCGTTGGCGAGGATGTCGGGCACGATCAGGATCCCGCGATCCTCCAAGATGCGATCCGCAGCGAGCGTGGTCGGCCCGTTGGCGCCTTCGGCGAGGATCTGGCAGCGCAGCTTGCGTGCGTTGCGTTCGGTGATCGCTTCCGAGAGCGCTGCAGGTACCAGCGTGGTGCAGGGAAGGGTGAGGAGGTCTTCGTTGGAGATCGCGTCTCCGTCTGGAAACCCATCGAGCGATCCCGTCCGCTTCTTGAAACCGAGCAACTCGGGGATGTCGAGACCGTGGTCGTTGTGCACGCCGCCGCACGAATCGGAGACCGCGATCACCTTCACGCCGTGCTCGTGGAGGATGCGAGCGGCGTTACCCCCGACGTTGCCCACCCCCTGGATCGCGGTGGTGCTGCCTTCCAGGTCGAGACCCAGGTGCTCCATTGCGTTGGTGATGCAACGAACGACGCCGCGGCCGGTGGCCTCGTCACGACCGAGTGAGCCCCCGATCGCCACGGGCTTGCCCGTCACCACTCCGTGTACGGCGTAACCGCGTTGCATCGAGTACGTGTCCATCACCCACGCCATGGTTTGTGCATCGCTTCCCACGTCGGGGGCCGGGATGTCCTGGGCGGGACCGATGATGGGGGAGATCTGCGCGGTGTAGCGACGGGTGAGGCGCTCCAACTCCGCGCGGGAAAGCCGCTTGGGATCGCAGCGGATTCCGCCCTTGGAGCCGCCGAAGGGCAATCCCACCAGCGCGCACTTCCAGGTCATCCACATGGCGAGTGCCGTCACTTCGCCGAGCTGAACGTCCGGGTGGTAGCGGATTCCGCCCTTGGTCGGCCCGAGAGAATCGTCGTGTTGGACGCGATAGCCCTCGAACACTCGCAAGCTGCCGTCGTCCATGTGCACGGGCATGTGCACCACCAGGGCACGCACCGGCCGGCTCAGCCTCTCGCGGAGGTTCGGGTCCAGCCCGATGGCGGTGGCAGCCTGCTCGAACTGCGCGACGGCCATGCGGAACGTGGGTGTATCGAATTCGGCAGGGATCGGAGTCATGACGACCTCGCCGAGTCGTGGCGCGAGGCCGCAGTGTGCACGGCCCGCCGTCGCGACCCGAGATACGCCATTGCCGCAAACCGGATGCCGACCGGCCTCGCCAAACTCGCGTCGCGGCGACAAGCGGCCTCGGCGGATCGTCTCCGGAAGAACGGAGGCCGTCGCTCCGCGAGCGAATTGCGGTACCTACGACAGGATCGGCGACCGCGAATGCGATGGATCTCGTCCCACCACGCCTGCGAGAGCCGCGATCCGCCGTAACCGAATCGCGTCAGGCCCGCTTGCGGGCGCGTGAGGCCCGGGCCGCGGGCTTCACCGCGTGTGGCCAGGTCTCGCGAATCTTGTCGAGCACGTGGCTCACCGCTGAGAATCCCGCGAAATGGCCCTCGTTGGGCACGATCGTGAGCGTGGACTGCGGCACCAAGCCCGCTTGGTGGGCGCCGTGGCTCGGCGGGACCACCAGGTCGGCGTCGCCCTGGAAGAAGTGGATCGGCACCTTCAGGTTGCGCAGCGAGAATCCCCACGGCCGCGCGAACAGCACTACGTCGTAGACCGGCGCACGCAGCCCACCGTCCATGGCCGTGACGAGATCGTTGATGAACATCGACTTCATCTCGGGCCTGCGGAGCAGCGGGCGATCGCTGCGCGGTCCGAAGCGCGCGTAGAGGTCGTAACCGGTGCCGGCGACGGGGACCAGCGATTTGAGCCCCATGTTGAGAAGCTCGGCGAGCGGCTCGCGCAGCACCGTCAAGAGCGGCTCGGCGAGCGGCAACAGTCGCGTGTAGCCGGGTGCCGCCTCGTGCCCGCGTGTGGGGCCGAGACCACCGAGTACCACGCCCACGGGGATGCGCTCGCGAAGCTGGTGCGCGCAGGCGAGCACGTAAGGCCCGCCACCCGAGAGGCCCACGACGCCGAAGCGTCCGATGCCGAGGCGATCGGCGAAGCGCTCCATGTCCGCGGCGAACTCGATGAGCACGTCGTAGAGATACGGGCTCGAGTTGCCCGTGCCGGGGCGGTCGATGCCGATGATGCGCAGGTGGCGCTCGGCAGCTTCGCGGTGGGTGTCGGGCGGGAGTTGCTGGCGGGCGCCCGGGGTGCCGTGAAACCACAGCATCGGATCGCCTTGCGGATCGCCGAACTCCGCGTAGCCGATGGTGCGACCGTCGTCGAGCTCGACGATGCCATCGTGATTGGGCTTGGGGGCTTCGGCCATGATCGACCTCGTCGTGGAGGGTATGCGCACGCGTGGTGTGCCGCGCTGGGATTTCATTGCAAACGGTCGGCCACGAGTGCGCACGCTAGGAGTGTGTCGGGAAATTCGTTCCCAACACACTCCTAGCCTCGCCGAAGGC
>CAYVDO010000152.1:0-16540 GCA_964450125.1 uncultured bacterium
CCCGTGGAGCGCCGCCCCACCGCCGTTCCGCCCGTTCCGGCGACGTTCGCCGGCACTGCCGTGCCGCTCGTGTTCGAGAGTCGTTCTGACGATCCCCGCAACGGCGCTGCTACGCACGCCGCCCGGTCTCCGTTCGACGACTTCGACGGGATAGCCGAGCGCAAAACTGCGCGTCAAGCGCCGCACCGCGTCGTGACGCGCGCGCTCCGCGACACGTCGCCGCACCCGAAAATCAGCTCAAAATGGCAAGGCGAGGACGGCTTTTCCGAGGATGTCATCTGCTGCGATGAGGCCGATCTTTCGCGAATCGACGAAGTCGGCGTCTTCGTTCAGGCGGAGCACGTAGTACTTGCCCGCGGGTACGCGCCCCATCGTCCGCCCTTGCGGATCGATGGTCTTCTCGAAGAGGTCCCAGATGCTCTGGTTGCTCTTGTCCAACAGCACCAGATCGCCCGGCGCGCCGCGCACGCGCCCGAGCTGGCGCTGCGTGTCACCGCGAAACGTGTAGCGGTAGTAGACGTCGGCACCCTTCGGAAAACTGCGTGCACGGTAGTTGACCAACACCCTGTGACCCGCGGAGTACGCGGGCTCCATGGCGTCGTAGTCCGAAGCGATCGCCGGGACCCGGAAGACCGCATAGAAGCCGACGCACACCGCGATGACCGCGAGGGCGATCACGTTCCGGATCTGCTGGGTACGGTTGGTGGGCTCGGTCATGATCTCTCCAGCGTTGCAGGAAAACGCGCGGCCGCGCGCAGCTCGGGGAAACGTGGCCGTAGGTGCCGCAGGCCGCAACCGACGAAGGAAGTGCAATCACTCGCAGCTCGCCACGCGAACCTTGAGCTTGTCCTTTCCCGTATCGCGGAACCCGAACTCACGCGACGCCACCAGTGTGAACGCGCCGGACTCGCCGGGACCGAGACGTCCCGGTAGGACGTTGACGTACACGGGCTCCATCGCGCGTCCGTCGGCGAGCGTGAATCGCGTCAGCTCGACTTGAACCGTCTTCGCCGTGCCTTCGCCACGATTCTGCACCGTGCCCACGTAGGTGAGAGTCTGAGCGACGGTGTCGACGGTCTTGTCGGGCTTTCCCACGATCTCCACCTTGCAGCGCGACGCCGCTGTCGGCGGCAGCTCGGCGTGGGTGCTCGGATCGCATCGCAGGTAGTCGAGCATCAGGTCGTCCCTCGACGAGTTGCGCAACCCTTGCTTGCGGAAGTAGCCCTTCACCTCGAAGGTGCCCCGATCGTGGGGGTCTAGATTGCTCGGGCTGACCACCCCGAAGGACGAATCGATCTGCGTGCCGTCGAGCGCGCTGAAGAGCTTGAGATGGACCCGGACGCCACGCGCCAAGCCGTTCCCGGTGTTCTCGACGGTGCCGTGATAGGTCACCGTCGCGTAGCGAGCATCGATCTCCTTCGTCGGCTTGTCGACGTAACGAAGGGCACACGACGGCGAGCCTGCCTCGACAGCTCCATCCGTGGCCACCGGCAACTCGGGCGGCACCCCCTCGGCGCCGGGCGGTTCTTGCGGGGACGGTTGCACGGCGTTGAACACGCCACCGCCGCGCGACGAAGAGCCCGCCGATCCGGAAGTCCCGGCCCCCGGTGTCGCCGCCCGGTACTGGGGCGGGATCGCAGTCTCCTGATCGACGAAGTGCAGATTTCCCTGCGCATCGCGATACGAGAACACGTCAGCCAGCGCCGGCGAGGCCAACGCGAAGCACAGCCAGACGAGCACGCTACGGGCCACGATGGATTCGTCCTTCTCGCGGGCGGCGAACATAACCCGGCTACGAGCAACCGTCGAACCCTTGCCCGTCGCTGCAGGGTCGAGTAACTTCAGGTGTTTTTTCGAGCGCTGGCACTTTCGCTCCAGCGCGACCGAGTCGATTCCCTCATGTTCGACGGCTTGAGCCAACGCCTCGAGTCCACCCTGCGCCGCTTACGCGGCCAGGGCAAGATTCGCGAGGCGAACATTCACGAGGCCCTCGTCGAGGTGCGCACGGCGCTACTCGAAGCCGACGTCAATCTCGGTGTCGTCAAAGGCTTCATCGACGGCGTCACACAGAAAGCCATGGGGGCCGAGGTACTGCAGAGCCTCACCCCGGGACAGCAGTTCATCAAGATCGTTCAGCGCGAGCTGATCGCCTTGCTCGGCGGCGAGTTCCAGGACTTGGACCTCGCGGCGCGTCCGCCCGTGCCGTTGATGCTCGTCGGACTCCAGGGTGCCGGCAAGACGACCAGCGCAGGCAAGCTCGCGAAGTATCTCAAGAGCCAGGGACGCGAGCCCATGTTGGTCTCGACCGACGTCCGGCGCCCCGCCGCCATGCTCCAGCTCGAGCGTCTGGGCGAGCGTATCGGCGTCAAGGTCTTCAAGCCCCAGGACCCCACCGACCCCGTCGCGATCGCCAGAGCAGCGCTCAAGGAAGCCGAGATCGGCATCGAAGACGTGCTGATCCTCGACACCGCAGGGCGGCTGCACGTAGATGACGAGCTCATGGTCGAGCTCGAGCGCCTGAAGAGCGCGGTGCTGCCGCAGGAGATTCTGTTGGTGGCCGACGCCATGACCGGCCAGGATGCGGTCCAGGTAGCGCGGGCGTTCGACGCGCGGTTGGATCTGGACGGCGTGATCTTGACGAAGCTCGACGGCGATGCCCGCGGCGGCGCGGCACTCAGCATCAAAGCCGTCACGGGCAAGCCCATCAAGCTGGTCGGCATGGGCGAGAACATGGAAGCGCTCGAACCTTTCCACCCCGACCGGATGGCCAACCGGATCCTCGGGATGGGCGATCTACTGACCTTCATCGAGAAAGCCGAGCGCGTCGTCGACGAGAAAACGGCGCTCGAGCTCGAACGCAAGATCCAGAAGAACTCGTTCACCATCGAAGACTTCCGCGACCAGCTCGTGGCGCTGAAGCAGATGGGCTCGATCGATCAGCTCGCGGGGATGATTCCCGGCCTGAACCGGATCACCGCCGGCAAGGACCTGTCGGGTGCCACCAAAGAGCTTGGCAAGATCGAAGCAATCATCAATTCGATGACGCGCCAGGAACGCGCACGCCCGGGACTGCTCAACGCGAGTCGCCGGCGCCGCATCGCGCTCGGCAGCGGTACGGGCGTGGCCGATGTGAATCGATTCCTCAAGCAGTACGACCAGATGACCAAGCTCATGAAGCGCATGGCGTCGCCCGGAGGTCGCATCTTCCAGGGGATGCGCCTGGGGGCTCGCCCCCACTGATTCCAAAGCAAAAGGGTGGAGACCGCAGATCCGGGATCAGGCCCAGGTCGCGGCGAGCCGCCCGAGGAGAAGTGATCGACATGGCCGTTCGCATTCGTCTCGCCCGCGCCGGCGCCAAGGGAAAGCCGTTCTATCGGGTCGTCGCCGCCGATTCGCAGTTCCCGCGCGATGGGCGCTACCTCGAAGCACTGGGAACCTACGACCCGCGCAAGAGCCCGCCCGAGGTGAAGCTCAAGGTCGATCGTGTGAAGCACTGGCTCGGCCAGGGGGCGCTGCCCACGGACACGCTCAAGCGCTTCCTGAGGCCATCGGTGCTGGGCACTGCGACCGCCAAGGCTGGCTGACCCCACCCGACCGCACCCGCAACCCACGCGCGCGGTAAGCTGTTCATGGTCGGTCCGAGGCCCCCCGCCGAGTCCCATCGATGAAGGCCCTCATCGAGTTCATCGCCCGTTCGCTCGTCGATCACCCCGACGAGGTGATCGTGCGGGAGGTGCCGTCCGAGCGCGGGATGGTTCTCGAGCTCAAGGTTGCGCGTGAAGACCTCGGCAAGGTGATCGGCAAGCAGGGTCGAACCGCCCGCGCGATTCGCACCGTGCTGAGCGCGGCGGCGCTGAACGCTTCTCAGCGCACCGTGCTCGAGATTCTGGAGTGACTTCAGCCGTCACCTCGCGTCCCCGTCCGTGAGAGCCTGTGTGAGCCGCCGAGATGACCCCCATCGTGGACTCACCCCGCTCCCAGCGTGCCCGAGCGCGTGCCGTCGACGGCGCTCCGACCTCACCTGCTGACACACGACTGGTTCCCGTGGGCAGCGTGTTGCGCGCCCATGGTGTGCACGGTGCGCTGCTGGTTCGAGCGTTCGGCGACACGCTCGTGTCGCTCGAGGCGGGTGAGAGCGTCGCCATGCGTTCGCGTGATTCGGAGTCCGCGGAGCGCACGCTCACCGTCGCTTCCGTGCGCGCCACCCACGCTCAGCTCTGCATCGTCGCGTTTCGTGAGGTCGACGATCGCGAGCGCGCGCAGCGCTGTCGTGGATCGGAGATTTGCGTTCCGCGCGAGCGCCTTCCCGATCTCGAGCCCGAGGAGTACTACCGGGCCGACCTACTGGGGATGGAAGTGCGAACGCTCAGCGGCCAGCACCTCGGCGAGGTGACCGGTTTCCTCGACCTTCCGCAGCACGACGTCCTGGTGGTGCGCGGCGCAACGGGCGAGCTTCTGCTGCCGATGATCGAGGGCACGATCCACGAGATCGACATCGCTGCACGCCGAATGATCGCCACACCCTTTCTCGACGAATCGATTGCGAGCGAACCGTCGCGTGACGCGCGCGGCCGACGTGCGCGCACGCGCCGCGGTGCCGCGAAGCCCGTCCGCCCGGGCACCGCTGGTTGAGCCGAGCTGCCCAAGATGCATTTCCACGTACTCACCCTCTTCCCGAGCCTCGTGATGCCGTACCTCGCGGACGGCGTGCTGGCACGCGCCGCGCGCGCGGGCTCGATCTGCGTGGACGTCCACGACATTCGCGACGAAGGCGATGGGAAGCACCGGGTCGTAGACGACGCGCCGTTCGGTGGCGGCGCCGGCATGGTGCTGAAGGCCGGCCCGTTGGTGCGCTGGATCCGTCGCATCCGCGAGCAGGCGCCGCGTGCGCGCGTCGTGTTCCTCTCGCCGCAGGGCCGGCTCTTGACCCACGCCGTCGCACAGCAGCTCGCTGGCGCGGAAGAGCTGATCCTGCTCTGCGGGCGCTACGAGGGTATCGACGAGCGAGTCCGCGAGCACTTCGTGGACGACGAGATCTCGATCGGTGATTACGTGCTGACCGGCGGCGAGCTACCTGCACTGGTGCTCATCGACGTCGTTAGCCGCCTGCAACCCGGGGTCGTCGGAAACGAAGAATCGGTGCGGACGGACTCGCTCGCCGACGGGTTGCTCAAGCATCCCCAATACACGCAACCGCGCGACTTCGAGGGCATCGGCGTGCCCTCGGTGCTGCTTTCGGGCAATCACGGCCAGATCGCAGCCTGGCGTCGCGAAGCAACGCTTCGACTTACGGCCGCCAGGCGCCCCGATTTGCTCACGCGTGCCGATCTGAGCGCCGCCGAGCGCGCACTGTTCGCTGGAGCGAGCGACGACTCCACCAGCGGGCACGAAGCACGACTTCCACGACCCGAATCCAAACCACAACGCCCCGAGAGCCATGGAGGGATGTGACATGCAACGCATTGCCCAGTTCGAGAGCGCCGTCGCTCAGCAGACCGGCGCACGCGCGATCGATTTCGCGCCCGGTGACACCGTCAAAGTCGCCAGCAAGATCGTGGAAGGCGACAAGGAGCGCATCCAGGTCTTCCAGGGAACCGTGATCCGCATCCGCAAGAACCGTGCGCGGACGACGTTCACGGTCCGCAAGACTTCGTACGGCGTCGGCGTCGAGCGCGTCTTCCCGCTGCACGCGCCGTCGGTGGTTTCCGTCGAGACCGTGATGAAGGGCAGCGTACGTCGCGCCAAGCTCTACTATCTGCGTGATCTCAAAGGAAAGGCGAGCCGCATCCGCGAGCGACGTGAAGACGCGCGCGGCGACGAGACCACCGCACCCGCGCCGGCCGAGTGATCGGCCCCGCGGGCTCACTCCGCGGACGACCCAGGGCAAGCCGTGCGGCGGCAGGACGTGGGGCGTCTCGGCGAGGACCTAGCCGCAGCTCACTTGAACCAGGCCGGGCTCGCCATCCAGCAGCGCAACTGGCGCTGCCGTTACGGCGAGATCGACATCATCTGCAGCGAGGGCGCGACCATCGTCTTCACGGAGGTTCGCACCCTCCGCACCCGCCATCGGGGGCGCCCGGAAGCGAGCATCGCAGCCTCCAAACGGCGCAAGCTCGTGCGCGCCAGCCAGATCTGGCTGCAGCAGCACGGCGGCTCGGATCGCCCGATACGATTCGACGTCGTCGCGATCGAGTTGGGCGGCCCCACACCGATCATTCGCCATACTCGCGGAGCGTTCGACGCGTCTGGCGACGTGCTGTGAGTGGCGCGCCGCGCGGGTCCGTGATGAGCTCCCCGGAGGCCGGCACGCTCTACGTGGTCGGCACGCCGATCGGCAACCTCGAAGACCTCACTCCTCGAGCACGGCGCATTCTCGGGGAGGTCTCGCTGATCCTCGCCGAGGACACGCGCAGGCTCCGCGCGCTCGCTCCGGCCGGTGGGTTTCGTGCGCGATTGCTCAGCCTTCCGGCACCGCGCGAGCACGAGCGCATTCACGTGCTTCTCGCTCACCTCGCCACGGGCGGCGCCGCGGCGCTGGTCACGGACGCAGGCATGCCCGTGATCTCCGACCCCGGCGCGCGCTTGATTCGTGCTGCGCGTGAAGCGGGCCACCGGATTGTTCCGATTCCAGGTGTCAGCGCCGTAGCCACGGCGCTCGCTGCTGCCGCGCCCGTGCAACCGAGCTTTCTCTTCCTGGGATTTCTCCCGGTCCATGGCGCGGAGCGGAAACGACGCCTCGTGGAGATCGGCCGCGCACCGCACGCCGTGGTGCTCTTCGAGGCACCGCATCGCCTGCGCCGTACGCTCGGCGACATCACCGAAGCCTGTGGGCCGGCGCGCCGCATGACGATTGCCCGCGAGCTCACCAAGCTCCACGAGGAAGTCGTCTCCGGGCCCGTGGGAACGCTTCTCGACGCGCTCGAGGACCCGGTGCGCGGCGAGATCACGCTCGTGATCGACGCATGGGACGGCGAGGCCCAGGCCGCGGTCCGCCCCGACACGCCGCCCGTGAGCGCCGAAGAGGTGCTCGCTCGGTTACTCGCGGCTGGCCGATCCACGGCGCAAGCAGCGCGCGAGGCTGCGCGCGAGCTTGGTCGCGATCGCCGCGAGCTCTACCGGCTTGCCGTCGCGATTCAGTCTCGCCCCGACGGCGCCACGGAATGCGATCAGTAGCGAACGCGGAACTCCGCTTCGCCGGCGACTTCTTCCCAGGTCACCTCGAGACGGTCGACGCGCGCTGAGCGCGGCCCGCGACGACACCAACCGACTGCCACCTCGACCGCCGATCGCCTTCCCTCGAAGACTGCCTCGACGCGGCCGTCGGGAAGATTCCGCACCCAACCGGCCACCCCGAGCCGTTCGGCTTCCTCGGCGGTTGCGCCTCGGAACCACACGCCCTGGACACGCCCCGTGACCCACACGTGGGCTCGGACGCGCTCGTCGTCGCGTCCCGGCTCGTCGGCGGATGATGCCTGCGCAGCCATGGGTGTTCCTTGGCGACCCGATCAGAACGGGTAGCCCAGATTTGCGAACACCGCTGAACCTTCTGTGCCGTAGCCGATGTCCACGGCGGCGACGACGTTGGGCGGAACCAAGAGCCGGATCCCGACCCCGCCCACCGGCTGTAGGCGTTTCCAGAACGGGTCGCGGGTGTCGAAGACCTTGCCGACGTCGAGGAAAGGCGCGACCTCGAGCTGGGTGAACACGTCGAAGAGCGTCAGGTCGTAAAAGCGGATCCGTTCTTCGATCTGGAGCAGAATCTTGCCGTGGTCGGCGAACCGATCCTCGCCGAAGCCACGCAGCTCGCTCGAGCCCCCCAGGCGCGAGAGCTCGAAGAAAGGCACGTGGTCTCCGATCACGTAGTGCGCCAGCAAGCGCACCGCCGTCACGTAACGATGGGACGCGCCGGAGAAGAAGGCGCGGCCCTCGGCGTCGAAGCGCTGAAAGGACACGTCTCCCACCCAGTTCCGGGATGCGATCTCGACCCCGCCCGAGCCGAAGAAGCCGCCGTTCGGCATGTCGATCGAGTCGCGGCTGTCCCACAGCAACGAGAAGCGCGTCGCTCCGATCAGATCACCCTCGAGGCCAGCTGTGCCGGGAAAGCGATCGCCGGGCGATTCGATGTCGAGCGCGCTCACCAGCACGTTCACCTTGCGGATTCGCCCCTGCACCATCGCCCGCAGCTCGTCGCGCAGATACACGCCTGCCGCGGCCGTGCCGCCCATTTCCTCGCGCGTGTACGCGGTCTCGTCGTCGGCGGTCGTCTCGGGGCCGAGCCCGAAGAATCGCTGGGTGATGAGCCGGCGGTAGCCTGCCTGCCCTTCCAGGGCATAGGTGCGGCTCAGAACGTTCGGGTTCTTGTAGTCGAGGTAGTAAACCTGCTCGCTTCCGGTGCCGTAGGACGCGTAGGTCGTGATCTTCTCGTCGCCCTGCGGGTAGAAGAAGTGCCGAAAGGTGCCGGTGACTCCGAAGATGTCACTGTAAGAAACCGAGGGCGCAGTGATGCTACGGGTGCGCGCGTCCCGGGTTTCGAGAAACGCGAGAATCAATCCGTAAGTCACGCCGGCGTTCGGGTCCGTGGAAACGAACGGCACCGGGAAGAGCTTGACGTCCGAGGCGCTCTCGGCGCGCGCCCCGCTCGAGGAGACGGCCATCGCGACCGCTACGAGTAGTCCAATCGCGCACAGGGAGCCACGGCATCGCTCCTCGAATGCGCGCCGCGCCGACCCGCTCACGAGTGCCCTCGGTCATCATCGCGAGCGACGCGCAGTACGGATGGAACGGGCGACGTGCAGCGTGACTGGCCGTGGCGGTAAGCGCTCGAGAACGTCCTACCGCTCCGTCGGCGGCCATCGGGAACGGCCCCCCGAGCGAGCGTCGAGGGAGGCGCCGATTGGCGTGCGCACCACATCTTCCGACAGGCTCCTAGCACACGCCGGAGCAGCCCACCAAGCGAGCGAGGTGCCGCGACTCAGCCCGCGGAGACGGCTGCGTCGAGCGCCTCGCCCAGTGCCGCGGCGCTGCGCGCTTCCTCGGGAAAGGCTACCGTGGCGACCACCTTTCCCTCGCTCTCGGCGAGCTGATCGCGGATGCGGCCCAAGAGCGCCGCGGCTTCGGTCCGCCGTACGGGTGCGAACACGGCTACGCACCCTGGGCGGTCGTGATCGAGTACTGCATCGGACGATCGCACCATCGGATGCACCTTTGCCCTGAGGCCCATCGTGGCGCGATCCGCATCGCTGCTCGGCGCACTGGCTGCCACCAGCACCAGGGTGAACGGCTCACCGCGGCGTTCGGCGTAACCGACGCGCCAGTCCAAGTAGGCCTGGAAGTGGCTCTTGCCGGCGGCGATTGGGAGCACGACCGTGAACGTCGAGCCCTCGCCGACGCGGCTCGCCACCTCCACTCGGCCACCATGGGCCTCCACGATCTCACGCACGATCGGCAGCCCGAGACCCGTGCCACCCACACCTCGCCTCGGGTGCTTGATCTGAACGAACTTGTCGAAGATCAGGCCGAGCTGGTCTTCGGCCATGCCGATGCCGGTGTCGGCGACTCGCACGCGCATGGCGCCGGCCTCGTCGTCACGTTCGACCAGCACGCGCACCGAGCCGCCGCGGTCGGTGAACTTGACCGCGTTCGCGAGCAAGTTCGTCATCACCTGCTTCAGACGATCGGCGTCACCCAGCACAGGCGCGATGGGCGCACCGCCGGCAATCTCGAGGTCGATGCCGCGCTCCTTCGCCTGCGGCCGCACGAGCTCGATGCTCGCCGCCAACACCGGCCCCAAATCGAGAAGCCGCATGCTCCAATCGGCACGGCCCGCTTCGATCTTGGTGAGATCGAGTAGATCGTTGATGAGGTGCGTGAGGCGGTCGGTCTCCGCAGTGATGATCGCGACGTAGCGACGCCGCTCGTCGGGGTCCTGATCATCGTACCGCCCGAGGATCTCGGCGAACGAGCGGATCGAGGTGAGCGGCGTGCGTAGCTCGTGGCTCACGCTCGCGAGAAACTCGCTCTTGAGGCGATCGGCCTGCTTGAGGCGCGCGTTCGCCAGCTCGAGCTCGCTCTTGATGCGATCCAACTCGGCCAGCCGCTCCTCGGCAGCTTTGAGCCGGGCCGATGCGGAGGTCGACGACTTCTGCGGCGCCGAGACTCGAGGAGCCATCTCCGGTGCCGCGCGCTCAGAGCAGCGGTTCGCCAGGATCGCCCAGGCCGGTGTCCGAGTCGCCGCGACGATTGAGCGGACCGAGCCGCTTGCGCTTCATCTTCTCGATCAGTGTGGTGCGGTTCATGCGCAACAGCTCCGCAGCGCGATTCTTGTTGCCGTGCGCCATCTCGAGAGCGCGCTTGATGAGCCGATCCTCGAAGGCGTTGACCTCGTCCTTGAGCGAGATCCCGTCGGCTGGGATGTCCGCGGCCGGCGACCACGACTCGCGCCGCACCGGCCCCCCCTGCAGCACACGCTCGGGCATGTCGGCGCGCGAGATCCTCCCATCGCCCTTGAGGATGGTGAGCCGCTCGATCAGGTTCTGGAGCTCGCGCACGTTGCCCGGCCAATGGTAGCCGAACAACGTGTCGAGTGCGTCCGGTGCGAAGAACTGCTCCAGCGTCGGCACTGGACCCGGCACGCGGTGGAAGCGCTCGACGAAATGCTGCAACAGGAGCGGGATGTCGTCGCGGCGCTCCCGAAGCGGTGGCAAGTCGATGCGAATCACGTTGAGGCGGTAATAGAGGTCCTCGCGAACGGTGCGGCTTCGAACCGCCTCCTCCATGTTCACGTTGGTGGCCGCGATCACGCGCACGTCCACCTTGATCGGTTTGACTCCGCCTACCGGCTCGAAGGCGTGCTCCTCGAGCACACGCAGGAGCTTCACCTGAAGGTTGGCGCTCATCTCACCGATCTCGTCGAGGAAGATGGTGCCCCCGTCCGCGGCACTGAAGCGTCCCTGCTTGTTGGCAATGGCGCCCGTGAACGAGCCACGCAGATGCCCGAAGAGCTCGCTCTCGAGAAGGTTCTCGGGAATCGCGCCACAGTTGACCGCCACCAGCGGTCGATGGCGACGCGGCGAGTTGTAGTGGATCGCCTTCGCCACCAACTCTTTGCCGGTGCCACTCTCGCCGAGAATCAGCACCGTGGAATCGGTGCGAGCGACTCGCTCGATGATGCGATAGACGTCACACATCGGCTCCGAGTTCCCGACGATGTTCTCGAAGCGGTACTTCGACTTGAGCTGCGCCTTGAGCTCGTCGTTCTCTTCTTGGAGCCGCCCGAACTGAATCGCGCGCTCCACGATCACCTTCACGTCGTCGAGCTTGAAAGGTTTCGTGACGTAGTGGAAGGCGCCCGCTCGAGTGGCCTCGATGGCGCTCGGGATCGACCCGAAAGCCGTCATGATGATGCACGGCAAAGAAGGGGTCATCTCCTTCGCTTTGCGGATGAAGTCGATCCCACCGAGCTCGCCGAGATCGGGAAGGTTCAGATCGACCAACGCCACGTCGTACCGGGGTGATCCGGGCAATCGATCGAGACCGGATTCTCCGTCCGGCACCGCGTCGACGTCGAATCCTTCCCGAGCGAAGAACACGCGAAGGCTTTCCAGGATGTGTGGCTCGTCGTCCACCACCAGCAACCGAGTCTGCACGGATCCCCCCTGCTCACGTTGCGCGACCGGCAGCGCATGCCGCGCGTCGCGTTCGCCGCCGCGGCGCGCACCTTACTCGTGCTGCGCGACGCAGGTCAACGGTTTGACACCGAAATCACACTTGACCGCGATCGGTGAAGTTGTGACGGCAAGCGTTCAGGGGTACGCCACGTGGCACACCGAGTGGGTCATGATCCCCACGTCGAAGTGCGACAAACGCTACCAGATCGTCAGAACACGCTCGCGGACTTGGAACGCCTCGCGGCGCGTCTAGCCGGCGCAGCGATGCCCACTCAGCCCCGGGGCTCGTCGCCGCCTGCGCCACCCCCGCCCTCGGGTCGTGGTCCCCGGCCCCCCCGACGGCGGCGACGGCGACGTCGCAAGATTTGCTGCTGATCCTGCGGAGATGCGGCGGCACTGGGAGACGGTCCGGGGGTGCCACCTTGGGCGGCCGACTGGGTCGACGCCTGCGCAGCCTGCCGTGGCGCCGAACGCTGTTGGTCGGGGCTACGGCGCGGGACACCCCGGTCTCGAAAGTGTTCGAGCACGATCCGCGTCAGGATCTTGCTCACGGTGGTGTCTTCTTGGACGGCCGCCCGTCGGATCTCGTTGAAGATCGCCAGATCCAGGAAAACCTCGACGCGGCGCGCGAGGCCGCTCATCGGACGCTCACCTTCCTTCGCCACCGTGCACTCTCCCCGCTGGGGCCGAGCCCCGTCACACACCGACCCAACGTAGCGATACCCGCGCCAGCGCCAGCAGCGGCTCGGCACGGATCCCCAGACCGAGCGTCGGCACGACCAGGACCGCGATCAGCACCAACGAACCGCGCGACCACGCGACCCTCGACGCGCCCTCCGGCATCGTGAGAAACATCGCCTGCAAGACTTTGAAGTAGAAGTAGACGGAAAGCAACGTATTGAGGAGCCCCGCGGCCGCCAATGCGTAGCGGTGCTGCTCGACGGCCGCACCGAAGAGCAAGAGTTTTCCGGTGAACCCTGCCGTGGGCGGCGCGCCCACGAGTGCGAACAGGAAGATCGCAGCCGCCACGGAGACGAAAGCACCTTCGGGGCCGGACCAGAAGAGCCCACGGAACGAGGCGAGCTCGTCGTTTCCGGTGCGATCCACCACCGCAGCCACCACCGCAAACGCTCCGAGGTTCATGAAAGCGTAGACGCAGAGATAGACCGCCGAGGCTTCGACTCCGCGAGGTGTCAGCATGACGACCCCAATCAGCACGTAGCCCGCGTGCGCGATTCCGGAATAGGCGAGCATGCGCCTCAGCCTGCGCTGCGACAGCGCCGCGAGATTGCCCACGGTCATCGTCGCTACACACATCAGCTCGAGCATCTGCACCCAGCTCACACCAGCGAGCGGCTGCCATCCGTCTTTCGAGCTACTCGCGAAGCCGAGATAGAAGAACCTCATCAGCGCACCAAAACCCGCAACCTTCGGCACCACGGAGAAGTACGCGGTGACGGGCGTGGGCGCTCCCTCGTAAACGTCCGGCGCCCACATGTGGAACGGTGCGCTCGCCACCTTGTACCCGAAGCCGACCAGCGAGAGCGCTGCGGCCACCGCAGCTGCGGCCGTGACGGTGGTCCCCCCGGCCCGCAACGCACGCTGCACGTCCCCGATGGCCGTCGACCCCGCGATGCCGTAGAGCAAGCTGAACCCGAAGATCATCAGGCCAGAAGCGACCCCACCGTAGATGACGTACTTCAGGCCGGCCTCCGCACTGGCGCGGCCCGATCGTTGGTAGCAAGCGAGCACGTAGGAAAGCAGCGAAACCAGCTCGAACGCGAGGTAGATCATGACCAGGTCGGTGGCAGCGACGAGCAGCATCCCGCCGAACGACGATGCCAGCACGAGCACGATCAACTCGTTCCGATCGGCGACGGGAATCTCCGAAGAGCGCAGCGCCAGGGGCAACGCCAACACCGTCGCTAGCAAGATCAAGATCTGGAAGAAGCTCGCGAGCCCGTCGCTCGCGAGCATGCCCTGAAAGAGCAGCACCGGATCCTCGTCGCGGGCCGCGTACACGAGCGCGAGAGCGAGAGAGGTGCCCGCGAGCCCAACCCACTCCGCGAGGCGGCGAGCGCGCTCCACCAAGCCCAGCGCGAGCACGGCGAGCAGCGTTCCGGCGACCACCAATCCCGGTGCGAACGGTGCCAGGCTCCCGAGGTTGGAGGACACGATGCTCACGGATGCTCCAGGCGGGAAGACGAGTCGCGCGTGACGCTCACGGCGCCAGCGCCGCCGCCGTCTCCACCGCGCGGCCGGCGAGTTGGGCCAGCCGCGCCGCAGCCGCGTGATAGGTATCGAGCAGCAGCATGGGCCGCACGCCCAGGTACACCACGATCACCGCAAGCGGCACGAGGCTCACGATCTCGCGGGCGTTGATGTCATCGATGCTGCGGTACTTCTCGTTGAGCTCACCGAAAAACATCCGCTGCATCGTCCACAAGAGGTACGCCGCACCGAGGATGACGCCGATTGCGCCCAACACCGCCCAAACCGGGAACGCGAGGAAACCTCCCAGCAGACAGAGCAGCTCGCTCACGAAGCTCGAGAGCGCGGGAAGCCCCAGTGCCGCGAAGAACGCAAATCCCGTGAACGCGGTGTAGAGCGGCATCGCATTCGCGAGCCCACCGAAGCCGTCGATCTGCCGGTGATGTGCGCGGTCGTAGATGACGCCCACGAGCAAGAAGAGCATCGCGGTGATGGTGCCGTGGTTGAACATCTGGAAGAGCCCACCGGTGAGCCCCTGGGTGGTCATCGAGCCGAGCCCCAGAAGCACGAAGCCCATGTGGCTGATCGACGAGTAGGCCACCAGCCGCTTGAGGTCGCTTTGCGCCATGGCACAAAGCGCGCCGTAGAGGATGTTGATGACTCCCAGCACCACGACGACCTGCGCGATTGCACCCGAATACTCGGGGAAAAGCGGCACGTTGAAGCGATAGAAGCCATAGGTGCCCATCTTGAGCAGCACGCCTGCCAGGATGACGCTGATGGCCGTCGGCGCCTCGACGTGGGCATCGGGCAGCCAGGTGTGGAACGGGACCACCGGCACCTTGATGGCGAACCCGATGAAGAACGCCCACCAGATGGCAGGTGCAAACGGCAGCCATCCGAAGATCGGACGCGCTGCTGCCAGCACGTCGTGGCGCCGAATCAGCTCCAACAGGTCGAACGTCCGGGCGCCGGGATCCGCCGAGCTCGCGAAATAGAGCGCCAGGATGCCGAGCAAGAGTCCCAACGATCCGGCGAGCGTGTAGAGAAAGAACTTGATCGCTGCGTACACGCGCCGCGGGCCGCCCCAGATGCCGATGAGGAAGTACATCGGCAGCAACATGAGCTCCCAGAACACGTAGAAGAGCACCAGATCGAGAGCCACGAAGCTGCCGATCATCCCAGTCTCGAGCAGCAGAAACAGGCTGAAATACGCCTTCTCTGCGCGCTCGATGCGAAATGACGCCAGGATGCAGAGTGGGCACAGCAACACCGTCAGCAGCACCAGCGCCAGGCTCAAGCCGTCGATGCCGAGCTTGTAGAAGACGTGAAACGACGGCATCCAATACCAGCTCTCGACGAACTGGAACGAGCGGATCGAATCCACGCCTACCAGTCGATGATCGAAGCCGAGCGCCAGCGGCACTCCGAGCGTGAGCGGCACGAGCGTGCTGAGGAGCGCGATCCACTTGGCCAGGGGTCGCTGCGCCTCCTTGAGCGCGACGATGAGCGGCACGCCGACGAGTGGCGAGAACGTCATCGCACTGAGCAGCGGAAACGGAGCGTTCATCGCTCACTCCCATCCCATCGTACGGTCGCTCGGCGAATCACCACACCGCCTCCCTGAGGACGATCCACGCCGCGAGCGCCCACGCGAGCACCACGAGGTAGGTCTGGATCCGGCCCGACTGCGCCGCGGCCACCGCAACACCGAACGCGCGGGCCACGGCGGCGAGCCCGCCGAAGAACCCATCGATCACCACACGATCGAACCACCCGCTCGCCCTCGACCCGACGCGGACCAAGGCTCCTGCTCCGTTCACAGCGCCATCCACCACGCGCGCATCGAAGGTGCTCAGCGCCCGCGTGAGCGAGAGCAGAGGCCCTACCACGCTGCGCGCGTAGAGATCGTCGAACACGCGCCGGTAGGGCCCCGAGAGATACGCGTGCGCGCGCGGATAGCGCTCGCTCAAGCGCCGCGCCAGCTCGGGTCGCTTGCCGTAGAGCCACCACGAGAGGCCCACACCACCGAGTCCCACCACCACGGCAACCAACGTGGCGAGCACCTCGGCGCGGGTCTCGGCGGCCGAGTGGTGCTCGCCTCCGCCGTGCCCCACGACTGGCAAGACGGGCTCGAGCCAGCCCGCGAAGCGATCGGATGTGCCCATCCAGCCCGGCGCCCCGAGCCACCCGACCAGCACGCACCCGATTGCGAGCACCACCAGGGGCAGCGTCATGCTCTTGGGCGATTCGTGGATGTGTGCCCCGTGTGCTGCATCCCCGCGGTACGTGCCCGCGAACGCGAGCACGGCTACACGCATCGAATAGAACGCCGTGAGGGCCGAAGTGGCCAACGCCATGCCGTAGAGCACGTGATCACCGCCCGAGAGCACGCGCCACAGAATCGCGTCCTTCGAGAAAAAACCCGCGAGCAGCGGGAAGCCAGCCAACGCGAGCACGCCCACGGCGAACGTGGCCGTGGTGATCGGCAGCTCACGCCGCAGGCCGCCCATGTGCCGTAGATCTTGTTCGCCGTCGAGAGCGTGGATGACGCTTCCCGCCCCCAGGAACAGGAGGGCCTTGAAGAATGCGTGCGTCACGACGTGGAATAGCCCCGCTGCGAAGGCCCCCACGCCGCAGCCCAGGAACATGTACCCGAGCTG
>CAYVDO010000153.1:0-16526 GCA_964450125.1 uncultured bacterium
GGGGCCGCAGGCCCCGTGCCCTCCATCGGTTCGCTCGTACGAGACGCGTGGAGGGTCGCGCTCCGTCGCGGCCGCGGCGCGACGTTCGTGAATGATCCAGGCTAGGAGTGTGTTGGGAACGAATTTCCCGACACACTCCTAGCCCGCCATGAATCCGCTCGATCTTCGCGGCCCCCAGTTCCTGCTCTTCTATCTCGTGCTCTCCACCGTGGTGATCACCGCGTTGGCGTGGCTGCGGCGGCACCTCGAGAGCGGCGATCCACCCAAGCTCGCGGTGGTCGATCCCTACCTGATCGCATACCTCCGCGGCGGGCCCAACGAGGCGCTGCGCGTGGCGACGATCTCGCTCATCGACCGCGGCTTGCTCACAGCTCACGGCGACCGGCTGGTGCGTGCGGCTGTACTCGAACGTCCCGACGTCCGGCGTCCGATCGAGCGCGCGCTTCTCGACTTCTTCGCGCCGCCTTCGAGCGGCCTGGCGTCGACGGGCGCCAAGAGGGCGACGGACATGTACTCACAGCGCGAGCTGCGTGCCACGTGCGAGAGCTATCGTCTCGAAGGTGAGCGATTGAAGCTCCTGCCGGACGAGAGCTGGCAATCACGACGAATCGTGCTCGGCCTGCTCGCCATCGCAATCCTCGGTGGGCTGGGGGCGACGAAGATCTGGGTTGTGCTCGGCCGCGGACACCGCAACGTCGGGTTCTTGGTCGTGGAGATGGTGGCGGCGGCGCTCTTCATCGTGCTGGTGCTGTCGCGCCGGCAGACCACCATCGGCGCGCGGCTGGTCGCAGACCTGCGTGAAATGCTCGAATCCCTGAAGCTTCGCGCCTCCCTCATTCGCGCCGGCGGACGCACCCAGGAGCTGGCGCTGCTCGCCGGCGTGTTCGGCGTGGCCGCCGTGCCCGAGGCGCTGGCGCCGTATCGGAAACAGCTCTTTCCCAGGGTGGATCAGATCGCTTCCTCGAGCTGCGGTGCGAGCTGCGGCAGCACCTGCGGAAGCAGCGGGTGTGGAGGGGGCGGGTGCGGGGGTGGGGGCGGGTGTGGAGGCTGCGGTGGCTGAGGGAGCCCCGGGCACACGCGTCTCGTCCTTCACGACGAGGGACCGCTTCGGGCTCGGCTGGCGCGCACCCCTGGCGGCGGGGATCCTCGCCAACATCGATCGCATCGACGTGCTCGAGGTGTTGGCCGACGACTACGTCCGAGCGCCCCACCGTGCCCAGCGCATGCTGCACACGCTCGGTCGCCAGGTGCCGGTGGTGCTTCACGGGACGTCGCTGGGATTGGCGTCCACCGAGCCGGTGAGCATTCGTCGGCTGGATCGCCTGGCGCGGCTGGTGGACGCGATCGAACCGGAGGCTTGGTCCGAGCATCTCGCGTTCGTGCGCGGCGGTGGAACCGAGATCGGCCACCTCGCTGCACCGGCGCGCTGCGTCGAGACGGTCGAGGGCTGCGTCGCGAACGTCGAACGAGCGCGGGCGATCGTGGGCGCGATGCCGGTACTCGAAAACGTCGCGACGCTCGTCGACCCGCCGCGAAGTGTCCTCGCCGAGAACGAGTGGATATCCCGCTGCATCGAAGGCTGTGGTGCGCCGCTCCTTCTCGACCTCCACAATCTCCACGCCAACGCCACGAACTTCGGATTCGACGCGCGGGTGTGCTTGCGGCGCATCCCGCTCCATCGGGTCAGCCAGGTCCACCTCGCCGGCGGCCGCTGGGTGGAGCGGCACGGCGCGCGCCGACTTCTCGACGACCACCTCCACGACGTGCCCGATCCGGTCTTCGTACTGCTCGCCGAGGTTGCGCGCCTCGTGGACCAGCCGCTCACCGTCACGGTGGAGCGCGACGGCAACTACCGCACGATCGACGAGATCTTGGTCGAGCTCGACCGTGCACGCGAGGTGGTGTCCGCCGCACGGGCCGAGCGGGGCGTCACGCATGCGTCGCCGATCGAGGCTCTTCTCGCGCCGGCTCGTGCCGCACGCCGCCCAGCGCGCGGGCGCTGGGCGTGGCCTTGGAGACGCGACGCCGACGCGCATCCCGCGCACACCGAGCCGACCATCGAAGCCACGCTCGCACGCGCCTACGTCGATGAAGCCGCTCGTGCAGAGCTTGCCGCCACCGAGCCGAACCTCGATCGGGCCGGCCTCGCGCTCGCCAGCGAGAGCTTCGCCCGCAAACGCGAAGCTCGCCGCCGCAACTGCGCGGAAATCACCCTACGAGGCCGAGCAACCGGCTGAGCCAGGTCGGCCGTGCTGGTTCCGTCACTCGCAACACCGTCCAACACTCGGGATCGTCCGGGGCCATCGGGTGCTCCATCATCCCCAGCCCCAGTCGCGCGCACATCGCTTCGAGCTCGGCGGCGAAGAACGCCCACTCGTCCACGGGTGGAAGCTCGTCGTCGTCGATCCCGAAGATCTCGCCCGCGAAGGGGAAACGCTCACCTTCGTTGCGCGTGAGCCCGTCTCCGTACTCGAACACGCGACGCACGCGCCCGTTCTCGAAGACAGCCAGCAGATGCGCCTCGCTGGTGCTCTGTGCGTTGACCACCACCACTCGCGCGGAAAAGCGGGCCGACATCCGCGCGGCGGGCACCGCCACGTCTGTGAAACAGTTGAATCGCGCAACAATCCAGCCCGCACCGTGGCGTGCCACCGCCAAGCAGGCGGCTCATCCGCGGAGATGCGGAAGCCGCGCCCGTCCACCGCAGGGTCGGCCTCACCGCGCCGAACGCCGATCGAGCCCCCGTGCTTCGCCACGAGCCAATCGCGCAGATCTTCGACGACGCCTTCGACGTCCGTCGTGCGCACGTGCAGCGCGCAATACGTGGCCACGGCGGCTCAGCCGTTGCGCAGGTGGGCGGCGGTGCGTTCGACCTCGCGGAAGACGCGCAGCATGTTCTCGCCGTAGAGCTTGGCGAGCTCGCGCTCGCCATAGCCACGCGCCACGAGGTGCTCGGTCAAGACGGGCAGCGACGCGGCGCTCGGTAGGTCGGTCGGCATCTTCACGATGCCGTCGTAGTCGGAGCCGACGCCCACGTGGTCGATCCCCACGGTCGTCACCACGTGCTCGATGTGATCGACCACGTCTTCCACGCTGGACTCGTTGCCGGGGTTGAGCCACAGGCTCGCGAAGAAAACGCCGATGACGCCGCCCTTCTCGGCGATGGCTTTCATGTCGTCGTCGGCGAGATTCCGGAAGACGTCGTAAACGCCGCGCACGCCCGTGTGGCTCACGATCATCGGCGCTTCGCTGATCGCGAGCGCGTCGTGAATCGAATCCGGGTGCGTGTGCGCCAGATCCACGATCATTCCCAGTCGGTTCATGCGCTGGATGAGCTCGCGCCCGCGATCGGTGAGCCCGCCGGTCGGCAACGACGCCAGCAGGTTGGTGTTCGCGTAGCCGTTGGGCGTGAAGTGCGCGAGGCCGATGTAGCGAAGGCCTTCTTCGTAGAGCGTCGCCACGTTCGACGCTTCTGGCCCCACGCCGTGCGCGCCTTCCAGCCCCATGAGCGCCGGCATCTTGCCGTTGCCATGGACGCGCTCGATGTCGTCGCTGGTGAGTGCCAACTGCATGCGGTCGGAGTTGTCGGCGATCACGCGTCGCGCGGTGCGCATCGTGTTGCGCGCGTCGTCCACGCAATGCTGTGGGTCGCAGAGCGGCCACACCACGATGCCGAGCCACACCGCGTCCGTGCCGCCCTCGATCAATCCCGGCAGATCGGCCTGGGGTTTGTAGAAGTATTCCAGCCCCGAGGGTGGAGGATGCGATTCCGCGAAGTTGGTTCCGTAGAGCGTGGTGAAGAGGATCGAGTCGACGTGCATGTCCATCACGAAGAGCCGTTGATGGAGTGCCCGCGCGTCGGCGACGCTGATTCCGCCACCCGAGCCTGAGCTGGAATCACAGCCAGCGGCGCACGCCAGCGCAACGAGGAGCGCTCGCTTCGCGAGCTCGCGCGTCACACGTCCTCGTCGGACGCGACGCCGTCGGCGCGAAACACCGCGATCAAGCCCTGGAAACGATCCTCGTCCTCGAGCGAGCGCACGCTGTACGGCACCGGCGCCTCGCCGGCACGGGCGATGGTGCCCTCCCAGCGCAGCTCCAGAGCTTCCGCAGCATCGAGACCGGCGAGGCGCTCCGCACCTGACGCATCGCCGAGCTCGGCGAGCAGCTCGGCGAGGGGCTTTCCGGTGAGCGAGCCCATGAGCACGCCCAGCAACCTCGCGATCGCCACGTTGGCGGTGCGGATGACACCGTCGGTGCCGGTGAAAAGCACACCGTCGCGCACCTCGTCCAGCGCCGCACGCAACGAGAACGCCTCGGTCACGGCGGCGCGATCGCGGGTCAAGTTCCGCACCACGTGCACGACTTTCTCGACCTTGCCCTCGCGCATCTCGAGCGGCGCGATCCGCACCTCGAGCACCGTGCCGTCCTCGAGCGCGATCTCGCGCACCGACGCCTTGGCAGTGCGGATCACTGGCTCGTGGGCACAGCCACCGCCGCGCAGCTCGGTGCTCTTGAGCACGTCGGTGCACGCTCTGCCGAGGATGTCCGTGTACTCGCCGCCGATCAGGTCGCGCATCGAGCGGTTGAGACGGATCACGCGGCCTTGCGGGTCGACCACCGCGATCGGCTCCTCGAAGTAGTCGAAGACCGCCTGGGTCTCGCGTCGCGCCTTCGACACCCGCGCGAACAAACGCACGTTCTCGACCACCGTCCCCATGAGCGTGCCGAGAAGCTCCAGCGTGGGTACGTCACCGGTCTGGTAAGCGAGTGCCACGTTGCAGCTCAGCGCCAGGGCACCGATGGAGGCCCGCGACGCGATCAGCGGCACCGCCACAGCGCTCTTCGAGCCTTCGCTCTTCATGTGACGAGCGATCCCGAGAAGCGGATCGAGCTCGCTGCGGTTGGTCACGAGCAGCGAGCGCTTGCCGCGCACCACCGGAGTGAACGGCGAATCGTCCGCGCGTACCCGCGCCACCGCCAGCTCGGTGGTGGTTCCGAGGCGATCGCCGTCGATCACGAGCAGCTCCGCCGAGTCGGGCTCGGCGAGCACCAGCGTCACGCGGTCGGCGCGGAAGCGCGACCGAACCACCGCCACCAGATCGCGGAATAGCTCCGCCTCGTCGACTTCGAGACGCGCGATCAGGGCACCCACCCGGCGCAACATCTCGACCTCGCCGGCGAGGCGCTTGGCGTCATCGAGTGTGTAGGCGGGCAAGCCGCCGCGTTCACTGCCCTCGAACACTCATTCGCTCCGATTCGCGGCGCTCGCGGTGGTGCTCGGTAGTAGCAAGTCCTCGAGGAAGAACGCCGACAGATCGTTGCGGCCGGAGAGCCCGGCCTTCCGATAGAGCGACAGCGATTGCTGGCGCACCGTCTGCTCGTTGGTCTTGCGGATGTTGGCGATTTCTTTGTGGCTGAGCCCCTTGAGCAGCAAGAGGCCGATCTCGCGCTCGGCGGCCGTCAGGTGCCAGCGTTCGAATTGACGATCGATGGCCTCGCCGAGCCCCTCCAGGTAGCTGCGGGCTTCCTCGCGCCAGCGCGCAGTCTCGGCATGCGCACGGGCGAGATCGCGTTGCAGATCCACGACGTGCAGCCGCGTGGACTGCATGTAGCGCCACGACACGACCATCCCGAAGAGCAGCACCACCTCGATCGAGATCTCGAGCAACAAATGCGGCCAGTGGGCACCCTGCCCGGCATCCTCGACGACGTCCATGCCGAACAGCACGAAGAGCACCGTGAGGAACGCGAGCGCACCGCGGCTAGCGCGCAATCGGCCGCTCGGTGATTCGTCGAAGTCCACGTCCAGAGGCTCCTTGCGTGAAATGGCCCGGTTGGTATCGCAAATCGGCCGAGCAGCATCAAGGAGCACTGCGGCATGCGGACGCCGTGCGGTGCGCGCGGTTGGCGCGTCTCCGGCCGTGGTTCAGACTGGCCGCATGAGCACCTCGAGCAAGCGCCGCACGCTCTATCTCGTCGACGGACCCAACATCGCGTTCCGCGCCTTCTTCGCCATCGGGGGCATGAAGTCGAGCAAGGGGCTACCCACCAACGCGCTCTTCGGCTTCACCAACATGCTGCTGAAGCTGATCAAGGAAGAACGCCCCGATCACCTCGCCATCGCGTGGGACCCGCCCGGCAAAACCCACCGCGAGGAGCGCTACCCCGCGTACAAGGGCACGCGCCCCGACATGCCCGAGGACCTCCGCGCGCAGATGCCGTATTTCCAGCGCATCGCCGAGGCATTCGGCATCCCGTTCCTGGAGGTCCCGCGCTACGAGGCCGACGACGTCATCGCCACCCTCACGCGCCGCCATGAGCACGAGCTGGACGTGGTGATCGTGACCTCGGACAAGGACTTGATGCAGCTCGTGAACGATCACGTGACGCTGCTCGACACCATGAAGGACAAGCGCATCGGCCGCGCCGAGGTGCTCGAGAAGTTCGGGTGCGCACCCGAGCGGGTTCCCGACGCGCTGGCGATCTGGGGCGACACCTCCGACAACATCCCGGGGGTGAAGGGCATCGGCGAGAAGGGCGTGAAGGCGCTGCTCGCCAAATGGGGCAGCCTCGCGGACGTGTACGCGAACCTCGAGGAGGTCGAGCCGGCAGGAACGCGGAAGAAGCTCGAGAGCGATCGCGACAACGCGTATCTCTCGCTCGAGCTCGCCACCGTCGATGCAGACGCACCGGTCGAGGCGAAGCTCGCGGAGCTGGCGCTCGAGTTTCCGCCGCCAGTCGAGCGGGCGCGGCCGCTCTTCACCGAGCTCGAGTTCCGCGGCCTGTTGCGCGAGTTCGGTGGCGAGATGGTCGCCATCGATCGCAGCGCCTATCGCCTCGTGACCAGCAAGGAGGATCTCGCGGCGCTGGTGAAGGCACTCGCCAGCGCTGCGCGCTTCGCCGTGGATACCGAGACCACGTCGCTGCGCGCGCTGGAGGCGGAGCTGGTGGGGCTCTCGTTCTGCTGCGACGACCGGGTGGCCTGGTACGTGCCGGTGGCGCACCACTACTTGGGCTGCCCCGAGCAGCTCTCGTGGGACGTGGCGCGCGCCGCGCTGGGTCCATTCCTGGAGGACCCGCACAAGGGCAAGTTCGGGCAGAACCTGAAATACGACGTCGAGGTGCTCGGCACCCACGGCGTCCACGTGCGCGGCATCGACGGCGACACGCTGCTCGCCGACTATCTGCTCAGCCCCGAGCGGCGCTCGCACAACCTGGACGACCTGGCACTGGTGCACCTCCAGCACCGCATGATCACCTACGGGCAAACGGTGGCGAAGGGCGAGACCTTCGCATCGGTGCCCATCGAGCAGGCCCGTGATTACTCCGCCGAGGACGCGCACGTCACGTGGCTGCTGGAAAAGCGCCTCGCTCCACGACTTGCGACCGAAGGGCTCGAAGACCTCTACCGCGAGCTCGAAGTGCCGCTCATTCCGGTGCTCGCACGAATGGAAGCAAACGGCATCGCCGTCGACCGCACGGGGCTGCGTGAGCTGTCTCGAGAGCTGGATCGCCGAATCGGCGACGCCGAGGAGGCGTGCTACCGCGCTGCGGGAACCAAGTTCTCCATCGGCTCGGTGCCGCAGCTTCGCGAGATCCTCTTCGACAAGCTGCAGCTGCCCGTGCTCAAGAAGACCAAGACCGGTGCCTCGACCGACGAAGCGGTGCTCTCCGAGCTCGCCGTGCAGCATCCGTTGCCCCAGGCGATCCTCGACTACCGCTCCCTGGTGAAGCTCAAGAACACCTACGTCGACACGCTGCCCACGCTGGTCAATCCACGCACCGGCCGCATCCACACCAGCTATTCGCAGACCACCGCCGCCACCGGCCGACTCTCCTCCTCCGATCCGAACCTCCAGAACATCCCGATCCGCACCGCCGAGGGGCGCCGCATCCGCCACGCGTTCTGCGCGCCGCCAGGGCGTCTCCTGCTGGCGGCCGACTACTCGCAGGTGGAGCTACGCGTGCTCGCCCATCTGGTGGGAGGCCAGGGCGGATTCGCCGATGCCTTCGCCGCGGGCATCGACGTCCACGCGCAAACCGCCGCGGGCATCTTCGGCGTGCCGGTCGAGCGCGTGGACAAGGATCAGCGCCGCATCGCCAAGGCCGTCAACTTCGGCATCCTCTACGGCCAAGGCGCCCACGGGCTCGCGCAGACCACGGGTATCTCGCGCACCGAGGCCAAGGAGTACCTGCGCCGCTACGCCGAGCGTTTCCCGGAGGTGGCGGCGTACCAGGCGAGCACCATCGCTACTGCTCGCGAGAAGGGCTACGTGGAAACGCTGCTCGGCCGCCGGCGGCGCCTCGGCGATCTCACCAGCGGCAGCCAGGTCGATCGCGCGCAAGCCGAGCGAATGGCGCTCAACACGCCCATCCAAGGCACCGCCGCCGACCTCATCAAGAAGGCCATGATCGCCATCGACCGCCGGCTCGCCGCCGAGCACCCGGGCCAGCTCATGCTGCTCCAGGTCCACGACGAGCTGGTCTTCGAGGTCGACGAGAGCCGCGTGGACGCCGTGCGCGAGATGGTGGTCCACGAGATGACCCACGCCATCGAGCTCGCCGTGCCGCTGGTGGTGGACACCGGCGTCGGCCGCCACTGGGACGAGACGGACTGAGCCCCTCGCCGCGGGTGGTGCGGCGCGTTACAGTTGTGGGCTTTGCGTTCGGCCTGGCGCGCCGGCGGCGCGTGGGCCTCTCGAACATTCCAGTTCGAGCACCGCGACACCGTCGCAGCCAGACGGCGCACGAGGAAGTTCCATGCTGAGTGACCTGAGCAAGATCCGCAACATCGGCATCAGTGCCCACATCGACTCGGGCAAGACCACGCTGACCGAGCGCATCCTCTACTACACGGGGCGCATCCGTCAGATCCACGAGGTCAAGGGCAAGGACGAAGTCGGCGCCACCATGGACTTCATGGAGCTCGAGCGCGAGCGCGGCATCACCATCCAGTCCGCCGCCACCAACGCCCAGTGGGGCGACTACCACATCAACATCATCGACACCCCGGGACACGTCGACTTCACCATCGAGGTGGAGCGCGCGTTGCGCGTCCTCGACGGGGCGATTCTCGTGCTCTGCGGCGTGGCGGGCGTGCAGTCGCAGTCCATGACCGTGGACCGGCAGATGCGCCGCTACCACGTCCCTCGCCTCGCCTTCATCAACAAGCTCGACCGCGCCGGCGCCAATCCCACCCGCGTGGTGGAGCAGCTCCACGAGAAGCTGCACCTCAACGCGGTGCTCATGCAGATCCCCATGGGTCTCGAGCACAAGCTCGAAGGCGTGATCGACCTCGTGAAGATGCGGGCGTACTTCTTCGAGGGGCCGAAGGGCGAAGACCAAGTCGAGCGCGACATCCCGGCCGAGTTCCAGGCCGAAGCCGAGGAAGCGCGCGAGAAGATGCTCGACAAGGCATCGATGTTCTCGGACGCGCTCACCGAGGCCATCCTGGAAGGCAACGTCACCGAGCCGCTCATCCGCGAGGCCGTCCGCAAGGGCGCGCTGACGATGGAGCTGACGCCGGTCTTCCTGGGTTCGGCGTTCAAGAACAAGGGCGTCCAGAACCTCCTCGACGCCGTCACCGACTACCTGCCGGCCCCCACCGACCGCACCAACAAAGGTCTCGATCTCTCCAAGGACGAGGCGCCGATCATCCTCGAAAGCGACTCGGCCAAGCCGTTCGTCGGGCTGGCGTTCAAGCTCGAAGACGGCCCGTACGGCCAGCTCACGTACCTGCGGATCTACCAGGGCAGGCTCGCCAAGGGCGAGTCGATCATCAACAGCCGCACCAAGCGCAAGCACAAGGTCGGCCGCCTCGCCCGCATGCACGCCCACGACATGGAAGACATCGCCGACGCGGGCGCGGGCGACATCGTGGCGCTCTTCGGCATCGACTGTGCTTCGGGTGACACCTTCACCGACGCCAACCTGCAGATCGCGATGACGTCGATGCACATCCCCGACCCGGTGGTGTCGCTCGCGATCAAGCCGGTGGACCAGAAGTCCTCCGACAACCTCTCGAAGGCGCTGGGTCGGTTCACCCGCGAGGACCCCACCTTCCGCGCCGGCCTCGATCCCGAGTCGAACGAGACCGTCATCTCAGGAATGGGCGAGCTCCACCTCGAGGTCTACATCGAGCGTATGAAGCGCGAGTACAACTGCGTCGTCGAGGCCGGGCAGCCTCAGGTGGCGTATCGCGAGGCCATCTCGCAGCGCGCCGACTTCAACTACACCCACAAGAAGCAGACCGGTGGCTCCGGTCAGTACGGCCGCGTCGCCGGCTACCTCGAGCCGTTGCCCCACGGCGAGGGCGACTTCAAGTTCTCGAACAAGATCCGGGGCGGCGCGATTCCGTCCGAGTTCATCCCCGCGGTCGAGAAGGGCTTCCGCGGCTGCATGGAGAAAGGCCGGCTCATCGGCTTCCCGGTGATCGGAGTGCATGCGGTCATCGAGGACGGCCAGGCGCACGCCGTCGACTCGTCGGAAATCGCCTTCGTCGCTGCAGCGCGTGGCGCCTTCAAGGAAGGCTTCTTGAAGGCCAGGCCCATCGCCCTCGAACCGATCATGAAGCTCGAGGTGCAAGGCCCGAGCGAGTACCAGGGCTCGATGCTCAAGACCGTGCTACAGCGTCGCGGCACCATCGTCATGACGCGCGACGAAGGCGACTACTCGACCATCGAGGCCGAGGTTCCGCTCGCCGAGATGTTCGGCTACGCCACCGACCTGCGCTCCACGACTCAGGGCAAGGCGGAGTTCACGATGGAGTTCGCCAAGTACTCGCCCGCGCCCACCGAAGTGCAGAAGGCACTCAAGGAAAAGTACGGCAGCCGCGTCAAAGACGAAGAGTGAGCGAACGTCGCACCGCGCGTGCGACCCACGAGGCCACCCCGAACGGGGGTGGCCTCGTTTCGTTTCCGGCGCCGTCGGGCGCACCGTGATCGCGTTGGCACCCAAATCCGAGTGACGGCACGAGGGCGCCTTCGAACACCGCCCCCCCGCTCGCTCGACGTTCACCGCCGGCGCCCCTCGCCGTGGCTTGCGGCGGCACTGCTGAGACTCGGCCCCGGGTGCAACCACTCGTCGTCGGACGAGCTGCAACGTTCGCTCGAGCCGGTCGATTCGAACCTCGCGACGTACGTGCGCGGCAGTGGAACGAAGACCTACGAGGTGCCGAGCGAAGGAGCGAGCAGCGGCGCCTGCACGCTCCGCTACACGATCGAACGCCTCACAGGCTGAACGGCTCCCGTTTCGCGCGCCAGGGCCACCAGCGCCCCCGTGTCCTAGACGAAGCAGTCGCGCGCCACGACGCGGTCGCCGCCAGTGACGCACCCGGCGTGGCCGACGCGATCTCGGTCCCGACGCTGGGATTGCTGCAGCCGAAGGTCGCTTCCCGCGCCTTGCTCGACACGTCTGCCACCGCGGCGGGCGTGCAACCGAGCGCCGTGGTGGCATCGGCGCTCGGGTCGCAGCCCGGCCGCGTCCGCAGCGCGCTGAGCGCCACGCAGCGGCCTGCGACGATCCGAGCTGCGGAAGCTCGATCCATCGATTGCACACGCGCGCAGCCATTCCGTGCCCACGCAATCGTTTCCAAGCCCGTGAGCCCGACGATCTCCCCAAGAGACCGGGTTGAACATCACGATCCAGATCTCCACCCCAGCACCGGTCCACAAAGAACAGCCGATCGGGTCACCCGGCACCGACCTGCTTGACTCACTCCGTGACGCAGGCGCAGGGTATATGGGAGATCACGGATCGTACGAAATCAAAAATCGGTTCTCGCCCTGACGAGGGGTGCGCGTGCCAGCACTGGCAGGGCTCGGCAACCGGGGCAGCCGCGCACCCTGCGAGCCGCGTACTCGAGTCTCCTTGACCCACGACGACGCGTTTCGGCCAGCGCCCCGAGGGCCGCAACGATGCTAGCGCCTTACCCGTAGCTCAGCGTTTCTCATACTCGAACACGCTCGACAGCTCGAGGCCGGCGGACTCCGACATGATCACGATCCCGTTCATCGTGCTGGCGCTGCTCTTCGCTCATAGCATCCAGGTTCGCGGCTGGCGGCGAACGCTTCAGTTCTTCCTCTGGGCGTATGCATTTTTCGCGTTCAAGGCATTCCTGAACATGCTTCGCGATCCCGAAGAGCTCCCGTTCGTCGTCAACCTCCACGTGTTGACGCGCGGCGGACGAGACTGGGGCACGTTTCTGCTCTTCCGGCCGGCAATCCGCCTGTGCGCCGTGTACGGCGGATTCGTCGCGGCCGAGTGGCTGGCGCGACGGCTCGGGCGCACGCGACAGCGCTACCTCTTCGCCGCCGCCACCGGGGCCATCGCGTACGCGATCATCGGCGTGACCATCGAAATTCTGAACCTGCGCCTGGGGCTCCTGTGGTGGCAATGGAAGGCTCGCATCGATCCAGGTCCAGTCGCCTGGTTTCGGCTGTGGCTCACCTGGGGGATGCCGGCATTCCTCGTCTGCTTGCTGCCGTTCGTCTCGCGCCCAGCGCGCCCGTCGGCGTGGAAGGCGCCAGTCGTTGCGTTCGTGGTCTTCGTCGCTGGGCTCAAGCTGGCGGCCGTGCTGGGCGATCTCGCGTTTCGCGTCTACCTCTCCGCGTTTCTCGCGGCGGCATTCGTGCTCCCGTTCCTTCCCTGGGGACCCGAGCTCATACCGATCACCGGTCATCGCGACGGCGGCGACGGGCCCCGCCACCGCTCGTGACGGCTCGGCCGCGCGTTGGCCGCCTGCTCTCTCTCGGGCGGCAGGTCGTGCCCAATTCGCCCCGAGCGCCAGCGCGTCGAATGCGCTGGCGATAGCGGCGAGGCCGAGAGGCTGGCGGTGCCACCACGTGCCAGGCACATCGCCCCGTCGGCGAAGGCACGTCGGATCCAGCTCGCGGCAAACGCGGTGGCGCACGGGTCACTCGCATCCGCGCTCTCGCCGTGCCCCAGCACGGTGAGAAACGTGCCGGTCGACGATGAGCCGATCGCACGCCCGGATGCGACCACGATCTCGCCAGCGACGGTCAGCGCAAGTCCGAACGCCTCAGGGGTCGGCGAGCTCTGCGGATAGCGCACGTAGCCGTGCCGGGCGCCTCGGTGCCGAGGTCCGAAAATGGCGAGTCGTCGCAGCCGCGCGCGGCATACTGGGAGGATGCGCGTCCCACCGCTCGATCCCCGCACCTGCTACCGCGCCATCGTCGCGAAGGACCGGCGCTTCGACGGCCATTTCTTCGTGGCGGTCTCGACCACCGGAATCTACTGTCGTCCGATCTGCAGCGCGCGCACGCCGCGTCGCGATCGCTGCACGTTCTTCCGCACTCCCGCAGAAGCCGAGCGCGCCGGTTATCGCGCGTGCTTCCGCTGCCGGCCCGAGCTCGCACCCGGGTCGGCGCCCCTCGATTCCGTCCCACGGCTGGTTACCGCGGCGGCGCGACACATCGACGAAGGGTTTCTGAACGATCGCAGCGTCGACGAGCTGGCGTCGCGTCTCGGCGTCACGAGCCGCCACCTGCGACGCGCCACCGAGGCGTGCCTCGGCGTGACACCCGTCGAGCTCGCTCAGTCGCGCCGACTCGCGCTCGCCAAGCAGCTCCTCCACGACACCAGCGCCGACGTGACGCAGATCGCTCATTCGAGCGGCTTTCGCAGCGTGCGGCGTTTCAACGCGCTCTTCCGCGAGCGATTCGGTTGCGCACCTTCAGCGCTACGGCGCTCGCGGATCATCGCGGCAGCGACCGGGCCCAACGACGGGACCGCGCCAGCGCTGCAATCGGAGCCCGCCCTCGTGCTCCGGCTCGGCTACCGCCCGCCGCTCGACTGGGATGGCTTGCTCGCGTTCTTGCGCGGCCGCGCGGTGCCGGGAGTCGAGGAGGCCACAGCCGGCACGTATCGGCGCACGGTGGCGCTCGGCGATGCGGTCGGCAGCCTCGCCGTCCAGCATGAGGCGGCACGCGCGTCGATCACCGTGACGGTCTCGCCGCACCTCGCGGGCACGCTCATGGTGATCGCAGCGCGGCTACGGGCGCTCTTCGATCTCGACGCCAATCCACACACCATCGCCGAGGTGCTGGGCCGTGATCCGTGCTTGGCACCGCTGGTGGAGCGCCGGCCCGGCTTGCGCGTCCCCGGCGCCTTCGATCCCTTCGAGGCAGCGGTGCGAGCGATCCTGGGACAGCAGGTGACCGTGCGCGCCGCAACGACACTTGCCGGGCGATTGGTGGCACGCTTCGGCGTTCCGCTCAGCGCCGGCGCGAACGCCGCAACCACCGCAGCCAACGCATCGACGACGCTGACCCACCTCTTCCCCGACGCTGCGCGGCTCGCCCAAGCACGCCTGTCCGACATCGCTTCACTCGGCATCGTGAGCGCCCGGGCGCGAGCGATCCTGGCGCTCGCCCACGCAGTCGCCGACGGCAATCTGCGCCTCGACCACCAAGCGCCCGTCGACGAGACGATGCGGCGCCTCGAGGAGCTACCGGGGATCGGCGCGTGGACCGCGCACTACTTGGCGATGCGCGCCTTGCGCCATCCCGACGCCTTTCCCGCAGCCGACTTCGCCGTACGCAAGGCGCTCGGCGGGATCTCGCCGCGGGCGGCCATCGAGCGCGCCGAATCGTGGCGGCCGTGGCGGGCGTACGCGGTGCTGCACCTCTGGGCCTCGCTCGGCGACGCCCCCGCGCGCTGAGCACCGCTCAATCCCCTGTATCGTCGGCGAGGCGTTCGAGCTCGATGCCACGCATCTCCGGCAACACCCACAGCCAGCTCGCGGTGGCGAGCGCCAGCACCAGCGGGATCGTGCCCATTCGAGACCGCGGCGCGCGAGCCCGGCGCACGCGCGAGGATGCAAACCCGACCCGTCTAGCGTCCGCGAACTGGTCCCCGCGAGGGCTGCCGCGTGTCAGCGCGATGAGCCAAGGTCACGCGCCGCCGACGGATGCGCCACACCCGTCACCCGCGACCAGCGCTCGACGCGCCAGCCGCGCTCGAGCGCCATCGGACCGAGCGAGCCGCGCGGATTGACCGCGACACCGCGCCCCACGCGCTCGAGGAGCGGCACGTCGATGGCTCGATCGGTGTAAGCGGTGCTGCCAGCCCAATCGATCTCGCGGCCCTGAAACGCGCGCTCGATGCGCACAACCTTGCCTTCTTTGTACGGCACCGGCTGCTCGACCTCGTCGGTGAGCCGGCCGCCGCGGATCGCCGCACGCGAACCGATCCCGAGACTCGCGCCCACCAGCTCCGCGAGCGGCTCGATGATGAGCTCGGTGGAGCCCGACGCGAGGATCACGGTCAACCCCTGCGCATGGCTGCGCTGGATGGCTTCGAGCGCCTCCCGGTAGACGACCTTGTGCACGTCCTCGGCCACGCACCGACGTGCATGCTCGCGCAGCTCGGGCTCCGGAAGGCCATGGAAGAGCCGCGCACCCAGCTCCACCAGATCACGCCCGGTTCGGCGCCGGAGGCGATACGCCAGCAACTCACGAGCGACCATCCTTTTTTGCGAAGGCAGCAGCACGTCGTTGCGCCACAGGTAGCCGATGAACGCACCGCCCGACGAGCCCCGCACCAACGTGTGATCGACGTCGAACACCGCGAGCGCGAGCGCATGAACCGTGGGCGCGGTCACGAGCGACTCCGCTCCCGGCGGTTCGTCTTCGCGGTCGCGCTCACACGCTCGCGAGGGCGGCCGTGGCCACCGCCGCCGGGCGTCTCGATACAGACCCGATCACCCGGTTCGAGCGCGAGTGTCACCTTGCCAGGCAGATCCACCGGCCGCGCGCCGCGCCGAACCAGCCGATTGCGACCCCGCTCGCCGGGCTCGCCGCCCGCGAGGCCGTAGGGCGCGCTCACTCGACGCTCGCTCACGATCGTCGCGGTCATCGGCGCCAGCGCTTCGATCTCGCGTACCACTCCGTCTCCTCCGCGGGCCGCTCCCGCGCCCCCCGAGCCGCGCCGCACCTGATAGCGCGTGACGCGGATCGGATACGCGTGCTCGAGCGCCTCGATGGGAGTGTTACGCGTATTGGTCATGTGCGTCTGCACCGCGGACAAGCCGTCGCGACCGGGCCGGGCACCCATGCCGCCGGCGATGGTTTCGTAATACGCGAACACGCGCGCGCCGGCGCTTCCGATGGCGAGGTTGTTCATGGTACCCGCGCTCGCGGCGGGCACTCGTCCCGGCAGCGCCTTCGCCAGCGCCCCCAACACCACGTCGACGATGCGCTGGCTGGTCTCGACGTTGCCGGCGCTCACGGCCGCCGGCGGAGTCGCGTCCACGAGCGAGCCCGGCTCGGTGACCAGTCGCACCGGCCGCAAGATGCCGGCATTGGTCGGCACGTCCAGCGGCAGCAGCGTGCGCAGCACATAAAACACCGCCGAAAGCGTCACTGCGCGGACCGCGTTCACGGGGCCTTCCACTTGCGGGCTGGTGCCGGTGAAGTCGAAGACCACGTCGCTGGCACGCTCGCGACGAATCTCGACCGCGATCGGGAGCGGGCCGTGACCGAGGCCGTCGTCGTCGAGGACGT
>CAYVDO010000154.1:0-16448 GCA_964450125.1 uncultured bacterium
CTGTCACGTGGACGCTGGTCCGGATCGTGTCGAGCGCATGTCGCGCGAGACCCTCGAGTGCTGTCTCGCGGTGGTGGCCGAGTGCGCCATCCCGACGGTGGACGTGACCGGCGGCGCACCCGAGCTGCACCCGGATTTCCGGTGGCTGGTGGAGCGGGCCGCGGCACTCGGCGCGCACGTGCTGGATCGCTGCAACCTCACGGTGCTCGCTGCACCGTCGCAGCGCGATCTGCCGGAATTCTTCGCGGCCCACGGCGTGGAGCTGGTGTGCTCGCTGCCGCACTACCGAGCGCCGAGCACCGATCGTCAGCGCGGCGAAGGAGTCTTCGAGCGCTCGATCGCCGGTCTGCGGCGGCTCAACGACGTCGGCTACGGCCACGGCGACCCACGCCGTCGTTTGGTGCTCGTCACCAACCCCGTGGGCGCGTTCCTGCCCGGCTCGCAGGCCTCGCTCGAGCGCGAATGGAAGCGCGAGCTGGCGCGGAGCCACGGAGTGGTGTTCGACGCGCTCTACACCATCACCAACATGCCCATCAGCCGATTTCTCGAGTGGCTCGTGGACTCGGCGAATCTCGCGGCGTACTTGGAGCGGTTGGTCCAGGCGTTCAATCCGGTGGCGGCGCGGGGGGTCATGTGTCGCAACCTGATCTCGGTGAGCTGGGACGGTCGCCTCCACGACTGCGACTTCAACCAGATGCTGGATCTGCCGGTCGACGGGGCGGCGCCTCGTCACATCGCGAACTTCGATGCCGCGCGGCTCGCAGGGCGACGGATCGCAGTCGGGCGCCACTGCTTCGGATGCACGGCAGGTGCAGGCTCGTCGTGCGGCGGCGCCACGGCTGCTTGAGGGTGGGGACGTGAAAGCAACACCCGTTGGATGGCCGCGGATCTCGACGGCGCTCTATTACGACGATCCAGCGCGGGCGATCGACTGGCTGTGCGAGGCGTTCGGTTTCGAGGTGCGCCTGCGCATCGAGGGCGAAGGTGGCCGGATCGACCACTCGGAACTGGTCTACGGCGAGGGTCTCGTGATGGTGGGTGGCACCGGTCCGGACTCGGCGCACCCCGAGCTCGTCCATCGCGCCACGCCGCGCTCCGTGGGGGGCGCCAATACCCAGAATCTATTGGTCTTCGTCGATGACGTGGACGCGCATTGCGAGCGTGCTCGGCGCGCGGGTGCACGCATCGTGGCGCAACCCAGGACCGTCGACTACGGCGCAGAGTTCTGGAGCGATCGGATCTACGAGGCCGAGGACCCCTGGGGGCACCACTGGTGGTTCACCCAGCGAGTTCGCGGCCCCCACCCCTCCGTGAGCTGAAGCCTCGGCCGCAGCGCGGAACCCCCCGGGCGGAGTTCCAAGCACCGGCGCCAACCCCGGGAAGCGCTTCACCCGGTTCCAGACATTGTCGTCAAATTTCTGTAAATCCGCCACCAGTCTGATTCAATGTCTACCCAGAATCGTCATTTCCCCATTCGAATGCTCACCGGTGTGCGAGGTGCCACCCACCTGCAGCGCCCGAGCCGTGGCAATTAATCCAATTGTTTTCGGGATGATCCAGCGGGCATCCGTTGAGTTGGCAGCTGTCATGATCCCGCGGTCCCACATGTTGGTATTTCGACGTTTTTGGCCTCTTGCTTGCTCAGCCTGGTAGTGAGGTCTGACCTGAATGGTGACGATGATGTCATGGGTCTGATGGGGGCTGGACGTGTGTAGGTCTGTTGTTGACGATCGGGTTGCGGCGAATTGGCGACGGCAGCTATTCGCCGTCGCTTTCTTGTTTGGTGTCGTCGCGGGATTGAGCGGCCCTGCTGATGCTGCCTCGACCAAGTCCACTGTCGCGATCCCCATGCGTGACGGGAAGACCCTCGCGGCGGACGTGTACAAGCCGACCAGCACGTCGGGGCCTTGGCCCGTGATCGTGGTCCAGACCCCCTACGATCGGCGTACCTGGGAGCCGATCTTCACGTACGACCAGAACACCGACCCGCTCTTCAAGAACCCCAACTACGCGTGGGTGTTCGTCGATTGGCGCGGCTTCTTCGGCTCGGCGAACGCCCAGTACTCGGGTTGTCCCACCCGCGGCCAGGACGGCTACGACGTGGTGGAGTGGATTGCCAAGCAATCGTTCAGCAACGGCAAGGTCGGCGGGTGGGGCGTGTCCGCGCTCGGCACCGCGATCCTCGCGACCGCCCAGGAAGCCCCTCCGCACCTCGTCGCCGGCGTGCCCATCCAGTACTACTGGCGCGAGGGTTACGCGCTCAGCTACCCGGGCGGCGTCTACTACAAGAATCGCAACGACTCGCCGTTCGGGAACGGTTACCTGTCCGCCAACCATCCGCTCTACGACTGGTGGTGGACGCAGGTCGAGACCACCTCCAACCCGATCGACCAGGTGCGCATCCCCATGCTCCACGTCGCGGGTTGGTACGACCACATGACCGACACCACGCTCGGCGAGATGCAGCGCGTGCAGAGTGGCGGTGCTGCGGGAGCGGCCGGCAATCAGAAGGCGCTCATCGGTCCGTGGTCGCACAGCCATGTGAGCGACGCGCAGCAAGGCCAGCTGAGCTACCCGGACGCGGCGACGATCCAAGCCAGCGCCGCCCTCGAATTCTTCGACTCGACGATGCGCGGCATCGCCAACGGCTACGCCCAGCGCGCCACCTATCGCTACTACCAGATGAACGAGGGGCGACTGGTGGACTCGGCGAGCTGGCCTCCCGCGGACGCCAGCAACCAGACGTTCTATCTGCGCGGCGACGCGTCGCTGACCTTTGCGACGCCGGCGGCGAACGAGACTCCGCGCTCGTACGTGGCCGATCCCGCGAATCCGGTGCCCACGCTCTTCGGCGCGGTTCTCGACGACGCCAACGCCACCGTCGGTCCCGGCGACCTCCGGCCCATCGAGTCGCGCGGCGACGTGCTCTCGTTCACCACTCGGCCGCTCAGCAACCCGCTCTCGATCTCGGGCCGGCCACGCGTCCGCCTCAACGTGACGTCCACCACGGTGGATACCGACATCGCCGTCCGGCTCACCCAAGTCCGCGCCGACGGCAGCTCCACCCTGATCGTCGATTCGGTCCGGCGTGTGTCGCTGCGCTCCGGCTACACCACGCGCCAGATGCTGAGCCCCGGCACCGTTTATGCGGTGGACGTCGACCTGCCGTCCGTGGCCATCACCATTCCGTCGGGCGATCGGCTGCGGCTGCTCGTGGCACCCTCGAATTACGACCGCTTCGACAAGAACATGCAGGACGGCTCGTCGCTCTCGACCTCTTCGGGTGCCGTCGCCAAGAGCGGCACGGTTCAGATCGTTCTCGACTCGGCGCATCCCAGCACGGTCACGCTGCCGTCGCTGGCGGCGGTCACCACACCGCCCGCAGCGCCGAGCGGCCTGGTCGCGACGGCGGCGTCCACCAGCGGCATCAACCTCACCTGGACCGACGGATCCAGCACCGAGAGCGGCTTCCTGGTCGAGCGCTCGAGCGACGGCACCAACTTCACCGCCATCGCCTCGGTGTCCGCGAACAACGTGGCGTTCGCCGACAGCGGCCTCACGCCAGCGACGGCCTACTACTACCGCGTCCACGCCTTCAACTCGGCGGGCGATTCGGCGAATACCGCCGTCGCCAGCGCCACCACCCAGGCGGCGCCGCCAGCGGCGCCGAGCGCACTTGCCGCCAGCTCGATTGCGAAGAATCAGGTCGTGCTGGTCTGGACCGATGGCTCGAGCAACGAGACCAACTTCAAGATCCAGCGCTCCACCGACAACAAGAACTTCTCGACCGTCGGCACGGTGGGCGCCAACGTCACGACCTTCACGAACACCGGCTTGCGCGGCGGCAAGACCTACTACTACCGCGTGTACGCCTACAACGCTGCCGGGAACTCGGCTTACTCGAACACCCTCACCCTCACCACCCCACGCTGACGCGCGACTGGTGGCCTGCGGCCGCGCGCGCCACGGCGTGGAGAGCCGTCGGTCCCTCGACGGCCCCGCGCTGGGCGGGCTGGCCCACCGAGGGACCGGTGGGCCTCCCGGCGATGTCGGCGCGCGGCGTCACTCAGCCGCGGCCGATGTGCTGTTTGACTGTCTTGGTTGCGATGTACACCGGGCGAGGCCACGCGCGTGCAGCCGAGGAGATAGGTCGAAAGCCGTGGCTCTCGTAGAAGCGGAAGGCTCGTTCGTGTTTCGCATCGGCGACTACGAATGCAACTCCGACGGGGCCCTCCGCAATGCGCGCGAAGGCATCGTAGAGCAGCACGCGGCCGAGGCCTGCGCCGCGCTTCGAGTTCACTCGCGCGAGGCGGCCGATCCGCGCAATCGGAATCGGATAGGCGGCTGGCAGTCGGCGCGTCTCCGAGGGATCCAGTTCTGCCCGCTCGATCGCCCCGGCGCTCAGCGTGTAGAAGCCCAAGATTCGGGCCGAGTCTACCGGGTCTTCCAACACCCACACCTTCGCCACATCGCGCCGCACGTCTTGATGAGCCAAGCGCCGTAGGTATTGATCGAGGATCTCGTCGCCGCACGAGAATCCATCGCGGTCGTGGCGCGAGGTGTCGAGCGCCTTCGTCGCTGGAAGGATGACCACTCCTCCGCTACGCCGTTCAATCGACGCTTACGAGACTGTCGACCGAGAACTCACGAATCGAGCGCAGCCTGGAGCGCACGATAGTCGTTTTCCGCCACTACCAAGCGGGGAGTCGTTCGGCGTTCGTAGGCCTCGCGAAGCTGGGCAAGCTCGTCGCTCATCTCCGGAGTGAGCCCGCCGTCCATTTCCGAATCGGCGAGGTCCGCGTAGCGATCCGCAATCTCGAGGAGCGGCAGGTGGTCGAGGTATTCGAAGCGGAGCACGCCATCCGGTGGCACGCTCAGCCGGAGGTCGAAGACATCGCCTTCCTGCATCTCGGCTGCAATCCGAAGCAACTCTTCCGGCGAGCGCGGAAGAACGACGGGCTGAAGCACGACTCGCTCAGGTCCCAGGCACACGCGCGCGCCCGGAAGATCCAGGGTTCGAGGTAGCAGGAACTTGATGGTGCAACGTTCATCCGGCTTCGCGAGGATCGCCTGCGCCATGTTCCGCAGCAGCGCCGATCCGCACGGCACGTTCAGGTTCTTTGGTCGAGTCCAGACGCCGCTCGTCGCGACCTCGTGCGCCCATTCGATCGCAGGCAAGTGCTCGGGATACGGAACGGTCAACCGTACGCCGAAGTGCTTCTCGATCACCAACATCTGATCGAGAAGCTGAATCGAAGTGCCGATCTCGTCCGTTTCGGTGATGGTCGCAGTGATTCGGGCCAGCACCTGACCTTGCGCCACCACCTCGACTCGACCCGGGCGCGCCATCTCGCGCAGCAGCGCATGTGTGTCGCGGATCGATCGGATTGGGAAGCCCTCGACGTGACCTGCTACGCGAACGATCCTCCCTCTGGCATGAAGCTCGAGACTGCCGTCGGCGGCTCGAATGAGAAGCTCCGGCGGCATGCGGCTCAGCCACCAGATCGTGCATTCCGCCAGGCGCACCGCGGCGCCGCTCTCGGACCGATGCCGCAACTCGCCTGCAATCGCTGGCGCAAGGATGGCGTTCTGCGCTGCTGCTGAAGGTGAGGCGTCGATTCCCGTCAAGCCACTCAGCACCAAGTCCGCGGAGCTTGCGAAAGCGCGGAGGCGAGCGGATACGAGCGCCGAACGCTCGGATGTGTCCGACGCCTCGAACCCCGCCTGGGTCGGTGTACTGGAGACCGCTTGGAGAGCCATTTCGATCAGTGTATCCGCATCCGATCGTCGAGGTGCGACGCGATTCCTGGCAGTGATGCCGTCCGCCTGTCAGTTGCGTCGCCTCGCTCAGCCGCGCTGCGACGCCCGGATTGCCTGGGCGAGCGGTTCGAGCAGGTTTCGAAGCTCGGGCGGAAGCGACACCGGGACAGGCGGAAGCTGGCCGGCAGCGAGCTGCCGGAGGAACGCAGCGAACTCGGGGAATGGGACGGGCGAGCGCCCGAGTGTCGCAAGGGCTTCTTCGGCGTCGGGACGTAGCACATCGCTGCTGAAGCCGGATTGTGCACAGGCGATCGCGAGCGCTTCGAGAGCCTTGAGCATCTGGGAGGGCAGGGCATCGCCTCCGCCGGCGCGACGCCGGAGATCGGCCAGCAGATCATCGCGCTTCTTGGCCCACTCGCTCGCGTCTGCGACATCGCCGCGTGCCTGTGCGATTTCGGCGAGGGTGTTGTAGTCCCGGAACACTTCTCTGAGGCTTAGAGACTCGCGGATCTCGCGAGCCTCGTTGGCGTGCCGATCGGCCGCGTCAAGCTCGCCTAGGGCGAGATCCACGAGCGCAAGTTGACTCAGGGAAACACCGGTATTCGGTGCGTTCTGCTGCGCTCGCCAGACGTCGAGGGCCTCCTGCACAGAAACTCGGGCTTCGCTAAAGTATTGCCGTGCGACAGGCTCATCTCCGCGTTCGCGGGCGGCTTCTCCTTCCATTTGCCAAAGGAGGCCAATGTTCTGTGCCGTTGCGCCAAGGCAGAGTTGATCGTTCAACTGCATTGCAAGTTCGTGGGATTTCTCATGCCAAGCTCGCGCTTCGGCAGGCCGGCCAGACCTCGCTTCGACCACACCCAGGCTGTTGTAGGTCCGCATCAGTGAGGGGAGATCGTTTGCTTCCTGGAAGAGCCGGATCGCTTCTTGGTACAGACGTCCTGCGAGCGCCAGTTGATTGCGATGTACCGCGAGGGTGCCTTGGTGCTGAATCAAGGATCCCTGAAGCTCTTTGTCCCCGACCTGGTGGGCGGCGGCAAGGGCGCGAACATGGCGAGCTGCGGCCTCGTCGTAGCGGCCGGTCGCGACGAGAATTTGAGCGCATTGGCCAAGGGCAGCCGCGACTTCACGTTGAGAGCCAAGTGCCTCCTGGATTCTCAGCCCATCTTCCGACATCGCTAAGGCTTCGTCGTGGTGGCCGGTGTGAAGTAGCGCGGCCCCGAGATCTCCCATCGCAGCCGCAAGGTTACCAAGCTGTATCGTCGCTCCACTGTGGTCGCCCATGGTCAGTAGCGCTTCCCATGAATGACCACCGGCTTCCTCGACCAGGGCCATCCAGAGGTCGACAGCTTCCCGCTGGATAGGAATGGCCTGACTTGAGGATCCGCAGGCATCTAGTGTTCTACCCAAGGTCCCGACGGCTTGGGCCATGTGAAATCTGGCATCGAACTCCTCGGTATGCCGGAGGCGGTCGATCAGGTCTTGGAGCTTGTCCACAGCGCCTCGTGGATCGCCCTGGGTGAAGAGTGTCCAGGCATGTTGCTGCTCGTACGCCGCAGCCTCCGCCGTGAACCCTGATTGAATAAACGCGCCTCGGAGCCATTCGACCCAGGCATCGCGCTCGCGGATGCGGTTGGATCTCCTGAGGTACGTCAAGAATGTCGATCCCAGCGTCGCTGCGGCACCGTTCTCACCGTGGGCCGCCGCCCACCGGACGGCGGCGCGATAGTTGGTCTCCTCGCGATCCAGGACCAGCAAGGCGGAAGGCGACTGTGCGATCCGCAACGCCTTGTCCAGCATCTGTCCAAGGGCGACGTAGACGGCGATGAAGCGCTTGCGGATCTCGAGATTCCCGCTGAGCGAGCTATCCGCTGAGGCGATCGCGAGGGTGGGATGGAAGCGCAGGAACGGTCGGTTCCCGATCTGGATTTCGTCCTCGACCTTGATGAGCGCGATGCACTGCAGCTCCGTCCGGATCGGCTCCCAGGCATCCGGTGCGATCTGGCTCACGTCGAGGAAGTTGTCCTCGAACACACCGCCGCTGAAGAGACCGAGCCAGGGCAGCGCGTCGCGGGAGGCGGGGGTCAGGTGGCGGCGGGAGAACTCGAGAGATGCCAAGAGCGAGGTGTTCCGCTCCTCGGGCGCTTCCTGCTTGAATTTGTGAAGGAGCTTTGCGAAGTCAGCGCGGATCGCCTCGGGCCTAAGCGTGCGCAGGTGTGGACCGACCAGCTCGAGGGAGAGGGGATGGTCGGCGAGGTCATCGAGAAGGGGATCCAGCGCCTCGCGGGTGAGACGAGCGTCGTCGAGAGAGAGGCCGTCGCGCTCCAGTATCCGGTGCAAGAGCCAGAGGCTGTCGGCGCGAGCGAGACCCTGGATCTCCTTTCGGTGCGCACCGGGCAAGCCGGTATCGCCGGGGCGACAGGTGACCAGCAGGCGGCCCTTCCCGTCGCCGCTCGTGAGATCGTGGAACAGGTCGCCGAGTCGGCGGCGCTCTTCGTCGGTGTAAGGACTCCCGCCTGGGCCGGCACCGGCGTTGAACTGCGGGAGCACGCTCTCGTAGTTGTCCCAAACCAGAAGCAGCTCGCGCTCGTGGAATAGCTCGACGGCGCGGCGGCGTTGCTCCGAAGCGGGAAGCTGGTCGAACCTGGGGCCTTCGCAGTATGCACCGAGCACCTGGACCACGCGCTCGGCGTTCGTGAACTGCTCGAAGCTCACGAAACAGGCGCCGTCCCGGAAGAGGCCGCTTCGGGTCCACCAGTCAGCCGCCTCGGTGGCGAGGGCGGTTTTTCCCATGCCGCCCATGGCATGAAGGACGAATCCCCGCTCGCGACGGAGGCGGCGCTCGAGCTCGTGAAGCTCGTGGGCGCGCCCCTGGAAGCCGTACTGGGGCGGCCGAGGGAAGGCACCCGGTTCGCCGCGGCTCGGCGGTGCTCGAAACTTTCGGAGGCGTCGGGCGTCGTCCGCATCCGTGAAGCGGACGAGCTGCGCGAGCCGAGCGGCGCTCTCGGTGTCGCGGCCTGGGTCGGTGAAATCGACCCAGAGCAGGTCTTCGAGATTGGTGGGAAGCGCGAGCTCCTCGAGCTTGATCGGTATGAGGCGGTCTCCCTCGGGACTGTGCGCGCGATGCTGGGCGATCTCCCACGCGACCCAGTTCGACGCCAGCGCGGCCTTGGAGCCGACCACGACGGTGAAGCGACTGTCGCCGATTCCCCGGGCGCACTGCGGCTTCAGGGCTCCGGGACCGCACTTCCACTTGTCGAGCCACACGCGCAAGCCGTGCTTGTCCGAGAGGGCGCGGGCCAGCGCCTCCACACGGTCGGAGTCGGCGTGGTTGTGGCTCAGGAAGACGTCGTGCTGACGGACCGTCTCGCGCGCCGCGGCGTTTCGAGGGAGGAGTGGCTCGTCGAGGCCGCGCTGATAGAGGTGCGGCAGGAACCAGTCCTGGAGCTGAATGGTACGACCACGTGGGCCGAGCTCGATCCAACGCGCCTGTTTGGCTCGGAGCGCGCCGCGCGCCTGGGAAACGGCGTGGCCGATCGTGGTGCCGCTCACCAGCTCGCGATAGAAGCGGTCGAGCAAGATGCGCGCGGCCTCGACGTGGACTGCGTAGCCCATCGAGAGAACGCCGCCCACACCAGCCTGGATGAGACGCGGCGCGATGGAGCGGAAGACGGCCGTCTTTCCGATCGTGGCGCTGCGGCACGCTTCGAGAACCACGAGCGGAACGCGGCGCTCGCGCAAGAGGTCGCCCAGGCGGTCGGCGCGAACGAAATCGGTCTGGGAGCTACCGGTACCGTCGTCCGCCTTCTCGAAGCACAGCGCACCGATCTGGGCCTCGGGCAGGAATGTGCCGTGGCCGTCGAAGTGAACGACGTCGTACGGATTTCCTTGTTGCTCGGCGTCGCGCAGCATCTCGTCCATCCGCGCCAGGGTCGGGGGACGACAGAAGTCGATCTCAACGCTTGCACCCAGTGGGTCGAGGGCCGCGAGGAGCGCCTTGCTGGTGAGGCGCGGGTCGATGAAGCCGGTGTCGCTGGGGCGGCTCACGATGTAGAGCATGCGGACGGGAAGCTCGATCTCTCTGGGGACGAGCCGCTCCGGTACCTCGAGCTGGCGGCGAACGGCAAGCCGCTGAGCCAGGCTCCCGACCCCGTCGGCCATGAGCTCCCATGGCAGTCGGAGCAGTGCGGCGTCGCGGGTGGCGATCGTCAGCTCTCGTGGCTCGGAGGCGTCGAGCAGGATCCTCAGACACGCGGCATTCTCGGGTGGGGCGAAGAGCGCGTCGTGGAGCCGGCGGCCCCAAGACTCGAGCTGGTGCTCAACGGCTTCCGCGCGGACCACGGCGCCGCCGTCCGGGAGATCGAGGTAGTCCTCGAGGTACCAGCGGAGGCTCTCGTAGTCGTCGTCGCCGAGGAACGGCGTGAAGGGGACCTCGACCCCAACGGGTAGCCCAGCGGAATCGGTGAGGCGAACCAAGTAACGCTTCTCGCCACCACTGTCGCTGGCATCGCTTTGGGAGTCGGCGAACGTGACGCGGATCTCTTGCATTGTCGGGCTCGATGAAGCGACGGTACAGAATACCAGCAGGATTGCAAATCACTTATACGCGCGGGCGAGTTACGGTGGTGGCCGCGCGCGCGAGCTTCACGGCTGGTGGGTTCGCAAGCTCGCGAGCCAGCCGTGGGCTTCGGTGAGGGCGTCGTCGTAGCCGAGCTCGGCGCCCGCGTTCACGGCCGCGGCGAAGGTGGTTTCACCCAGCGCCGCGCGGGCGCGCTCGATGAGCGGCCGCAAGTAGCTCTCGTCGGGTGGATCGCGGTGGAAATCGGTGCGATCGCGCTCGGCCTCGGAAGCGCCGTAGAGGCGACCGGCGAGCTCCCACTCGCCACGTGTCGCGGCGAGCCCGGCGCACACGTCGAGGACGAGCTGGCCGGTCATCCGCAGCTCGAACTCGAGCGTCAGCTCCATCGCCTCGCGGGTCGGCTCGATCGCTCGAGCAGGCTCGCCTCGGCTCACCTCGTTCATGGCGAGGTTCAAGAGCCCGATCGAGACGTTGGAGCGATCGTTGGTCCGTCGCCAGCAGTCGATCACCTCTTCGTAGAGCGGCTGCGCCGTGTCGTGCTCACCCTGGTAGCGATGGAGCTCGGCGGCCGTGGTGAGGGTCATGCCGAGGGTTTCCGGGTCACCGAGTCGGCGGGCGATGGCGACGGCCTCGTCCGAGTGGGCACGGGATTGCGCGAAATCCCCCCGCACGGCGTCGAACCCGGCGATGTAGCGGAGGGTGAGCGCCGCCGAGTGATCCGCGCCGATCTCGCGAGCGATGGAGAGGCTCTCGCGCGCCGGCTCCTCCGCCTCGGCGTAGCGGCCCATCGAAAAGCCGAAGCGCATCCACTCGTAGAGCGCCTGGCAGCGCAGCGCGGTGCGCGCCTCTGCGCCGGGGCGGGCGAGCGCCTCGCGCACCAGCCGGTGTCCCTGCTCGAGGCGACCGCGCTGGCGCAGATAGCTCGCGAGCGCGACCACCAACCTGAGCCCGCGCTCGACGTGCCGTGGCGCTTCCTCGCACCACGCGTGGGCGGCGAGCAGGTTCTCGAGGTCGGAGTCGAACGCCAGCCACGCGCCTGCATCGCCGGCTTGCGCGGTCTCGGGAGCCCGCTCGGCGATCGCCAGGTAGTGCTCGAGGTGACGATCGCGGACCTCGGGATCCTCGTCGGATTCGCACAACCGCTCCAGCGCGTAGGCGCGAATCGTCTCGAGCAGGCGGTAGCGGCTGCGGTCCGGCTCGTGAACCACCAAGGACTTCTCGACCAAGTTGGTGAGCAGATCGACGACGTCGTAGGCGTCCACGTCGCCGCCAGCGCACACCGCTTCCGCGGCCTCCAGCGAGAATCCGCCCGCAAAGGCCGCGAGTCGCCTGAGCAGCGCGCGCTCGGGCTCCGTGAGCAGGTCGTGGCTCCAGTCGATGAGGGCGCGCAACGTCTGCTGGCGCTTGAGGGCAACCCGCGCACCGCGGGTCAGGAGTCGGAAGCGATCGCCGAGACGCTCGGCGATCTGCTCCAGGGTGAGACTCGACGCGCGCGCCGCCGCCAGCTCGATGGCGAGGGGGATGCCGTCGAGACGCCGGCAGATGTCCGCGACCGCGGCTGCGTTGCGCTCGGTGAGCGTGAACGACGAGGCCACCTGCATGGCGCGGTCGACGAAGAGCTTCACCGCCTCCGACTGGGCGAGCTCGGCGTAGGAAGCGCCCTCTTCGGGGTCGATCAGCCCCAGCGACGGCACACGATAGGTGGCCTCGCCGGGTATCCGCAGTGGCTCGCGGCTGGTGGCGATGACCCGCGAGCGGGGGCTCGCCGCGAGCAGCGCGGCGACCAGCTCCGCGGCGGCGCCCACCAGGTGCTCGCAGTTGTCGACGATCAACAACCGCTCCTCGGCGGCGATGCGCCCGGACAGTGCATCGAGCACCGGGCGCCCGGGCGGCACGGTGACGCCGAGCGCCGTGGCGGTCGCCTGCGGAACCTCGCGCTCGTTGGTGAGCGCCGCGAGCTCCACGAGCCACACGCCGTGCGGAAACCGTTCCACCAGCTCGCCGCCTACCTGCAACGCGAGACGCGTCTTGCCTGCGCCACCCGAGCCCGTGAGCGTGACCAGCCGCGAGCGCGCCAGCGCCTGCCCGATCTCGGCGATGGGTTGCTCGCGGCCGATGAAATGCGTGAGCTGGACCGGCAGGTTGTTGGGGATCGCGTCGAGGGTCCTGAGCGGAGGGAAGTCCTGCAGAAGCTCGGGCGTCACGAGCTGGTGAATGCGCTCGGGACGGTTGAGGTCCCGCAGCCGGCGTTCGCCGAGGTCGCGGAGCGCGACGTCCTGCGGCAGCCGGTCGCGTACCAGCTCGTACGTCGCCTGGGTGAGCAGCACCTGGCCGCCGTGGCCGGCGCTCATGAGGCGCGCGACGCGGTTCAAGAGCGGGCCCACGTAGTCGTCATCGCGCTCCTCGGTCTCTCCCGAGTGCAGCGCCATGCGCACCCGGATCGCGGCCTCGCCCCAGGGCTCGACCTGGAGCGCGCGCTGGGCGGCGAGGGCGGCGGCGATCGCTGCGGGTGCAGTGTCGAAAGCGACCTGAAACGCGTCGCCGATCATCTTGTACGGGTAGCCGGCGTGAGCCGCGAACGCCTCGCGCAGGAGCGTCTCCTGACGCGCGTGCGCCGTCGCCATCCAGGTCGGCCGCTCTTCCCAGAGCTGGGTCGAACCCTCGATGTCGGTGAACAGGAACGTCACCGTTCCGCGGGGGCGATCGGTCATGGGTATTCGATCCGGTGCGGCCGTGGTTTCGTAGCGCGGGGACTCGTCACCCGCCAAGCGGGCCGTGGCCATCCGCTCGCGCGCGCCGCCCTCGGCATCTCGACCGCCACGGTGGCCGGCACCGCGTGGCGGATCAACCCCGACGTCGACCGAGGCCGGCGAGCGTGAGGTCTACGCCCGCCGCGTTGCGCGCGCGTCGAATCGCTCGGTACCATCCAGTTTTCCCGACGGTCGCGCGCGCGACGGAGATCTTCGTGACCAACCTCGTCCGACGGATCGGATCAAGCATTCGCTGCGCCGCTCTGATCGGCGTGCTTTCGATCACGTTCGCAGACCACGCCCGCTCCGCCACCGTGTGCAACGGCCGCACGGAGCTCTGCGGGCGCACCTACGACGCAGTCACGTTCCCGAGCACGCACAACTCCCACGCCAACACCGCCGAGGGCTACACGATCAACGCGAGCCAATCGCAGACGATCACGCAGCAGCTCGCTGCTGGCGCGCGTGGGCTCGAGCTCGACTTCTGGGAGTACGACGGCGAGATCGCGCTGTGCCACGGTGTGTGCCTGATCGCGAACAAGCCCGCCGTGGAGGGGCTGCTCGAGGTCAAGACCTTTCTCGACGCGCACCCGGAAGAGGTCGTCACCATCTATCTCGATTCGTTCGTGACGGCGGACCAGGCGGGATCGGTCTTCGAAGCGGCCGGGCTTCTCGACTCCGCGCAGCCCGAGAGCGACTATCTCTACGCGCATCCTGGCGGTGACTGGCCGACGCTCGGCGAGCTCATCGACAGCGGCGAGCGTTTGCTCGTCTTCTCGAACGACGACGAGGAATCGACGCACCCCTGGTACATGTTCAAGTTCCGCCACGGCTTCGACACCACGTGGGACACGTACCAGCTGAGTGACTTCACGTGCGCGATCGACGGCGGCAGCCCGTCCAACGCGCTTTTCTGGCTCAATCACCGCCTCCAGACCCTCGTCGGCGGCGGCACGACGACGCTCGCCGCCCAGGCGAACACCAACCCGTTCCTACTCGAGAAGGCCGAGGAGTGCGCCGCGCTCTACGGCAAGACCCCGAACTTCGTGCACGTGGACTATTACGAGGTGGGTGACCTCTTCGACACGGTCGACGCGCTCAACGGCTTCCCGGTGGCGTGCCACGACGAGGACGGCGATGGGTACGGCAGCCCCGCGTCGCCGGACTGCGCCGTCTTCGAGCTCGATTGCGACGACACCCAGGGCACCGTCCACCCCGGTGCGACCGAGATCCCGGGCAACGGCATCGACGACGACTGCAACTCCGCCACGCCCGGCGCGTGCGTGGGGCCGGAAGTCGCGACGGCCGCCGTCGACGGCCGCTTGCATCGGGACGGATCGCCGTTCGTCGACCTGGGTATGTTCGTCGTTCCCGCCGCGGCGCTCGTGCTGACGATCCGGCGCCGGGGATCGCGCGCCCGGCAGGCCGCCGCCCAGCGCTGACTCGGCGCGGCGGCTCCCCGCGCATCGCGCAGTCCGCGCGACGCATGGCTCAGCGCAACACTGCAACCCAGTGCCGACACCAGCACCTGACCGCCGTGGCCGGCGCTCATGAGCCGCGCCACGCGGTTGAGGAGCGGGCCCACGTAGTCGTCGCCGCGCTCTTCGGTCTCTCCGGTGTGGAGCGCCATGCGCACGCGGATCGCGCGCTCGCCCCAGGGCTCTGCCGCCAGCGCGCGCTGCGCATCGATCGCGGCGGCGATCGCCGCGGGCGCTGTAGCGAAAGCGACCTGAAACGCGTCGCCGATCATCTTGTACGGATAGCCGCCGTGCGCGGCGAACGCCTCGCGCAGGATCGCCTCCTGGCGTGCGTGCGCCTTCTCCATCCATGCCGCGTGGTTCTTCCAGAGCTGCGTCGATCTCTCGATGTCGGTGAAGAGAAACGTCACCGTTCCGGAGGGATGGGGCGTCACGCGTTGCTCTTGCCGTCGAGGCCTTCGAGCCAGCGCCGCGCCTCGGCGCGCACCTCCTCGTAGCGCAGCGCACGGCCGCCCGCCTCCGCCGCCGAATACGAATCGTCTCCCAGCGCCTCGCGCGCCCGCGCGACGTGGCGCGCGACGAACTCCACGTCGACCGGGTCGCGGGAGATGCCGATCTGGACGCGATACGCCTCGGATGCGCCGTAAATCCGCGCAGCCAGCGACCACTCCTGGCGCGCTGCTGCCAGAGCCGCCGATACGTCGAGTCCATATTGCCCGATCGCCTTGAGGCTCGCGTCCGCCACGGTGGTGAGGCCTTCGCGGAGCGGGGCCACGGCGCGCGCGGGGGAAAGGCGGTCGACGCGGAGCGCGGCGAGGTTCAAGAGATCGAGGGAGACCGAGAGCCGGTCACCGAGCTTGCGGCCGATCGCCAGCGACTCCTCGTAGAGCGGCTCGGCCGCCTCGAGGTCGCCGCGGGTGCGCTGGATCTCCGCCAGGGTCGAGAGCGCGGTGGTCAGGGGGAGGGTGTCGGCGAGCCCACGCGCCAGCGAGATCGCCTCTTGGACGCGGGCCAGCGCCGTCTCCTCGTCGTTGCGGTACTGCGCCAAGAGGCCGAGCTGGCGCAGCGCCATCGCCGCTCGGTCGTTGGCGCCGAGCTCGCGGGCGATCTCGAGGGACTCCGTGGCGAAACGCTCGGCGTCGCGACCCTGGAACAGCCAGCTCTTGAGGCGCGCGATCTCGTGGAGCGCCCGGCAGCGATCGAGCGTCCGCGCCTCGGCGCCCGGCCGCGAGACGGCCTGAAGTCCCACCCGCAGGCCGGGCTCGAGCATGCCGCGCGCGTACCAGTAATCGCGCAGCGCGAGCATCAGCCGCAGCCCCGCCTCGGCGTGGCCGACTCCCTGATCGCACCAGGCGTGCGCGGCCATGAAGTTCTCGTGGTCGATCTCGAGGGCCTTCCACCGGGCGGTCTCGCCCGAGCGGATCGTCTCGCTCGCCTGCTCGGCGCGCGTCAGGTAGTGGGCGAGGTGGCGATCGCGCACCTCGATCTCCTCGTTCGCGGCGCGCAGCCGTTCGTGCGCGTATTCGCGGATGGTCTCGAGGAGGCGGAAGCGCTCGCTACCCGGCTCCATCGCGACCAGCGACTTCTCGACCAGGTTGGTGAGGAGGTCGAGGACGTCGAGCTCGTCCACCTCGCCGCCTGCGCACACGGCCTCGGCGGCGTCGAGCGAGAAGCTCCCGGCGAACACCGCGAGCCGCCGGAGCAGCACCCGCTCGGGCTCGGTCAGAAGCTCGTGGCTCCAGTCGATGAGCGCGCGCAGCGTTTGCTGGCGCGGCAGCGCGGCGCGGTCGCCGCGCGCCAAGAGCCGGAAGCGATCGCTCAGGCGCTCGGCGAGCCGCTCGACCGAGAGGCTCACCACGCGCGCCGCCGCCAGCTCGATCGCGA
>CAYVDO010000155.1:0-16383 GCA_964450125.1 uncultured bacterium
CAGAGGCGGCGCTCATCTCGAGGAAGGCAAGTTCACCCCTGTCGCGTTCAGCGTCTGGGACGGATTCAACCGCGAGCGCGGCAACAAACGCGGCATCACCGCCTGGTACTATCTGTACGTGGAAGCAGGAGCCGCCGAGTCGCCGCTCGTTCCGATGGCGAAAGCGGCAGGATCGGTTCTCGCGGTCGAGCTGGTGGTGATCGCGGTGGCGCGGCGACGTCGCGCCACCGCGTGAACCGGCGCGCGCGTCGGCAAGAAGTCGGAGGGCTCATGTACGAGACGATCTACGTACCAGTGGACAATTCGCCTCATTCGAACGAGGCGATCGCGCTCGGCGTCGCGCTCGGGAAGGCATTCGCGAGCCGGATGGTCGGCTGCCACGTCTACGCCGCGCGCATGCACGACTATCGCTTCAAGCAGATGGAATACACGCTCCCCGAGGAATACCTCGAGGAGAACGAGCTCGATCGCCAACGCAAGATCCACGACAGCCTGATCACGATGGGCCTCAAGCTCATCTCGGACAGCTACCTCGCGCCGATGGCCGAGGTGTGCACCGAAGCCGGGCTGCCGTTCGAGCCGCGGATGATGGACGGCAAGCACTCGGTCGAGTTGCTTCGCGACATCGACGCGCACGGCTACGGGCTGGTCGTCGTCGGCGCCCTCGGGCTCGGGCGTGTGCGCGACAGTCAAATCGGCTCGGTGTGCGAGCGGGTGGTGCGCGGCACCTCGCGCGACGTGCTCGTCATCAAGGACGTACCGGCCAAGGACGGTAGCCGTGACGAGACCAGCGACACGATCCTCGTGGGCATCGACGGCAGCCCCCAATCGTTCGGCGCGCTGATGACCGCCATCGACCTCGCGAAGAAGCTCGGCAAGCAGGTCGAAGCCGTGGCCGTCTACGACCCCTACCTGCACTACTCGGTCTTCGCCAGCGTGGTCGACGTGCTCACCGAGAAGGCCGCGAAGGTCTTCCGCTTCGAGGAGCAAAACCAGCTCCACGAGGAGATCATCGACACCGGCCTCGCGCAGATCTACGAGTCGCACCTCAAGGTTGCCGAGCACATGGCGCGCGCCGCCGGCTTCCCGATCACCCGCACGCTGCTCGACGGCAAGGCGTTCCAGAAGCTGCTCGATCACGTGCGTAAGACTCGCCCGTGGCTGCTGGTTCTCGGGCGCATCGGCGTCCACAGCTCGAGCGACGAACGCGCCCTCGGGAGCAACACCGAGAACCTGTTGCGGCAGTCTCCGTGCAACGTGCTGCTCACCACGCGGATCGAGCACCCCGAGCTCGACGTGAAAGCCGAGGAGACCATCCGCTGGACGCCAGAGGCGGAGGGACGCATGAAGAACGTCCCGCCACTCGTGCAGGGCATCGCGCGCACGGCGATCTACCGGCTCGCAGTCGAACAAGGCCACAGCGTCATCACCAGCTCGCTGCTCGACGAGGCCATGGACCGCTACATGCCCAAGGCCACCGCCGAAGCCACCACCCGGTTCGCCGAGTCGTTGGTGCTCGAGCGCGCCAAGGAGCGGCCGGTGGCGATCTGCCGAAGCTGCGGCGTGACCGCGACCGAGGCGGATCCCGCGAAGTGCGGCGTGTGCGGCGCCACCGCGTTCGATCACATCAGCGCAGAACAGGTGGCCGAGCTCATTCGCATGGAGGGCGGAGCGGAGAGCGAGACCACCTACGACGGACGTTCGCTCACCTGGACCCAGGACGCGAAGCGCGCGCTCTGGACGCTCAAGGAGCCGTATCAGCGAAGGCGGACGAAGGCCCGCATCGAGAAATCGGTGCGATTGAAGCGCCTCGACACCGTCTCACTCGAGATCGCACGCGGCATCATCGAGGACGAGCTGGGCACGTCCATCGAGCTCGGCGATCGAGAGCAGGCTGGATCCGCAGGTCACACGGACACGTTCACCCTCGACGACGGGAAGAAGCTCGTGGCGCGCGACGAGAAGAAGAACCCACTCTTCTCGGCGCGCAAGTGGACCGAGGACGCGGTTCAGCGCCTGTTCCGCGTTCCCGCGGGATTCATGCGGACCAAGACCCAGGAGCGGATCGAGGCCTTGGCCGGCGAGCGCGACTCGCTGGTGATCGATCTGGAGCTGGCCGAAGAGGCCATCACCGCCAGCCGCCAGGCGATGGCCGAGATGATCCAGGGATATGCAGCGAATCCCGAGGCCGCTCGGCGCGCCGCAACGATTGCGCCGTCGACTACCGCCAGCCACACCGGAGCTGCGTCGGCGCCGCTCAACGAGGTCGGCATCATGGGCGCGCTCCACGCGATGCGGCAGGGCGGCCCAGGCGCCAGCGACTGAATCGGGCGCCTTCGCGACGCGCTGCACCCGCCCCTGGCTCACCCTGATGCCCGGCTACCGGTTCTGCCGGACCGACGACGTCGGCGCGCTTGCAACGGCCTACAACGAGTGTCTCGCGTCCCACGTTCCGGGCCTTCCCGCGCTCGAGCCCGAGGTGCTGAAGCGGCGCGGCAAGCTGGTCGACTTCTGGGCATCGAGCTCGATGCTCGCGTTCGACGAGCGCGGCCCGATCGGGGTGTTGCTCGCCGCCAAGCGGACCGCGGAAACGTGCATTCTCGCCATAGGCGTGCACCCTGAGCATCGACGTCGCGGACACGCACGCCACCTCCTCGACTCCCTCGCACGCAAGCTCGCGATCCTCGGCCCGCCCCGCCTCACCATGGAGATCGACTCGCGCGACGAGCCCGCACGGGCGTTGCTCACCGCCTGCAGCTTCGACGCGGGTGGGGAGCTGGTGGACCTCGTCCTCGACGGCGATGCGATCGGGCGCGAGGCGCCGTGTGCCTCCGACGTCGTCGCGCCGCTCGCGTTCGACGAGCTTGCGGCGACGTGCAGCATGGGCTCCCGCGAGTCGTGGATGCGGGCCCCCCAAGCGCTCGTCCGGCGTGCGTCGCAGCTCCAGGGTCTGGCAATTCATTCCGATCGCGTCGAGGCGTTCTGCCTCTACGAGACCAATGCGTCGGGTGACGAGATCTCCATCGCCGCCGTCGGAGCGCCCGGCTCGTCGGCTGCGGTGGCGCCGCTGCTGGCGCGGCTGGTGGCCCTCGGTGCACGCTGCATCCGGATTCCGCGTCTCGGACGAGACGAGGTCCCCATCGCTGCCCTTCTCGGGCTCGGCTTCCGAACGACCCGCGAGTGGACGCGCTTTTCGCTCGACGTGAGCTGCGGGTAGCCTCGTCGCACGAACCATGAAGAGCTACCACGACATCGTCGGCGACGGCGGATCCGACATCCTCGGCCAAGTCCGGGCGATCCGGAACCGGCGCGCCCGCAACCTGAGCGGGGTGCGACACTTGGTCGCCGTCGCATCCGGCAAGGGCGGCGTTGGCAAGAGCACGGTCGCGACGCAGCTCGCCGCCGGCCTGCGTGACGCAGGACGCCGCGTCGCCATCCTGGACGCTGACCTCAACGGTCCGAGCCAAGCCCGCCTCACGGGGCTCGGCTTGCGACCACTCATCCCCATCGACGACGGGCAGGTCGCGCTGCCCAAGGCCGCGAACGGGATCGGCGTGGTGTCCATCGGCGCGCTGCTGCCGGAGGGCGAAGAGCTGAATTTCGAATCGGTGGCGAGCGGTGAGATGCACACGTGGCGCGCGGCACGCGAGTTCACGTTGCTCGAGGAATTGCTCGGCACGGTCGCGTGGGGCGATCTCGACGAGCTCGTGGTGGACCTGCCACCGGGCGCGGAACGGGCGGTGCAGTACGCCGAGTTCCTGGGGCCGTCGGTGCAGTTCGTGCTGGTCACCATCCCCAGCGCGCTCGCGCGCGGCGTGGTGTCCCGATCGCTCGCTGCGCTCGCGAAGACGCCCAATCGGATCCTCGGCTACGTCGAGAACATGAGCGGCTATCACTGCGGCGAGTGCGGCACCGTGCAACCGCTCTTTCCGCGAGAAGACGAGAACGTCCTCGGCGCCCCGTTGCTCGGCCACATCCCCTTCGATCCCGCGCTGGCTGCCCGTTGCGACCGCGGCGAATCGGTGTTCGCGCCGCCTGCGTTGCCCTCCGCCGCCGCGGCGTCGATCCTCGTCGACCGAATCGTCGCCGCGCTCGAGGAGACCCCATGAAGTTTCTCTGCGTTCCGTGCGACTCGCCCATGCGGCTGGTCGAGACGAGGCCGCCCGATCGCGGGTCGCTCACCCTGGTCTACTCGTGTCCCGCGTGCGGCTACGAGATGGCGATGCTCACGAACCCGTTCGAAACCCAGGTGGTGGGTTCGTTGGGCGTGAACGTCGCGCCAGCCGATGGAGCCCCGCCTCCCGCGGCCGCCAAATGTCCCATCGCAGGGCTGGCACGCGGCGAGGCCGGCCCCCTGGAACCGGCGGCGGGGGCCCCCGGCCCGCTCACCTGGACATCGGACGCAGAGCGCCGGCTCGAGAACGTGCCCTCTTTCGCGCGACCGATGGCCCGCACGGGTGTCGAGCGCTTCGCCCGCGAGCGAGGCTACGACCGCATCGACGAACGCGTGATGGATGAAGCGAAGGACTTCTTCGGCATGTGAGTGCACGCATGACTTCGTCCGATCCCACGTTCGGCTCCGCCATCGCCGGCGCGCTCCCCACGGAGCCGACGGCGGCCTTCGACCGGCCGTACGTCGTGTCCTGGAATCTCACGTACCGCTGCAATCTGGCGTGCGAGCACTGCTATCTCGACGCCGGACCGAATCCCCTCGTCACGAGCGACGCGTTCGCGGACCGCGGCGAGCTCTCCACGGCGGAGTGTTTCGCGGTCGCGGACCAGATCGCCGAGCTCGCGCCCGAATGCGTGACGATCCTGACCGGCGGCGAGCCGCTGCTGCGTCGCGACATCCTGGAGATCGTGGCGCACGCTGCGCGTCTTGGGCTCTGGGTCGTGGTCGGCACGAACGGGGTGCGAATCACCGAGAACGTGGCTGCCCGTCTCGCCGCGAGCGGCGCGCGCGGTCTCGCGCTGTCGCTCGACGCCACGGACGCCGCGAGCCACGACGCGTTCCGGAACGTGCGCGGCGCCTTCGACAACACGTGCGAAGGTGCTCGGATCCTTGCCGAGGTTGGCCTGCCCTTCTTGGTCCAGACCACGGTTGCGCGCCACAACGTCGACTCCCTCGAAGCGATCGCGACGCTCGCCCACGAGCGCCTCGGTGCCAAGGTGTGGAACCTCTATTTCCTCGTGCCCACCGGCCGCGGCGAGTACGTCTCCGATCTCGAGCCGGCGACGTACGACGCCGTCCTCGAACGCCTTTACCAGCTACAGCGCCGCTTCGAAGGCAAGATGCTGGTGAACGCGAAGTGCGCGCCGCATCACGTGCGTACGACGCTGGCGCACGATCCCAACGCCACGCTGCCGCGCACGTACACCGGCGGCGCCGGCGGATGCCCCGCGGGGACGCACTACCTGGGAATCCGACCCAACGGCGACCTGACCCCGTGCCCGTACCTGCCCGTCTTCGCGGGAAATCTGCGCAGCAACGGTTTGTCCGAGCTCTGGCACGGCTCCGATCTCTTCCGGCAGATTCGGGTGCGGACCGGGCTCGGCGGTCGGTGCGGCGACTGCGAGCTGGCCTCGGCATGCGGCGGCTGCCGAGCGCGGGCGTATGGCACCACCGGCGACTACCGGGAGGCCGATCCGCTCTGCAATCACGAGGTTGGGCGATTCCGTCACGCCCCCGCTCTCGCACACCGCGACGAGGGCTACGGCGAGCGCCCCGCCCCAGCGTTGCGGTGGGAGCCCGCAGCGCTCGAGCGCATGAAGCAGATTCCGGCGTTCGTGCGCGGCATGGTGATGCGGAACGTCGAGGCGCACTGCCGCGACCGGGGCATCACGGCGATCGACGAACGCACGCTCGCAGAGATCCGCTCACGCATGCCGGCGAGCCGCGTGTTCGGTAAGGCAAAGAGCTCTTGACGGGTCGCTGTCCGCGCTTCCGCGCGGGCGTTCGCTGACCCGTCAGCCCCAGAACTCGTCGCCACCTTCGCCAGGCTTCGGCGCTTGCTCGGCGAGCCACCGATCGAAGCTTTCCGCGTCGTCGATCGTGACGAAGCCTCGCATGCGGTAGTGGCCGAGGCCGCAAAGCTGGGCGCAGCCGATCTCGTACGTGAACTTGGGATCGCCCGTGCGCTTGCGCATCTCCTCGGTGGTCACCGTGGGCTCGAACCACAGCGGCGACTCGATGCCGGGGATCGCGTCCTGCTTCACACGCATCTCCCAGAGCGCGAAGCTGTGGATCACATCCTTGCTGCTCAGCCGCACGATCGCCGGCTTGTTCACCGGCAGGTGAAGCTGATTCACCGTGGTGATGTCGTCTTTGCCGTGCGCATCCTCGGGATCGAGCCCGACCGGATTCGTCTGCGCGTCGACGAAGCGCGGATCGGTGTGGCCGAACACGCCGTCCGCCCCTGGGTAGTGGAAGTTCCAGGCGAACTGCTCCGCCACGGCACGAACCACGACCGCGGCCTCATCCGCGGGAAACTTGTCCACCCGCACCGACCAGAGCGGGATCGAGAACCCGATGAGCAGCACCGCCTCGATCAAGGCTACGGCGACTTCCAGATACGTGTTCTTGTGCCCCGTCACGCCGACGTAGTCGGCCTTCGGGTTGGCGCTCGCGCGAAAGCGAATGAGCGTATAAACGAAGAACGCGCCCCATCCCACGAAGAGGATCGCCATCAGGACGTGGACGTAGCCGATGACTTGATCGACTTTCGCTCCGTGATCGGACGCAAGCTCGGGGAGAAACAACCAATCGTGCATCCGATCCTCCGCGCGATCTAGGCCGCGCCCTCGCCCGCCGCCGCCATCGTGTGCCCCAGGGGCTCGGTGGCGAACCGTCGTGCGCGTCGCGCCAAGCAAATGAAGAACGCGAGAAATCCAGCCCACATCGAGGCCACCACACCGATCAAGAGCCACGCGCCCATCCGGGCGGCGTCGATCGGCGGCCCCTGGGCCTCGCTGTAGCAGGCAGGGCAGGCCCACGCCGCCGACGAAGTCACCGCGAGCCCTAGGGCCACGAGCAACGTGGACCGTATCAGCCCGTATGACCAATTCACGACGAGCTACTCCGCAGCTTTCGCAAGAACCAGCCGCCGTACCCGAGCAGCCCCACTCCGGCCATGGCCGACGCCGCACCGAGCACCGTCATACCTGCATCCTCGGTGCTGCGCCCCACGGTGATGCCCCACGCGCCGAACCCGAGAACGGTGGCGGTGGCCGCGATGATGAACACCACGTGGAAGCCCTTGAGGTTCACGGCGTCCGCTCAATGGCCTGCGTGCGCACCGTGCTCCGCCGCCGGCTGCTGGATCTTGTCGGGATGCACCAGCTTTCCGACGTGATCCGTGATCGAGGTGGCAGTCGGCGTCAATAGCAGCACGAAGAAGAAGGCGACCGTCAACCCCAGCACCGCGAAGATCATCTTTCGCTCGGACAGCAGGTGCATGAAGTACGCGGCGACCAGCGATCCCTTGACGGTGGCGATGAAGAGCGCGAGCGCGATCGCCTCGCGCTTCGGCAGATCGAGCTCGGCAACGACGACGGTCACGACCGTCAGCGCCAGCAGCGCCCCGAACACGATCAGCGCTGCACGAACGTGCCTGTCGAGATCGGCTGCGTGGTGATCGACGGCGTGATTCGCGCTCATGTCGCCTCCGCTGTGATCACAGCAGGTAGAGGACCGGAAACAGGAAGATCCACACGAGGTCGACCAAGTGCCAGAAGAGCCCCGCGTTCTCGACGCGATTGGTGAACCACTGCGGATCGGTCGCGAAGAGCTTCGCCCCCGGTCCGAGAAGGTACGAATTGACGGCCATCCCGCCGACCACGTGCAAGCCGTGGAGCCCGGTCAGCGTGAAGTAGATGGCCAGAAAGGTATTGGTGCGTGGGAAGAGACCGTGCTCGAACTTGGTCGTGTACTCGAAATACTTGATCACCAGAAAAATGCACCCACAGAGGACCGTGATCCCCATCCAGCGCCGAAACCCGCCGAGATCACGGCGCACCAACGACGCCCACGCCAGCACCACCGTGATGCTCGAGCTGATCAGGACGAGGGTGTTGGTGAACGCCATCTTGATGTTCAAGATCGTTCGACCGGCGGGCCACTCGGTCGCACCCACACGCAGCATGATGTAAGCGGCGAACAGGCCGCCGAAGAGCATCACTTCCGACGCGAGGAAGAGCCAGATACCGATCTTCCCATTCGTCAGCCCGGTATCCGGCCGGGGCTCGACGGTGTACGGGATCTGCATGCTCGCTCACCCCCTCGCCGGGTCGAACTGCGGAAAGAAATCGGTCGTGCGGCCGGGCGCGCTGTATTCGTATGGACCGCGATGCGCCTCGGGAATCGTCACGAAGTTGCCGTGCGGTGGCGGCGACGGAGCCGCCCATTCGAGCGTCGTCGCATCCCAGGGGTTGTCGGAAACCTTTTCGCCGCCCCGGATGCTCTTCACCAGATTGATCATGAATGGGAGCTGGGAAATCGCAAGCCCCCATGCGGAGAACGACATCACCTTGTTGAGATACAGATAGTGAGCGACGTGCGCATACGTCTCGCCACCGTCCGCCATGCGGCGAGACATGCCTGCGAGACCTTGAATGAACATCGGAAAGAAGATGCCGTTCATGAACACAAACGACGGCCAGAAATGCAGCTTGCCGAGCGATTCACTCATGCGCCGGCCCGTCGCCTTTGGAAACCAATAGTAGACGCCCGCGAAGAGCGCGAAGATCGTCCCTGGCGCGACGACGTAGTGGAAATGGCCGATGACGTAGAGCGTGTCGTGAAGGTGGATGTCGGGGAACGACAGGCCCAGCGGCAGCCCCGTGAGACCACCGATCCCGAACATTGGCAGGAACGCCAACGCGAACAGCATGGGCGTGGTGAATCGGATCGATCCGCCCCACAACGACACGAAAAACGCCGTCAGGATGATCACCGAGGGGATCGAGATGATCATGGTGGTGGTCTGGAAAAACGCGGCCATCACGCTCCCCATCCCCGTGATGAACATGTGATGCGCCCACACCACGAACGACATGAAGCCGAGGAAGATCGCCGCGTATACCATCGCGCGGTAGCCCCAGAGCGGCTTGCGCGTGTTGTTGGCCACGACCTCGGCGACGATCCCCATCGCCGGCAGGATCAACACGTAAACCTCGGGGTGAGCGAGAAACCAGAATAGGTGCTGCCACAGCAACGGGCTTCCACCGCCGCTCACTTCCATCATCTTGCCGCTCACCACCAGTCCGCTCGGCAGAAAGAAGCTCGTTCCCGCAACCCGGTCCATGAGCTGCAGGATGCCGGCGGCTTCGAGCGGCGGGAACGCGAGCAGCAACAGGAACGCGGTCACCAGCTGCGCCCACACGAAAAACGGCAGACGCATGAACGTGAGCCCCTTGGCACGGAGCTGGATGGTGGTGACGATGAAGTTGATGGAGCCGAGCAACGACGAGGTGATCAGGAAGATCATTCCCACCAGCCAAGACGTCTGGCCCGGCGAGATGTTGGAGAGCGGCGGGTAGGACGTCCAGCCGGACTGAGCAGCCCCACCTGGAAGAAAGAAGCTCGCCAGCATCACGACGCCGCCGACCGCGTACACCCAGTAGCTCGCCATGTTGATGCGCGGGAACGCCATGTCGGGTGCGCCGATCTGCAGCGGCAACACGAAGTTGCCGAACGCGCCGACGCCCAGCGGCACGACCCCGAGGAACACCATGATCGTGCCGTGCATGGCGCCGAGCTGATTGTAGAAGTCCGGCGCCATCGCGCCGCCCGGCATCACCGCATCGCTGAAGAGCTTGCCGAGCCCGAACGGTAGCGGCTTGCCCGGAAACGCAAGCTGCCACCGCATCAGCATCATCAAGCAGAAACCGAAGAACAGGAATGCCAGCGCCGTGAGCCCGTACTGGATTCCGATCACCTTGTGGTCGGTGGAAAAGACGTACTTCCGCCAGAAGCCGAGCTCGTGGTGCTCGGCATCGCCGTGACCACCTCCCGAACTTCCATGGTGCCCATGCGACGAGCTCATCAGGCGCTTCTCCCCTTCACCGTGGCAATCGAGGAACCGTCGTCGACCGGAAAAGCGATTCGGGCCGCGTGAACCCTCACGCGCCGCAACCGGCCCTCCGGCATTTCACTTGCCGGGGGCGCTGAACGTGAAAGTCAGGCTCTTGGTCTCGCCCTCGGCGATCGTGACGGATTGCTTTTGACTGCCCAGCTTCTCGTGCCACGCGCTGAGCTCGTAGGTGCCGGCGGGCACGTTCTCGATCTTGAACTTGCCGTCCTTGCCGCTGACGCTGAAATAAGGATGCGAATACACACGCACGTATGCGTTCATCCAAGGATGCACGTCGCACTTCACCTTGAAGAAGCCCTCCTCCTTGGGAAAGTTGGCTTCCTTTTCCTTCACGTTACCTGGCATCGCCAGGTTGAATTCTTTGTTGAGCTGCGGCAATGCGTGCACGTTGTGCAGGATCGCGTCGGAATTCTTGAACTTGAGGGCTTGGCCCGTCTGGATTCCCAGCACGTGGGGAACGTACATGCAGCCGTCTTGGTCGATCTCCGCGGCGCTGCCAGGGGCCGGGTACGTCTTTCCCGCAGGAAGCCCAGATTCGATGCTCACCGCCACGTTGCCGAGCGTGTTTCCGTCGCCGAGCACCAGAATGTCGTTCGGCACGGGGCTCGAATGCTTCGCAGCGCAGGTGGGATCGGCATCCATCGACACGGGCTTGAGGTTGGGGACGGATCCCGAGTAGCTCACCCCTCCTTCGATGGTTCCGGCCAGAGCAACACCGACGCACAACGATTGAGCGGCTGCAACCACACCGAGAACGCGCGTTCGCACCATGATGGATGTTCCTCCTCGGATCGAGCGTTGAGATTCACGCATTTTCGTAGCTCAAAGACTCGGGCAGACGCGGGTCTCGGATAGGAACGAGTGCCGCGCGGGTCAGGTTGAATCCGAACGTCGCCACGAACGCGCCGCCGACGGCGAGCCAGGTGACGAGATCGAGCAGCGAGGGGGCGACTCCGTGCTCGTGCAGATTCGGCATCACGAGCCAGTGAAGGTCCACGTAGTGCATCGCCAGCATCCAGATCGCACCCAGGCGGAGCAACGTCGGGTTGCGCTTCACGGTGCGCGCCATGATCGCGAAGAACGGAATCACGAAATGGCCGAAAGCGAGCAGGATCGTGACCGTCTTCCAGGAACCGGCCAGCCGGTGCCGGAACCAGATCGTCTCTTCGGGGATGTTGGCGTACCAGATCAGGAAGAACTGCGAGAAGCCGATGTAGGTCCAGAACACGGTGAAGCCGTGAAGCAGCTTGCCTAGATCGTGAAAATGGTCGGTGGTGAACACGCCGGTGACCAAGCCACTGCGGTGCAACCCAACCGTCACGATGGCGATGAAGGCATGCGCCGCCACCACGGCGCCGGCGAAGTAGTAGAGACCGAAGATCGTCGAGTACCAGTGCGGATCGAGCGACATGATCCAATCGATCGCCGCGAAGGTGATGGAAATCGCGAACAGGAAGAGCGCGGGTGCCGCCGCCATCTGCAGACGGCGCGTGATCGCGTGATCGCCTGTCGAATCCTGGCGCCGGGACGCGGCACTGAAGTAGAGCGCCAGCCCGCTCCACGCCACCACGTAGAAACCGAGCCGCGCCAGGAAGAACGACGTGTTCAGATACGGCTGCTTGGAGAGCAGCACCGGATCTTTCGCAACCTCCGCCGCGTGCGTCCATGGGAAGAGCTCGGCCATGCCGATGACCACGGGCACGACGAGCGCCGCGAAGATCGGCAGCGTGGACATCGCATTCTCGGCGATTCGCCGCACCGCGGTGCTCCACCCGGCCTTCGAGACGTAGTGGATCAGCACGAAGAAGAGCGCGCCAAGCGCGATGCTCAGGAAATACAGAAAGGCGACGAGCCACGAGAAGTAGAGCTGCCGCAGGTCGCCTCTCCCCAGGGCCAGCGACGAGGCCAGACCGACCACGAACACTCCCAAACCGACGGAAGGCAGACGCCCCCAGGCGTTGCCCGGGGGGATCGACACACGGTCGGCCCGAAAGGTATGCGCTCCGTCGCTCACGATTCGCGGGCTCCTCAGCCTCTCGACGCTTGGCCGTGCGGCGTCACACGCGGCGCGGTACGAGCTCGACGTGCGTCGCCCCGAGATCCCGCAGAAAATCCGCCGTTCTTTGCGGATCGAAGCGTGGATCCCAGGACTCGATCGAGATGAAGAAGCCGTCGTCGCTCGCCCGGGCGAACCGATCGGCGTGGAAGAGCGGATGAAAGAGCATGGGAAGCTGATTGAAGCCGAACATGCCGAACACGGCGGCGAATGCGGCGAAAAGCACACCCAGCTCGAAGATGATCGGGATGAACGCGGGCCAACTGAAATAGGGCTTGCCGCTGTACACGAGAGGATAGTCGACGACGCTCATCCACCATTGCATGAGCAGCGCGGCTGCCGCGCCGGACAGGCCGAGCAGCAGCACCACGAACGGCAACGGGGAGCGGGCCAGGCCCATCGCACGATCGAGGCCATGGATGGGGAACGGCGTGTGCGCATCCCAGCGGGTGTATCCCGCGTCACGCACTTGCGCGCACGCGTCGACGAGCGCCTGAGGAGACTCGAGCTCGGCGAGCACACCGAAATGCTCGCCTTCGGGCAGCGATGGCTGCAGCAAGCCCATCTCAGTGCCCTCCCCGGTCGTCGCCGACGTGAACGTGCGCCGCCGGCATCACGGTCTTGACCTCGGCGGTCGCGACCATCGGCAGGAAGCGGACGAAAAGGCAGAACATCGTGAAGAACAGACCGAAGCTGCCTGCGAGCGTCGCGAAGTCCCAGAACGTAGGCCGATAATAGCCCCAGCTCGACGGCAGGAAGTCGCGGTGCAGCGATGACGCCACGATCACGAATCGCTCGAACCACATGCCGATGTTGATCGTGATCGACATCACGAACAGCACCGGCACGCTCGTGCGCAGCTTCTTGAACCAGAACACCTGCGGCGACAGCACGTTGCAGGAGATCATGATCCAGTACGCCCACGCATACGGACCGAACGCACGATTGACGAAGATGAACTGCTCGTACGGCGAGCCGCTGAACCAGGCGATGAAGAACTCCATGCCGTATGCGTAGCCGACCAGCGAACCGGTCAGCAGCATGATCTTCGCCATGTTCTCGAGGTGACGCATGGTCACGATGTGCTCGAGCTTGAAGGCGACGCGCGTGATGATCATCAGCGTCATCACCATCGCGAAGCCGGAGAAGATCGCCCCCGCCACGAAGTACGGCGGGAAGATCGTCGTATGCCAGCCCGGAAGCTGCGACACGGCGAAGTCCATCGACACGATCGAGTGGACCGACAGCACCAGCGGCGTCGCGAGCGCGGCCAGAATCAGGTACGCGGACTCGTAGTGCTGCCAGTGCCGCGCCGACCCGCGCCAGCCCAGCGCGAAGATCCCGTACGCGATCTTGCGGGCCTTGGTGGTGGCTCGATCTCGGAACGTGGCCAGGTCCGGGACCAATCCCACGTACCAGAAGAGCGCCGAGACCGTGCCGTAGACGCTCACCGCGAAGACGTCCCAGAGCAGCGGGCTGCGGAAATTCGGCCACATGCCCATCTGATTGGGCAGCGGAAACATCCAGTACGCGACCCACACCCGTCCGACGTGGATCCCCGGAAACACCAGCGCGCACATGACGGCGAACAGCGTCATCGCCTCCGCGGAACGGTTGATCGAGGTGCGCCAATGCTGGCGGAATAGGAAAAGAACGGCAGAGATCAGGGTTCCTGCGTGCCCAATGCCGACCCAAAACACGAAGTTGACGATCGCGAAGCCCCAGCCCACCGGGACCATCACGCCCCAGATCCCCACCCCTTCCCAGAAAAGCCAGGCGATGGAGAGGCCGAATACCGCTAGCAGCCCGAGTGCCGCCGCCAGACACACCCACCAGCCGAGCGGCGCGCGATTCTCGATCGGCGCAGCGACGGCTTCGGTGATGGAATGAAAATCGGTGGTGCCCAGAATGAGCGGCGCACGCCCGTCGACCGGGTCGAAGTAGACGTTGTCCGTCGGAACGTGTGGAATGACTTGGCTCATTCGCAACCAGACACGTGACGTGGTGTGCCCTGCTTACTTGCTGTTCGTGCTCGACATCCGCTGCGCGACCGACCTCTCGACCCGCAACCGTACCCTGGCAACCAGGGTTGGATGGCGCCGAGGCGGACTCGCGCTCGGCATTGAGATGGCTTGGAATCAGCGAGACATTACCAATGGGCAGCATCACGGTCAAGAAAAAGAGGTACGAAACCGTAACTCTGTGACACCGGTCACTGCACTCGACCCGGGGACGTCACCGATCGCGGACGGCTGACAAACCGGCGCCGCTCCACAGCCCGTTCCGATTGCCGTGGCTCCCTCGGCGCGCCGGCGCTCAGAGCCCCACGAACGCCGACGACGTGAGCAAGGCGCGTCGCTGGTCGGTGAGAACCAGCCTCGCACGCCTGCTAGTCTTGCGCGGCCATGCCCGAGCAGCCGCCAACCAACGCGCCGGACGCCGCAGCGATCGCGTTCGAGCGCCCCGAGCACGAGACGTTGCTCGTTCGCCTCGCGGGCCGCTGGCAGATCACCGCGCCGCGCCCCAGCGCGGATGCCGTGCTGAGCGAGGCCGCGCGCGTTCCGACGCGACGACTCGCGTTCGACGGGCGCGCGCTGGTGGGCTGGGACACCGCCATCCTCACGTTCCTCGCCCGCGTCGAGGAGCTCGCACGAGCACGCTCGCTCACCATCGACCGGGGCGGCTTGCCGGACGGCGTCAATCGGCTCCTGGCGCTCGCCGAGACCGTGCCGGAGAAGAAGGGCGCCCGCGCCGACACCAAGCGCAAGCCATGGCTCGAGCGGGTCGGCCTGGCCGCGCTGGCGACGTTGGACGGCACCGTCGCATTCGTGCGCTTCGTCGGCGAGGCCACCATCGCCGCCTCGCGCCTGGTGCGCTTCAAGGCGCGCTTCCGGCCTTCGGACTTCTGGTTGGTCGTGCAGGAATGCGGCGCGCAAGCGCTGCCGATCGTCACGCTCATCAGCTTCTTGGTGGGCCTGATCATGGCGTTCGTGGGCTCCGTCCAGCTCGAGCTGTTCGGCGCTTCGATCTACGTGGCCAACCTGGTGGCGATCGCGATGGCGCGCGAGATGGCCGCGATGATGACCGCGATCATCATGGCGGGCCGCACCGGCGCCGCGTTCGCCGCCCAGCTCGGCACCATGAAGGTCACCGAGGAGCTCGATGCGCTCAGCACGATGGGCCTCGACCCCATCGAGTTCCTGGTCCTGCCGCGCATGCTCGCGCTCAGCCTCATGATGCCGCTGCTCGCGATCTACGCGAACGTCGTGGGCATGATCGGCGGCGCGGTCGTGGGCATCGGCATGCTGGGGCTGGCGCCCGCGCTCTACTGGGACCAGACCATCGGTGCCGTCACCCTCACGCATTTCGGCACCGGGCTCGTGAAGGCGGTGATCTTCGGCGTGATCGTGGCGATCTGCGGCTGCCTGCGCGGGATGCAATGCGGCACCAGCGCATCCTCGGTGGGGGAAGCAGCGACCTCGGCCGTGGTGACCTGCATCGTGCTCATCGTCGTCACCGACGGGCTCTTCGCGGTGATCTTCAACGTCCTCGGCGTGTGAAGGCACGGGCTCCCGCGACCATGTCCCCCACCGCGTCCGAAGCCGCAGCCCCGTCGCGACCGCCGCACATCGAGGTGCGGGGCCTCACGATGGCCTACGGCAGCTTCGTCCTGATGCGCGACGTCACGTTCACCGTGCGCCGCGGCGACATCTTCATCATCATGGGCGGCTCGGGGTGCGGAAAGAGCACGCTGCTCAAGTACCTCATCGGCCTGAAGGGGACGACCATCGGCGAGATCTGGTACGGCGCCGACAACTTCTCGAGCGCCGATGCCACGCTCAAGGCCGCCATCCAGCGTCGCTTCGGCGTCCTCTACCAGAAGGGCGCGCTCTTCAGCTCGATGACGCTCGCCGAGAACGTGATGCTGCCGCTCGGCGAGTACACGGACCTGAGCCCGCGCGACATGCGCGAGATCGCCGACCTGAAGCTCGCGCTCGTGGGACTCAAGGGCTTCGAGGACTTCTTCCCCAGCCAGATCAGCGGCGGCATGCAGAAGCGCGCCGCGTTGGCGCGCGCCATGGCGCTCGACCCGGAGGTGCTGTTCTTCGACGAGCCCTCGGCGGGACTCGACCCGATCAGTTCGAAGCTCCTCGACGACTTGATCCTCGAGCTTCGCGACAGCCTCGGCGCCACGGTGGTGATCGTGACCCACGAGCTGGCGAGCATCTTCGCCAT
>CAYVDO010000156.1:0-16376 GCA_964450125.1 uncultured bacterium
CGAGGCTCCGATCTGCTGGCGCCCGTTCGAGAGCCTCGAGGATGGGCTCGCACGGATCGATCGCGAGACCAGCGAGCTGGCGCTCGCGCCGACCAGTCCGCCGCGGCGGGCGCGGGCAGTCGATATCCTGTTCCGTCCTCCCGCGGTGCTGCTGCGCGAGCTGATCTTCCAGGGTGGGTTGCGCGACGGCATCCCGGGCTTCGTGCTCGCGACCCTCGCCGCAGCGCGTGAGCTGATCCTCTACGCCAAGCTCTGGGAGCAGGGGCTGCCCGAGCACCTGCGGCAGGTCCCTTCGAACCCTCAGCTACCCTGATCTGCGCCAGATCCACGCCGTCGATCGACGCCGCATGACGCTCACGTCGATCGCTCACCACGGACGCTTTCGCTGGCAGTTCGATCCCGTCGGGTTCCCGAACCTCGTGGCCATGCTCGGTGGCGGTGCCGGGGCCGGGGAGAGCGGGCGTGCGCCGGTGATGCTCTCCCAACCTGGAGCGCCGCTCGACGGAATTCCCGTTCACCAGAGCCGTGGCGCCCAGGTCTGGCGATCGCGTGCCGACGTGCGTCCCGCATTCTTCTGGAAGCTCTTCTGCGCCAGAGGCTTCTGGGACCCCGTGAAGGCGCTCTTCCGTGGCAGTCGCGCCGCGCGCGCCGTGCGTGGCGGTGAAGCGCTGGCAGCGCTCGGGCTCGAGGCCCCCCGTGTCCTGGCTTTCGCCGAGGACCGTCGGCCGTGGGGCGTCTGGCACTCGATCCTCGTCACCGAGGCAGTCGAGCTTCCGTCGCTCGAGCGCTGGGCGGCCGCTGCCGACCTCGTGGCGCACGAACGCCGGCGGATCGTCGATGAGGTGGGCCGCGCGCTCGCGCGGATTCACGGGGGCGGATTCGTGCACGGCGATCTTCGCCCCAGCAACGTGTTGCTGACGCGCCAGGCCGATCGGATCGTGTTCCTCGACAACGAGCGCACCCGACGTTCGAATTCGGAGCGGGAGCGCCTCCGCAATCTGGTCCAGCTCGGTGTGGACCAGGTCGGCAGGCCGTTGCGAACCGATCGCGTACGTTTCGTTCGTGCCTACGCACGCGCGCTCGGGCGTTCGGACGCGCAGGCCAGAGCGCTCGTGCGCGACGTCAACGCAGCCGTCGTCGCACGGCGTCTACGCCGTCGCACCCGCGGGCTCGAGCCGCTCACAGGCCTTCGAGCTGCGAGCACGCCGACGGCGCAGTGAGCCTCGTGGCACCGCGTGTCGCGTTCTTGCTGCGCACCTTCAGCCTCGGCGGCGCCGAGCTGCAGGCACTCCGCGAGGCGAGCGCGCTCACGGAACGGGGCGTGTCCGTCGTCGTGCTCGCCCGTGCGGGTTCGTGGGTCGCGGTTCGAGCGCGTCGCGCGGGGCACGTCTGCCGTGAGCTACGGCCGGGGCCGATCGAGCCAGGCGTGCTCGATGGAGTCGATCTGGTTCACGTCCACGAGCCCAAGGACCTGCCGTGGGCGGTGCTCGCCGCACGCCCGCGCTCGTTGCCGTTGGTGCTCACGCGGCATCTCGCGGCATCGGCGCGTCGGCGCCGCGACCCCTATCATCGCTTTCTTCGCCGGCGCGTTCGCTGGGTCGTGTCGTCTGCGTTCGTGCGTGACTCCGTAGTGGCGGCGTACGATCTCACGCCCGACGCCGTTCGGGTCGTCCCCTACGGCTACGCAGCACCGCCGCTCGCGCGCGGGTGGGAGGAACCACGGTCGACGCGTGCAACCGCCACGATCGGCATGTTGAGCCGCCTCTCCCACGGCAAGCACCTCGCCGACGCCGTCGCGGTGTTGGAGCAGGTACGTCGCGGTGGCCGCGACGCCGAGCTGGTCGTCGCCGGCGAGGAAACCGACTTCGGCGCGCGGCTCGGGCTGTTGCGTCTCGCTGCAGAGCGCGGGCTCGGACAGCACGTGCGCCTGCTGGGATTTCGCCGAGACCTCGCATCGCTGCTCGCTTCCTTCGACGTGTTGCTGCACACCGCGCATGCCGAGTCCTTCGGGCTCGCCATCCTGGAAGCCATGGCCCACGGCTGTCCGGTGGTGGCGAGCGCCGGTGGCGGTGTGCCCGAGCTCCTGAGCCACGACGCCACGGCCTTGCTCGCGCAACCGGGCGACGTCGCGGCACTCGCCGCTCACGTCTCGCGCAGCCTCGGCGATCGTGCGAGCGCCGTCGGACGCGCGGCCGCCGCCCGTGCCCAGGCGATCGCACGCTTCTCGCCGCGCGCCGAGGCCGAGGCCCTGTGCCTCGTCTACGGCGAGGCGCTCGCCGCTGGCTCGCCGTCTGGCGATCGCGCCAGGATCGCCACGAGCTGAGCGCTCGGGTCGTCGCGTATGCGCGTCGCCTCCACCTCGACGAGCGGCGGATCGAAGCGTTCCCGCGGGTAGAGTGCCCCTGCGCTCTGGGTCTCGGCGGCGATCAAAAAGAAGTCGTGACAGCCGAGACGCCGGATCTCGCGATGGAACGCGGCATCGTCGAGCGAGCCCGGCGGTGTATAGACGCTGCGCCGGTCCGCGAAGAGGCCCACCAGCGAGGGCTTCACCGAGAATACGCACGCCTCGGCAGGTACGTGCTGGCTGATTCCCCGTAACGCGTCCTCGAGCCGCGCCGCGAAGCGCAGCATCTTCTCTGCCGTGACGCGGTCCGCATCGAACCAGAGCGCCGAACGGCGCAGGTCCGCGAGCTCGGGGCTCGCACCGCCGTGAAAGCGCGCCGTGGTGAGCGCGATCTGCGGCACCAGCACCGAGATCAGCGCCATGGCGAGCGCGAGCCCGAGCCATCGGGCCATGCGCGTCGAGGGCACTCGGGTGAGCGCTGCGCCGGCGGCCCAGGCCGCTTGGAAGAGCACGATCGGCAACGCCACCACCAGGAATCGCGCCATCTCACCGGGAAAAGGCCAAATCACGATCAGGGTGAGGTAGGCACCGAGGTAGAGCGCATCGAACTCGCCGCGCCGCAGCCGCATCAGGGCGCCGGCGAGGCCGAGCACCGCGACCCCCGTCGTGACCAGCGCGACGGGAGCCGACGGTTCGACGGCGAAGAGCGCGAGCCAGTCGTTGGCCAAGGACGCGAGCTGGATCGCCAGCCCGTCGCGAATGGCGGCGATGCCACCGATTTGGTAGCGGTCGATCAGGATGCGTGTGTAGTCGGAATTCCCACCGTGGCGCATCCAGAGGAGCGCGGGCACGACCGCCAGCAGTGCGAGGATCGGGAAGCGCTTGGGGCGGCGAATCAGCAGGTGGACCCCATAGGCAGCAAGCAACGCGAGACCCGCGCTGCGCGTCAACGTGGCTGCGCCGACGGCTAGCGCCGCCACCACCGGCCAGGCGAAGTCGTCGCGCCCGGGAGCGCGTCGAGCCGCGAACAGGGCCACGAGCGTGAGCAGCAGATAGAGCGGCTCGCTCTCGATTTCGAGGGCCGTGAAGTAGGTTCCACGCACGGCCGCGAAAGCGAGGGTCACCGCGAAGCTCGCGAGGGAATCGAGGCCCGCGCTTCGGCACCACGCGAACAGCACGAGGAAGCTCGCCAGCAGCAGCGTGATGGTGGCGACGTGGGCGGCCACCAGGCTGTGCGACGTGCCCGTGATGGCGAGAAAGAGCGGGTAGAGCGGCGGATAGTAGTTCTGGTGGGCGTAGCCGAGCGCGCCCGGTGAGCTGGCGCCGTAGGGCGAGAAGTCGCGGGCGATGAGCAGGTAGGTCGCGTTGTCGCCGCCGAAGCTGAGCAGCCGATCGCTCGTGCCCCAGTAGAAGTAGATCGCCGCAACCACACCGAACGTCACGAGCGCCAACCTTCGCGGACCGCGCTGGCGCGACGCGCCACCCACCGGGCCGACGCCGGACGCGACCGCGGGGCTCATCGACTCGCGTTTCCCCTGTGCTGCGAGGCGCTGCCTGGGCCGCTCGCCAGGGTGCGGACGGATGCGGCAGGCGCGATCACTGCCGGCCGGGGCGATACAGCGTGAGCCCCTGATAGACCATCGCCGGCCGGTCGTTGCCGACCACGTGGATTGCGGTCTCGGTGGTGACCAGCGTGCCCTTCTCCTTGCCTTCGACGGCCATCATCCGCCCACGAGCCTGGACGCTCGAGCCGGCGGGTACCGGCGACGCGAAGCGCAGCGAATTGGCTCCGTAGTTCACGGCACTCGCGTAGCCGACGATCTTCCAGGCGCTTTGCGGTCGCAACGCCGGGAGCAAGCTGAGGACGAGGAAGCCGTGGGCGATGGTGCCGCCGAACGGGCTCTCGCGCTTGGCGCGCTCGACGTCGATGTGGATCCACTGCCGATCGAGGGTGATCTCGGCGAACTGATCGATCATCGCCTGCGTCACCGGGATGGCTTCGCCGAAGGGGCCGAATTCCTCGGAGACGAGCGACCGCAGGCCATCGAGATCGTCGAATCGAACTTCGCGAACGGAATCGGTCATGGGTGATCTCCGAGCGGAATCGCATGAAGTCCGGAAAGCGTTTATCGCCGACGTGCGCGATCAGTCGATGCCCAAGATGGCGATTCCACAGGTCTGCGGCGCGCCCCCCAGGTTGTGGCTGAGCGCGAGCGAGGCGTCCTTCACCTGACGGGCGCCAGCGCGGCGCTGAAGCTGCAGCGTGTTCTCGTAAATCATCCGGACACCGGTGGCGCCGGTGGGATGCCCGAAGGTCTTGAGCCCACCGTCGGTGTTGACCGGCAGCTCGCCGCCGAGCGCGAACGTTCCGGCGCGCACGTGCTCCTTCGCGGCACCCTTCTCGCAAAATCCCAGGTCTTCGTACGAGAGCATCTCGGTGAGTGTGAAGCAGTCGTGGAGTTGAGCGAGCTGGATCTCGCGACGTGGATCGGTGATGCCGGCCTGTGCGTATGCGTCGCGCGCCGCGTATTCGGTGGGTTTCCAGCGCAGGAAGTCGAAGTCGGGGTCGTTCTGTGGATTCGGTCCGAGGGCGACCGTCACGGCCTTCACCCACACCGGATCGGCACGAAACGAACGTGCGAGGTCCCTGCGGGTGAGGATCGCCGCAGCCGCGCCGTCGGACTGGGCGGCGCAGTCGTAGAGCCCGAACGGCCAGGCGATCATGCGCGCCGCGAGCGCCTCCTCCACGGTGATCTCGCGCTTCAGCATCGATTTGGGAGCGAGGGTGCCGTTGTGATGGTTCTTGACTGCGATGCGTGCCAGGTCCTCGCGTGAGGCGCCGTAAGTCTCGAAGTAGCGCGCCGCGCAGAGCGAGAACCACGACGCCGGGGTGGCCGGTAAGCCGCGCACTCCCGTGAGGTTCACGCTCGGTCCCGAGACGCCGCGATCCTTGGGCTTGTCGAAGCCCACCACCAACACGGTGTCGTAGACCCCGGCCGCGACGGCGAACACACCGTAGCGAAAGGCGTCGGTGCCGGTGGCGCAGTAGTTCTGCACCAGCGACACGGGGCGACCGAAGAGCTTGAGGGATTCGGCGACCTCGGCGCTGCCCCGCGAGGGATAGACGGCGCCGCAGAACACGGCCTCGATCGCGCGCTGAGGATCGTCGATGCCGGCGTCGGCGTACGCTTCGTACGCCGCCTCGACGATCATGTCTTCGGGCGAGGCGTCCCAGCGCTCGCCGAACGCCGAGCAGCCCACCCCGACCACGGCGACCTTGTCGCGGATCGCATCCTTCACGGCGCACCTCCGGCGGAGTCGCGACCGCGCGCCTCGCGAAGCGGCGTGCTCTTCCAGAAATAGTTGGGACGGCCGCCCGCCTCGTGGATGCGGCGGAACACCATCTCCACCGGCAGATCGCAGCGCAGCTCGTCGGGAGTCGCGTCGCTCATCTGGACGTAGAGTCGCGCGCCCTCGATCTCGACGACGCCGGCGATGGTGGGCGGCTCGGCGGTGGGGAAGAACCAGTCGAACGTGTACGAGAGCACGCGCCCGCTGCGGTCGGAGAGGCGCACCGCCTCGAAGCGGTCGCGTGCGTGACAGCGGTAGCACACCCGTTGGCGCGGGAAGTGAACCGTGCCGCAGCCCGCACAACGAAACCCAAACAGACTGATCTCGGCATCGCGCTCACGATACGCGACGGTGGCGGGTACGCCGCCGCCCCCGCGGGCGTCGTGCTCCGTGGGGCCGAGCTGTCGCGCGTTCAGGTAGGTTTGGTAGCTCCCGAGCGCGCGCCGCCGCACGAGGTGACCGGCGAGGCCACGGCGCGGCGCGAAGCGCGCGTGCAATTCCGTCACACCGAGGAGCAGCGCCTCGGCACCGCTGCCGTGGGCGAGGCAGGCGATGCGCTCTCCCGTGGCGAGCCCCGGAAGCTCGAGCGCTTGGACCAGCAGCATCGGTGCGAACGCGGCGCCCGTATGTCCGAGGCGCCCGAAAAGCAGCGGCACGAGGCGCTCGGCAGCAATACCGACCGCTTTCGCCAGCCCCGCCACGCTACGGGCGTCCGGGCCCGCGAGAGCGAGGCGGGTGAGCGAGCTCGCCTCGACGCCCGCCGTAGCGAGCAAGCCGCGCAGTGCGTCCACGGCGTTGCGGTGGTAGCCGTGCTGGGTCACGAAACGGTCTTCCCACGCGCGCAGGAAGGGATCGTGCTCGGTGCGCCACACGTCCACGATCTCGTCGCTCACGCCGTGCCGGGCGTCGAAGCTGGCGAGCACGTCCTCGTCGCTCACCACGAACGCCGCGGCACCATCTCCGAGGTCCCGCTCGAGTGGTGAACGCGGCGCCGCCAATCGCGCATCGGAAGCGATCACCAACGCCCGCCCTGCAGCACCGCTCGCCACTGCGTCGCGGGCAGCGGCCAAGGCACTCAGGCCCGCCCGCAGGCAGCCGCCGAGCTCGAGCGTCGCCACGTCCCGCCGCAGCGCCAGCGCCTTGGCGACCAACGCGGCACCCGACTTCTCGCGATACGGCGATGTGGTGGTGGCGAGGTAGAGGGCGTCGATCTCGTCGCGATCGATTCCATGAAGGCAATCCATCGCCGCGGCGACGGCCATCGTGAGCGCGTCTTCGTCGTGGGCGGTCACGGCGCGTTCCGGCTCGCCGTTCTTGGCCGGCCGGCCTGCGGCGAGCGCGAGTGGCAAGCGCGTGGCCGGCACGTAGGCCCCGTACGCCGAGATTCCGATCATGCGATCACCTGCTCGCGCACGAGGCGCTCGATGTCCGTTTCTGCCAAGCCGAGACGCGTCAGGATCGCGCTGCTGTGCTCACCGAGGAGTGGCCCGCCGTGGGTGAAGCCTGCGGGACGGTGGGCCAGTCGAAAGCCGGTGCGCTCGACGGCGATCTCGCCGAGCGCCGCGTGTGGCAAGCGCTGGAAGTGGCCGCGATGGGCGAGCACGGGGTCGGCGAGCAGATCGGCGCAGGTGGCGACCACCGCCGCTTCGATGCCCATCGCCTGGAGTCGCTCGGCGAGAGGCGCGGCTTCCTGGGTGCGCGTCCACTCGGCCAGATGGCGGTCGAGCAACGCCACGTTGGCGAGGCGAGCGGCGCCGTCGGCGAAGCGTTCGTTCCTGCACCACGCCGGGTCGCCGAGGATTGCGGTGAGACAGGACCAAGCGGAAGCGTCACGGACGGCGAGTGCAATCCAGCGATCGGTGCCGGCGCACGGGTAGATGCCGTGGGGCGCATAGTCGCGGCTCGCGTTGCCGAGCCGTGCCGGCGAGCTTCCGCAGGCGCTGGCGCTGGCGATCGCTTCGGATAGCGCGTACACGCCCACCTCGACCTGTGATACGTCGAGGACGCGCCCGATCCCGGTGCGCTCGCGCTCTTCCAGCGCCGCGGCGATCGCGCCGGCGATGAAGCGTGGAGCGAGCGAGTCGGTGATCGTCGCGTACGGGCCGATCGGCTCGCGATCCGGCCAGCCCGTGAGCGTGTTGAACCCGGCCAGCGCCGCACCCTGGCCGCCGAAGCCGGGATAGTCGCGGTGCGGCCCGGTCTGGCCGAAAAGCGAGCTCGACACCACGATCAGCCGCGGGTTGAGGCGCACGAGCGCTCGCGCCCCGAGCCCCCATCTGTCCATGACACCCGGGGTGAAATTCTCGGTGACCACGTCGACGCGCTGGACCAGTCGTTGCACGATCGAACGCGCCTCGGGCGTCGCGAGGTTGAGCGCCAGACTCTGTTTGCTCGCGTTCAAGAGCGCGAACATGGGCGAGCGATCGAGCACCGCTGGATCGTTCGAGCCGCCGCCGCTCACGTGCAGGAGGCGGATGAAGTCCGGTCGGAGCGCCGATTCGACTCGGATGACGGTCGCGCCGTGCTCGGCGAAGTAGCGCGAGGCCACCGGTCCGGCAGCGCCCGCGCCCAGCTCGAGAATCGTCAGGTCGCCGAAAAGCGGCTCCGCCCCCGTGCCCACCTCGGGGTCGCGTGCCGGGGCGCTGGCTGCAGAGAGGGGTCGATGCGCTGCAGCCAACGTCGCGCGCACGTCGGCCCACACCGAGGAGGTGTGCTCGCCGATCCCCGGAGCGCGGCACCGCACCCCGATGGCCGCGTCCGACGTGGCCGCGAAGGTGCCCGGGACCTCCATCCGTCCCCTGCCGAACGGCCCGGTCGAAATGGGTACGAAGAGCCGGCGCGCCCGAAGCTGCGGATCGGCGAGCGTCGCCGCCGCGTCCTGACACGGAGCGAGCATGAGCCGTCGCTTCACGGCTTCGGCGTAGAGCTCGGCGGTGCCGAGCGAGGCGAAGAACGCAGCGAACGTCGACTCGAGGAGGGAGATCTCGGTTTCTTCGACGCGATTGGCGTCGAAGCGCAACCAATCGAAACGCACGAGCCACGCGGGTGCAGCGTCGTGCTCGGCCATGAGCCGCACCATGGCTTCGAGCCCGGCGGCGCGCGCCGGGCCACCGCGAAGTCCGAACGAGATCCAGCCGTCGCGCGTACGCCAGATCTCACGCGTCCTGCCGATCTTGGCGCCTGCGCGCTGGCGCAGCTTGCCGGAGAGCGCGTACTGGCCTGGTGCCGAGATCAGCGTCGCGAGCTGGCACTCGTGCATCGAGACGTCGACGAAATCTCCTCGTCCGCTGCGGCGGCGGGCGCGCAGCGCGTAGAGGATCCCCACCACGGCTTCGGGTGCCGCGTGCAGGTAGGCGGTAGGTGCCGAGCAGACGAGGGGAGCGCGGTCGGGGTCACCCGTCAGCGCCGCGTTGCCGCCGGCGGCGACGATCACCAGGTCGTGGGCGTGCCACGCCGCTCGCGGCCCCGTGGAGCCGAACGGGGTGATCGCGCAATGGACGAGACCGGGATTGCGCTCGGATAGGGTCGCGAAGCCCACACCCAGCCGGTCGAGCGTTTTCGGCGCGAACGACTCGACGAGCACGTCGCTGGCACGCACCAGATCCAAGAGATCGGCCCGGCCGTCCGTGGATTCGAGGTCGAGGACGATGCCACGCTTGCTGGTGTTGGCCGCGAGCCACGGCACGCTGGCCTCGGGATGGATTTCGCCGCCGACGAAGGGGCCACGCATGCGCACCGGGTCGCCACCGGGGGGCTCGATCTTGATGACGTCGGCGCCCAGGTCGCCGAGAATCTTGCCCGCGAGGTGGCCGCGCTCGTCGGTGAGGTCGAGAACGCGAATCCCGCTCAGCACGTCGCTGCCCTCGCGGCTCGAGGCGGCCGGAGCGCGCGGCCGCGCGCGCTCGTGATCCGGTGTCGGCGGCTCACGCGTAGGCCTCGCCGTCGATCACCGCGCCCTCCGCGCGGAGTCGGGCCAGCGCTGCGGCGCGCAACGGTGCGGCCTGGATCTTCTGTGAGCCCGTCATCGTCACCTCGCCGCTGCCGAAGAAGAGCACGCGGCGGGGCACTTTGTACGATGCCAGCCGCGCGCGAAGGAAGCCTCGGATCTCCTCCTCCGTGGGGGCACTTGCTGCGCGATCGACGACGGCGCAGAGCACCACGATCTCGCCCAGGCTGCGGTGCGGTAGCCCCACGACCACAGCGGCGCGCAGTCCCGGGAACGATCGAAGCGCGTTCTCGATCTCGACGGGCGAGACGTTGGCGCCGCCGGTCTTGATGAGACCGGAGAGACGACCGCTCCAGTGAAGCCTGCCGTCGGTGTCGAAGTGGCCGCCGTCACCGGTGTGGAAGAACCCGTCGGCGTCGAAGGCCGCCTCGCGCGGCTGCTTGTGATAGCCGAGCATGAGCGTCGCGCCACGCACCCATATCTCGCCGGACTCGCCAGCGCCGACGGGGTTTGCGCTCAGCGGATCCACGACGCGGATCTCCGTTCCCGCGAGCGGCCGGCCGTGATTGCCGCGCCGCTCCTCGACGGGCGCTGACGCGGGTATCGCCGCTGCGAGCGTGAACGTCTCGGTGAGGCCATAGGTGGCCGAGCGGCCCCAGCGATCCTCGGTCAGGCCCGCGAGCCGTGCCAGGGGGGAGCTGAAGTTCACGTGGCGAATCGAGCGCAGATCACGGTGACGCGCGCTCGGCTCCTCGGCGAGAGCCTTCTCCTGGTGCGGCCAAGCGTGAATCACGGTGGCGTGCGTTTCCTCGATACGCGTGAGCGACTGCGTGGCATCGAAGGTCTCTTCGAGGACGAGCGTGGCGCCTGCGGCCAGCGACGCACCCAGCGACATGGCGAAGCCCGCGGTCCAGAAGAACGGGTACGCGGTCCACACCACGTCGTGGGGTGCGAGATCGAAGAGCTCGGCGAACCTCCAGCTTTGAATCACCGCGGCGCGGTGGGCGTGCACGACACCCTTGGGCTCGGCCGTCGAGCCGGAGGTGTAGACGATCATCGCTTCGTCGCCGGGCGACACCTCGCGTGCGGCGGCATCGAGCAACGCGTCCGGTACCGCTTCGCCGGCGGCGACGACGTCCTGCCAAGGCTCGATCGCATCGGCTCCCGGTGGGTCGGAGGCGAGCGCGATCACGCGCCGCAAGAAGGGTAGGGTGGGCGAATGGATCGCGCCTGGTGTAGCCGACGCGATCTCGGCGTGGGCCGCCAAGAACTCCTCGAGGTAGCGATGCTTGAGGAGTGTTGGCTGCGCGATCAAGACCGACACGTCGCCGTGGCGCAGCAGGTGCTCGCGCTCCGCGGCGGTGGCGAATGTGGAGATCGGGACGAGCACGCCGCCGGCCATGGCCACGGCGAAGGCCGCCACCACCCATTCCGGTCGATTCGGCGCCAGGAGCCCGACGCGCGTGCCTTTCACGACTCCGACGGCGAGGAGCCCGCGCGCCAGGGCACGCGCTTGGGCGCGGAGCTCGTCGAAGCGAACGGTCGATGAGCCGAAGCGCAGCGCGACGTGGGAGCCGTGGCGCGCCGCGACGTCGTCGAGGAACGCGGCCAGCGTGTAGCGGGTCGCGTCCGGCTGAAGCGCGAGCGCGAGTCCGGGGGGCGCTGCCACGAGCCGGCCGATCAAGGCGACGGCAGCCGGTCCGTCGGCAGGCGCACCTCGACCGTGCCCTCGGCCATCGATTCGTCGCGCTGGTTCTTCATGCGCACTTCGAGCGTCGCGAGCGGCTGGCCCGTGGGTGCGTCGGTGCCGAGAGCGGTGACGGTCGCGTCGAGCATCGTGAGATCGCCGGAAAGCGCCGGGGCCTTGTAGGCGAGCTTGGCGTGCGTCACCTCGCCCCATTCGCCCACCCAGTTTCCGAGGTAGTCGAGGACCCACGACCCCATCGACGCGCCGTAGCCGTACGCGCGCGGCATCCCGATGCGCTGGGCGTAGCGGTCGTTCACGTGGCCGCGCGACGGGCCGTGATAGAGCCCATCGGTTTGTGTGGGATCGATCTTGGCCTTCTCGACGTCGCGATCCATCTCGGTGAGCCAGCCCGCCTGACGCAGTGAGGTGGGGCCGGGATCGATGCGGAATGCACCCCACAGGTTCTGCAGGAACGCGCGCCACTCACTGGTGAAGCTCGCGATCGAGTGCGGGCCGATGACCCGCTGGGGCAGTCGCTCGCCCACGGTGACGTCCACGCGCCGCAGGTGCCCGAGGTCGAGAAAAGTGCGGTAGTAGTCGAGCTTGCGCTTCTCGATCTCGGCCAGCTCGGCGTCGCTCCACTCGGGTGCCGCAGTCCTGGCGCTGGCGCTCGCGGAGGCGGCGCGCCGCTTCTGCGCTTCATCGGCGATGTACCGGATCGACGTGGAGCGCTGCTTCGCCACGACCTCGCCGCGCTGATTGATGTAGGTGGTGTCCCCGCGGGCGAACATCGTCGGGCCGGCGAAGCGGGTGTCGCGGACCTTGTAGTCGAAGAGCATGCGATCGCGGGTGATGCGATCGCCGGGCTCGATCCGGGGCCCGAAGAACCACCACTCGTCGCCGCCGAAGAGCATGTGCGATCCGGGGATGCTGCCCTGGATCGATGGGGCTGCGCCGTGGCTGTCGTCGGTGCACACCGCGAACGACTGGGGCGCGACCAGGCGACCAAAGCGTCCGTCGCGGGCGTAATCCTCGTCGAAGTAGAGGGGATTCGGGTTCTGCATCCCCTGCGACCAGCGCCGCACGTCGTTGACGTGGATCGGGTCGCGCAGGGTGCGACCGCCGAGCGGTACGCCCACCCAGCGATCGACGTCGGAGGTGTCGAAGCCGATCACGCTCATCGCGCGCTGGAGTCGTGAGGCAGCTTGAAGGCGCGGATCATGTTGCCGGCGCAGATCATGTCGATCTCGTCCTTGGGGACGCCCTGAAACATCTCCCGGGCCACCTTCCGGCTGTACGGCCAGTCGTTGCCGTGGTGCGGGAAATCCGTGGACCAAGCCATGTTGCGGACACCGATCTCGTGACGGTTGGCGATGCCGTGACGATCGGTGAGGAAGGTGCAGATGAAGTGCTCGTGGAAATAGTCGCTCGGGAGGCGCTTGATGGTGACGCCGGTGTGGGCTCGGTTGCGCCAGTAGAAGTTGTCGAGCTGCTCGAGCGCCACCGGGATCCAGCCCACGTCCACTTCCACGCCGAGCACCGTGAGCTTGGGAAACCGGTCGAACACGCCGCTCATGATGAGGTCGCACATCGAAGGTGGGAACTGCATCATGCCGGCGAGCGCCATGCGCGCGATCGCCGCCGGCCCGTCGAGGCCGACCACCGGCGCGCGCTTGCGTCGGATGTTGACGTGGATGGCGACGGGCATGTCCATCTCCTGCGCAGCGGCGAAAAACTTGTCGTCCGCCGCGCAGAGATCGTCCTCACCACCCGGCCACGCCGAGATGATGACGCCGCACATACCCTTGGCCTTGCCGCGCTTCATCTCGGCGATGGCGGCGTCGACGCCGATGTTCGGCATCTGGCAGAGGGCGAAGAGCCGCTCGCGATCGGCGGCGCAGAACTCGTCGTGGACCCAGTTGTTGTAGGCCTGCACCCCGGCGAGGTGGTACTCGGGATCGGGGTCCGCCATGAAGCTCCACATGGTGCGCTGGCTCGGGTACATGAACTCGGCGTCCACTCCGTCGATGTCCATGTCGGCGAGCCGCGCCTTGCCGTCGAAGCACGAGGCGCGGATCGTCTCGTACGTGTAGCCGGTCCACTTGATCTCGTCGTAGCTGCGGCCCGGCGTGGTCACCAGGCCGATGGTCATCGGCGGCGTGTCGGGGCGGAACTGCCAGGCGTCGCCGCCGTCGGGGTCTTTGACCAGCTTGGGCGCTTGCGCGTGGAACTTCTTGGGTAGGTACGTGGTCCAGATGTGCTTGGGCTCGAGGGTGTGGCAGTCCGCGTCGATCAATCGGTAGTTCCGCATGGGGTCCCTCGTGGCTGGCGACGCCCGCAGCTCGCGCTCGCGGCGTGCACGGCGCTCCCGTGCTCGGCCAGCTCGTTTTTGACGATTCGTCAAAAACTTACGCTAGCTCGGGAAAAAGAGCAAATTCGAAGGATCGACGGTGCTGGGTCCGTTTGCCAGCGGTGCGCCCGACACGGGTTACCCACGAAACTGACCCACGACCGGGTTGAACCCGCGGCGCGAGCTCCGATCCGGAAGGTCAGGCGGCGTACGCGGCGGAGATCTCGCGCTCGTAGTGCGCGAAGATCACCCGTCGCTTGGGCTTGAGCGTGGGGGTGAGCTGGCCGTTCTCGGTGGACATCGCATCGCGAAGCAGGATCCAGCGCTTGGGGCGTTCGTAGGCCTTGGCACCGCCCGCGTACTTGGCGAGCTCGTCACCGATCTTGGCGTGCACCCGAGCGTCGGCGATCAGCGCTTCGGGCGTGGAGGCGGGGATTCCCTCGCTCGCCGCCCAGCGCGTCAGCGCCTCGAAGCTCGGCACGACCAGTGCCAGGTTGTAGGGCTTGTTCGCGCCGTAGAGCACCACCTGGTCCACGAAGGGGCTGAGCGCCAACTGCTCTTCCAGGGGTGCAGGCGCCACGAACTTCCCGTTCTCGAGCTTGTACTGCTCCTTGAGCCGCCCCGTGATGCGCAGGTAGCCCTCGCGATCGAGCACGCCGGCGTCGCCGGTGCGCAGCGCCCGTTCGCCATCGAGCGCGAAGATCACCTCCGCGGTTTCGGTGGGTCGCCGGAAGTAGCCCTGCATCAGGTTGGGCCCGGTGACGACGACCTCGCCTTCCACCTCGGGTGGCATCGCATGGCCACCCTCGTCGAGGACGTGAATCGTCACTCCGGGCAGCGCTTGACCGCTGGTGCCGAGCCTGGAGGCGCCCGGGCGATTCGCCGCCGCCACCGGTGACGTCTCCGTGAGGCCGTAGCCCTGGTAGACGGTGATGCCGAGGTCGCTGATGAACGCTGCGATCTCGTCGGCGAGCGCCGCCCCGCCGGAGATCGCGAAGCGCAGCCGCCCACCGAGCTTGGCGCGCACCGTGCGACACACGATGTGATCGAAGATCCTGTACAGCACCTCGAGAAGCTGGCTCGGGTGGCGGTCCTCGATCATCCGCCGCCGCGCCCGCGCCAGCGCCATCCCCTCCCGGAAGATCCACTGTTTGAGGGCATTTTCCTGCGCCACACGCGCCTGCAAGCCGTCGTGGATGCGGATGAAGATCCGCGGCACGGAGACGAACACGGTGGGTCGCACCACCGCGAATTCGTCCATCAACGTCTTCACGTCGGGCGCCAGCGCCATCGAGGCACCGAAAGCGATGAGTGTGTGCAGCTCGGCCACCTGACCGAAAGCGTGTGCCCATGGCAGAAAGCTCAAGCTCTGATCCGTCGGCGAGATGGGGAAGAGCTCGCGCACGGCGAGCACGTTCGAGAGGATCCCGCCATGGCTCAGCATCACGCCCTTGGGCTCGCCGGTAGTGCCCGAGGTGTAGATGAGTCCCGCCGTGTCGTCGGGACCGAGCGCCGCTGCGGGCACCGGTGAGCGCGCTCCCACATCCAGGTGTTTGTGGAACGAGTCTTCGCAGTCGGGTGGGGCACCGAAGCAGATCCGATGGAGAAGCGTCGGAATCTCGGCAGGGAGGTGCGCCGTGAGCTCGCGCAGCCGGGCGTTGCCGAGAAGCAGCACGCAGGCTTCGGAGTCACGAAGGATGTAGGCCCAATCCTTGGGATCCTGCGCCTCGTACATCGGCACGTACTGAGCACCGAGGCCGTACGTGGCGTACGCACCGATCGCCCACTCCACGCGATTGTCCGAAATCACCGCCACCTTGCTGTCGCGGCCGACGCCCAACGCGGCGAGCGCCGCCCGGAACGCGTTCACCTGTTCCGCGAACTTCCGGTAGCTGGTCCACTGGTACTCGGTGCCGACCTTGGTGCCGAAGAGCGGTCGATCGGCGTGTGTGCGACACGCCTCCTCCTGAAGCTCGACCAGCGATCGCGGTTGCTGCGAGATGCTCATGGCACGCTCCTCGATGGTCGGCCCGACGCTCGATGCGTAGGGGCGGAGGAGAAGCCTAGCGCGGTGACGAAGCGATGCCTTGGCCGAGCCGGGGCCGATCGGGGCGTGCACGGGTGCGGTACGCGCACCCTCGCTGCGCTCTGCTCACACGAGCTGGAACGTGACGTTCTGTGCTTCCAGGAACTCGCGCGCCCCGGCACCGCGCAGATACGCGAGCGTGGCCAGCGTGCCGGCCTCGACGCAGGTGTCCGCGACCGGCCAGCCGGTGGAGGGATCGAGGATGTGGCCGAGCCGCCGGCCCCGGTGCACCACGTAGCGACGCGCGTCGCCGCTGGTGGCGAGGCCGCCGCTTCGCAGCGCGATGCGGTAGAGCACCGCGTCGCCGGTGTGCTGGGGATCGTCGACGCCCTCGTGCCACGGCTCGTCGCCGCGCCGCGGGCCGCGTAGCTCGAGCACGCCGGTCCGATCGCGAGCGCGAGCACGAATGCCGCATGGATCGCCCGTGCGTCCCAGTCGCGCGGGTGGTGCGACGGTCGTGGGGCGGGGCGACGCCGGCACTCCGAGGAGCGAACGAGAACCTCAGCCGTCGAGCTGGCGGAGGAAGTGACGTACCGCTTCGGTGAAGGCGTCGTTGCGGTCGCCGGCGACCATGTGGCCGGCGCCGGCGACGTCCACGAACTGGGAGTGCGG
>CAYVDO010000157.1:0-7459 GCA_964450125.1 uncultured bacterium
CCCAAAACGGGGCGGAACACCGCGGATAAACCCCCGAAGATCAACAGACTGTTAGGGCCCTTCGTCTCGACGAGAAGAAGATTCTCGTCTCCGCGGCGCACCAAGACGTCATATCGACCGTGCACGCGGTCGCGCCCGTTGACCTCGTGGAGTCCCCGCCCCAGCCTTAGCGTTAGGGTGTGCTCGAAGGAGAGCTCCCGGAGGTCGAAGCCGTTCTCTTGGAGCCAGGCATTGACGAGTCGGACCTTGACGTCCTCCTCGCTCTCGATAGTCGCGCTGTCGTTGAGCTCTTCCAATCCGTGCCTCAGACCGTTAGGCCGAAATACCTCAAAGGCGGCAGATGCGATCAGATGGCACAGACGGCTGGCGTTCACCCGTAGTAGCTGTAGAGATCCTCGAACGGGCGGGGCCATTCGGCGCCGTAGACCTCGCGGACGAGACCCAGGTGCGACGGATCCGCCGAGCCCTCGATGTTGCGGAGGTAGTCGAGGAATGCCTGCTGCGTGGATGCGGAGAACGTGGAGCAGCCGTATGTTGCGAGCTCGCGACGTACCGGATTCTCGACCAAGTACCCGCGGACTTCCTTATCCAGGAACATCGCGTCGCAGTACGGCAGTAGCGCCGCCACTGTGCGAACATCCGTATGGAAGCCCTGGGTCGGCGGCTGCTTTCGCCCCGCTCCGGCCTTGCGTGCCAATCCCGCGTAGAGCAGCGCACCAATCCTCACCACCGGTACCTGGCCGATCGCATCGGACATGAGGTAGCGCAGTGCCTCCACCTCGGCGGAGCGGTCACCGATCCCGCTCGAGGCGACAGCGTTCTTCACTGACTCAAAAACCAGTCGACCCTCGGTCGGGAACGCCAAGCTCAGGTCCGGCTGTTCAAGGTCTGGGAGTGTGTGAAGCCGGGCGATCCGCTCGAAATCTGCTCGTAGCGACCGCACCAGCATCCGAGAGTAGCCGTCAATCTCGTTCCGGAACCGGAAGTCGAAGGACTGGACGTCCTGGCGCCACTCGTCAAAGAGCTCGGCAAGCCCCTGATGTCGCTCCTTTCGGTTCTGCCGTAGCTCTGCGGCAAACGCGGGATCCGATCGGGGGAGCGAGGACACGAAGATCGTATCCTGCCACTCATCGAGTGGGCCTCGGATCACCGCTCCGCGATCGAGCGGCGCGCGCTCCCCGCCCCGCCCCTGATGCCATAGCGCGGCATGAGCGGCGAATTGCGAACGCCCGATCGTGTCGTGGTCGACGAAGGCCACACCCGCGGCGAGGTGGCTGTACATCGCGTGCAGAGCCTTTGCTGACGGGGTGACTGCGGACTCGGTGACGTGGGACCAGGACTCCGGGCAGACAATAAGTTGGAGCTTCACGAGGCGGTCGATGGTCCGGAAGACCTCGAGCCAGAATTCCGACAGTGCACTGTTGCCCTGCTTCCCAGCCCGAGCGTCGAGCACGTTCATCATCTCGCTCATGACATTTTGGTCGAGGTAGACGACCTGCTTCCGCAAGCGAGGCAGCGGAACAATCTTTCGGTGCTTGCACTTCCGGCACCGACGGACGTACCCGGTCCCATGCACTCCAGCCACACCGAACGATGCATCGGAGCGGCAACGAGGGCAGTCTTGGTATGGGTCGCGAATAAGACCGATCACGAACTCTCCGACTGGGTCGGTAACTCTATCTTACCGTTCCAGATGTGTACTATAGTTGCGTCTCCGACCCCGTCGACCGTCCGAATAAGCGGTCCGAAACTGGAGCGGTAATGCGCTCGACCTCTTTACGGCGCCGTTCACGAGCCAGAACCGCTCCGGCACGCGGTGCGGCGGCCACCGCGACCAGCACCCCTGCGAACTGGCTCGCGGGGTTGGAAGCCGAACGCCGCCCCGCGGAGACGCTACGGGCCTACACGCGCGACGTGCAGCAATTCGGCGAGTGGTACGAGCGCGCAAACGAAGAGCAGTTTCGGATCGAGCGACTCGCTGGCATCGACGTGCGCGACTACGTCCGGTCGCTCGTCGATGCCGGTCGACCTCCCAGCAGCATCAACCGCATCTTGGCCGCTGTCAGGCTCTACGTGCGCTGGGCGCACGAGCGCGGTGCGATCACGGACCAGGTGATGTTCGAGGTCGGGCGGGTCAAGTTCATGAAGGTGCCGCGCAGGGCTCCGCGCTCTCTCCCGCTGCCGCAGATCCGAAAGCTGCTCAAGGAGCTCGAACACCGTGGATCGCTCCGCGACGTCGCCGCACTCCACCTGCTGCTCTTCTGCGGTGCGCGCGTCTCGGAGGTCGCGGGGGCGCGCCGTGACGACCTGTCGCTCTCTCCACGCAAGGGGTCCTTCCGCATCCGCGCGGCGACCGCGAAGGGGCGGAAGGAGCGAATCGTGCCGGTTCCGCTGACGGCCCGCGAGCACCTGGTCCGCTACCTGGAGTCGAGAAGCGACGATGACGACGCGCTCTTCGTCGGTCAGCGGGGCCCGCTCAAGAGCGCTGCGCTGCGCCGGATCCTGGAGCGCTATGCAGCGCCGGCGCGGGTCGACGTGAGCCCGCACGTGCTCCGGCACAACTTCGCGAGGGCGTACCTGGATGCGAACGCGAACGATTTGGTCGGGCTAGCCGACCTGCTTGGCCACGAGAGTCTGAACACGACTCGGATTTACACCCGTCGCCGTCTCGAGGATCTTGAAGATGCGGCCGAGCGAATAGCGTTCGGGTAGCAGTCCGCACAGCCGCAGCGCCCCGTCGGTCGGCGGTAAATCGTCACCGCTTGTGCAGGGCCAGGTGAGGTACCAATGCCTTGCAATCAACCAGACCACCAGCAGTTGCGGGCAATGCTCGCTGATCGCATAAGGGCCATTCGAGCTGCTCGCCTCTCGCATCTGTACAAAGCCTCAGAGGTCGACGCGCAGGTGCTCCTGATCGAACCTGTGCTCGCGCAACTCCGCTGGCCGATGATCGATCCCACTCGTGTGCGACGGGGTGATCGCGACTACCAGGGCGGAGCACGCCAAAAGTTCGACCTGGAACTTTGGACAGATGATCGACTCCGGGCTGTGATCGAGTGCAAGAGTCTTGAAACTACGGCTTACCTGGGGTCCGAGGACGAGTTCCGAGCAGGCCGGTTCGGGTATTCCAACCGTGCGAGGATCCGGGGCCGAGCCAAGTGGATCCGCAACAAGAACTGCTACGGCGCAGTGGGGGCTGGCGACGGCACTGCCCAGGTCAGAGTCGACTGCCTCAATTTCCGCGTGTGGCACGAGGCCAACCCCGATGCTACGAACCCGCAGCCATGGGTAGGAGTGACGCCCGTCCTGACCAACGGAGAGAAGTGGATCGTGTTCAACGGCGACCGGATCTTTGACGATGAAAGAGCGGGCTACGAGCTCGAGCAGGCGGACGTAGCCTGGCTAGGGCGAATCACAGAGGATTGCAGCCTGTGCGACCTGCGGCCGTTCCTCGGCGATCCGCCACCACCACTGGCGTGACTCAAAGTCCTCGCCGAGGCCTGGTCGAGAAGGGCTGACCTGCGAGCCGTCCGAACACGCGGCGCAGGGATCAACATGGCAAGAATTCCGTACACGGTCGCGGCCAGCCGGCTCGGCATGACAGTCGTGCTGCTCAGGTGGTTCGAGAGCTACTCGCCCAAGCGAGACGGCGTGAAGCTCAAGGTCCACTCTGACGGGACGATCGACGAGCAAGCACTGCAGGATTTCGAGGCGTACCTGCGTGAGCCATGGCCGGATCGGCGGGTTCCTTCCGGGATCGAGCGCGAACTTCGCAAAGAGGCTGCCGGCGTGTGTCCGCTTTGCGGTGCTTCGCTTGAGGTCATGGACGTCGCCCATATTCGCCGGAAGGGGTATGAGGTCGAGTACTACTGCCAGCATCCCCACAACCTGATCTGCCTCTGCGTCGCCTGTCATGGCCGCTACGACCGCTCAAAGGGGGTCGATGTAGACACCGTCGAGCACCACAAACAGCGTGTCCTTGCCCGACTGATGGAACAGGTCAAGCATGATGTTGGCCGAGCAGCCGCGATCGATCGCGTTGTTGGGGAGTTGCAGGCGGAGGGTCTCCGCCGCATTTCGCAGGCCGTCGCCGATGTTCAAGCTCGCGCGCACGAAGAGATCACCTCCCGCCTGTGGGAAGAGTTTGCCCCAAGGATCGCAGGCGCCTTAGTCGGACTGGGTGCGATCCGCCCCGAGTTCGCGGAACAGGTTCGCAGCGCAGGCGATCTTCGCGGAGTGCTGATCTCGGCAAGCGCCGACGTCGCCTGGAATCTGCCGACGACCTCCGGGACGCTCGCCGGGTACTCGCTTCTGGTTGGTCGCGATCCGACAGTGCTCGCGGACCATGGGTGGGCCCACGTGCCCCTCGAGGATCGGACGAGCTGTCGCTCCTGCGACTCCCTCCTCCCACTTCGGAGCGCAACTTGTGCGCGGTGCCGGGAGGACGTGCCAGTCGAACACGACGATCAATACGAGGCCGAGCACCTCCCTGATGGCACGAAGAGGATCACGCTGCACGATGGCGGTGACCCGTACCTCGTGGCTCGAATGAAAGAAGGTCCCGCCACGCATAGCCTCGCCTGTCCACGGTGCGGCTGCGAGCGCCTCTTTCTGGAGTTCGACGACGACCTCTGCGGGTCGTGCCGTGCCTCCTACGAGCGGGCCTAGAAGTGCAGGCGAACGACAACCAATGAGGCAAGGGATGGTTCGCCCGCAGCGGTCCTCGAGGGCTGCGTCCCCAACCTGCTGCACATCTGACTCTCTACGAGGCTGTGACGTGGCGCGCCCAGCCCCTCTTTTATGCACCAATTTGCACCGGGTCTCCGGCGGGCTCGGCCACCGAGCTCCCGGTTACTTAGCGCCGGACTAGCCGGAGGCTCGGTCACCGGCGCTGTGTGTACGGCGACGGATCCTGTACAGGCTCGCGGTGACCTTCACCTTCTCGTGGCGATCCCACTCCATCGCGCCTCCCTCGCGCCTGAGCTCACGCCATCAGCGCGTTCCTGGTGACCGCGCTCGGCTTGCCCCCCCAACTCCGCCTGCCCTGGAGTGACACCGCGCCGCCACTCCTTGGCGTGCTTGATACGAAGGTGGGGGCCCTCCTACCATCCGAGAAGCCATGCCAGTCACGGATACGAGTGACCGAGCCGCCGAAGCCCGTGAGCGGATCTCGCGGGTATTTAACTACCTGACGGAGTACGAGCGGCTGCGGGCCGAGCCGAAGCGCCGCCTGGCCGAGTACGACTGGCGTCCACACCGCCGAGACCTTGCCGGCGAATGTCCTCGCGTGGTTTCGCGTCCGTTATGGCGACCGGCTCAAGACCGACCTGAGCCCAGGCGCCTTCGTATGGTTGCTCCGCGGTGATCCGTGGAAAGTCCGCCTGCCGTACATCGTCGGCGACGTGCACTTGGTTTGCGTGCCCGACTTGAAGGCGTTTGCGGAGCCGCCCAAACGATGGACCAATCCCGACCCGGTCATCCTGAACGTATTGAGCTGCGTCGAAGACCTCCCCGCTTCCGTTGCGGCAGTCCTCGCCGAGGAAGAGCGGCAGGACCTTCTGCGGTTCTTCCCGATCGCCTATCGAACCAGGTCGGATCTTCTCGGGATCTCCGACCCATCTCTCGTTCCAAAGGCCCGCGAGGATCTCGCGGCGGCGGTAATGCACTTGATGTCCGGAGAGCCGGGGTACGGCATGGCGCGCTGGGCGTCTTTGCAGGCCGTCGAGAAGCTGATGAAGGCAATGCTTCACGCGACGGGACTGAAATCGAAACGGACACACGACCTGATGGGGCTCGCGACCATCATCAAGGACCGCGGCATCGCAGACCCGGATCGCTCCCTGCTCGCCGCTGTTCAGTGCACCGCAAGCGTTCGCTATGGCGAGGAGCGCGTGCCCCTCTCCGACGCGATCCACGCTCATCATGCCTCGATCGAGCTGTGCCGCATGTTCGCCGCGCACCTGCATTTGAGGTTTCATCCACTCGCCGCGGTGCTCGGGCGATAACTCGTGACGTGGGTCGTAGCCGTCCCGGAGGTGTTCGGTCACGCGATCGTCGTATCCGATGTGCGCGTGAGCTTCTCGGATGGCTCGTCGGTCGACTGCCTTCAGAAGCTGCACGAGATTGGTCCCTTCGTGATCGCCGGCTTCGCCGGTTCGGTTGAACTTGGCTTTCGCGCAATCACGGCGCTTCGGACCACCCTCTCGCAGATCCCCCGAGGATATGCCTGGGCACTGCCCGACATTGTCGGGACCAAGGTTCGGGTGGCGGCGCGCGACACATTCACGATGGCTCCCCCGGAACTCCAGGAGCTCGGCCTAGCTCTTGTGGTCGCCTCGGCACACCCATCCGAGAACGTGAGGGGGGCGGACTTCGCACGCGCTGATGTGTTCACTCTCCGCAGTCCCGACTTCGTTCCTGAACCGGTCCCGCCGAGAAGCTGCCACGCGATTGGCTCCGGTTCCGGCCGCGACGAATACATGACCGCCGTGGGCATCGCGGTGCGCGATCCGGGGTTTCTCCAAGCGGTGATGGCTGGGGGTTGCCTGCAGGCTTCGTCGCTGGCTCAAGCCGTCGAACATGTCGTCTCCCAATCCCCGGATCCGGGCATAAGCCGTCACGTGCAGATCGGCCTCGCGCTCCGTGGGCGGTGCCTGATCTACTCCCACGAGTACACAAGGATCACGTGGGATGGTGCGGCCACACGCCATGCGGTCCCACACGTCGCCAAGAGCTGGGCCGAGCTGTGCCAGATTCTTTCGGCTCGTGCCTTGGGAGTCATCGCGTGAATACAGACGAGTACATGTCGTCGGACGAGTTGATCGACTACACGATCAAGTTCTGGAGTCCACGTTACGCCCGCGAGATCACGCGCGAGAAGCGCGGCAGATGATCGCCAACATCACCGCCTACGCTGAACTCTTCCTCAAGTGGCAGCGCGAGGATCAGGAGAAGGTGGCCCGCGATGCCGCGGGGCCGGGCCCCTCGGGCCCTGAAACGCCGGCGACGGGTTCACTTCCACCCGAAGGTTCGGAGCCAAGCTCCCGTCAGGCTCGTGCACGAGCTCGGCGGCGACGCGGTGCGGTGTGATGCCCCGAGCCGCAGGCCGTTCCCGAAACCGCCGCGGGGCAGCGTGTCCTGGCTGGGGAAGAGCCGATCGTACGAGCGCATGGAGAGCTGGTGGCGACGGTTCATCGTCTCGGTGATCAGGTACGAGCCCATCTTCCGGGCGCTGCTCGCCAAAACCGGGGCCGCGAAGAAGAACCAGACGTGCGCACCGTTCCCGGAGCGGGAGCGCTCGATCGCTGGGTGCAGACCTACCCGCCGCGCGGTGTCGGCGAAGTCCTTCTCGCCGGTGATCAGGAACGCATGCAGGTAGGCGCGCGCGAGCAGGGCGTTGTCGTAGAGCATCTTCTCGAAGTGGGGGATGTGCCAGCGATCGTCGACCGAATAGCGCGAG
>CAYVDO010000157.1:7469-16372 GCA_964450125.1 uncultured bacterium
CTTCGCCCACGGCGCGAGCTGGCCGTAGAGGTACCGCGCGGTGTCGGCGAAGGCCCCGACGTCCTCGGCCCACGCCCCCTCGTCAAAATCCACCGCCAGGAACCAGCACGTGTCGTCGGTGAGGAGCGGGTAGACGCCCATCACGTGCTCGCCCCGCAGGTGACGGCGCACCTGCTCGTCCGTGACGGCGGTGAATGCGGGATTCGGGCACTCGCTGCACTTGATGCGAGGCAGCTCGCACACGCCCCGCACGAACTTGTTTCCACACGCCGGCGCGTAGCCGGTCTTGCCGGTCTTCGGGCTCACGAATCGCGTGGGGAAGACGTCCGCACGGCCACGAAAGAGCTCGCGGAAGAGCCGCACTTTCTCGTGCGGCGTTCGCGGCACCGCGGCGGCTAGCGGAGACGCCACGACGACGCGCACCGCGGGCTCAGGCCCGAGTCGAGCAAGCTGGGTGCGCAGCTCGGTGAGGCGCTCGCGCGCCGCGACGAGATCCCGCTCGAGCTCGCCGATCTGTGTTTCGGCCGCGGTGATCGACGCGAGGAGCGTCTCCCGCGAGGGACCACCGCCCGACCCGGAGGCGCCGCTCATGACCGCGTGAGCTTCGCGAGTCGTCGGCCGCGCGGCTACTCACAGACTCGCCGGCGTACAGAAACCCGTTACCGAAGTTGCGACAAGCGACGCCGAAGCGACTGCGCCAGATGGCAAACGCGAGCCGGATCGGTGGCGGCACCTTCGAGTTGATCGATGAGCGCCAGCACCGCCGCGCGGGTGGCGACGGGCATGGCGACGCTTCCTACCGGACGTCCTACGGGACTTCCGGCATGGCCGCTCCCGTCCGCATCCGCCGCTACGGCCTTCGCGTGTGGATTCGGGGTTTCGGGCGTGAGCGGACGTTCGGGGCGGTCCGAGCGGCTTCGCGCCCCTGCATGATCGCACCCCTCGCTGAACGTGGCGACACTCGATGTCTGGACGCACCCGCTCGGGAATCCGCCACCCACCACGGCCGGCGTGTCTCGAACGCTTCACCCCAATCCGTATCACCTGAGATTTTGGGCGCGTCTCACGAGACGGAAAGAGCCTCATCCGCATGCGATTGGCCAGCGAATCCGGTGATCCGGGAACACTGCGTTGGGCACGCTCAGTGCACGCCAGCGACACCGATACCGCGGCGTTTACGGCGCGACTCCACCGGGCTCGCTTCGCGAGTCGGCGTATCAGTCGTGCTTACGGCTCGCCCGGCGAGAGCCGGCGGGCCAGGGGCTGGCAACTCTAGGCCTGGGGGCAAAAGTGAGAGGACCATGGACGGGGCCGCAACGGAGACGAAGCCACCGAATCGACTCGCACCATCGCGATACATGTCGGTGAGAACGTGTGCGACGTACCTAGATCGAACGACAAAGGCGATCTACCACCTGATCGCAGATGGCCGCATCCCTTATCGGAAGCTGCCGGGTGGACGCATCGTGTTCGACCGCGACGCGATCGATAGATGGATCGCGGGCGCTCCTGGAGTCAGCGTCGGCGAAGCGCGACGAACGGGATGAGATCGTGCGCTACGCGAGAAATCGGTCGCGCGCGCACGTATTCAACCCTAGGACGATTCCGGTGGCCACGCCGCCAGTCGCCGGTACTGTCGCGAGCGTCCGGGAGACGAAATCGGCACAGATTGGCGATCTGACGTCCGCGATTCGATCATCGGCGAATCACGCAAGCAGATGCGTCGCGGGCCGCACCCCGTGAGCCAACTCGGCGCGATGACGGAGCCACGTGGGCGTCTATCGAAGAGGAGCTCAATGGTGGATCTCGTACACCGCCGACGGTGTACAGCACCGCGAGCCCGCCGGCGCAAATCGAAGGCTCGCTGAACAGCGCCTCGAGCACCGACGAGCCGAGATCCTCCTTGGTGAGTTCTCACGGAGGCCGAAGCAGCTCAAGCTCCGCGACTACGCGGAGGAGTACCTCACGTGGGCGAAGGCGAAGAAGGCAAGCTGGGCCCGAGACGCAGCCAGCCTCGCTCACCTGACTCAGCACCTCGGCGGGATCGATCTCGGACAGCTCCGCGCGGCGCGCCTGGAGGCCTACCAGCAGGCGCGTCTACGCGAGCGCACACGGAGCGGCGGGCCACCGACTCCGGCAACAATCAACCGTGAGATCGCCTGCCTCAAAAAGCTTCTCAGCCTCGCCCGACGCGATGGCCTGATTGCGGAGCATCCGGCAAGGGGCGTAACGATGCTCCCGGAGCACAACGTCCGTGACCGCATTGTGTCCCCGGGCGAGCTCGAGAGTCTGCTCGCGGCCGCCCCTGACTGGTTGAAGCCGGTCGTGATTGTCGCAAACTGGACCGCCATGCGAGCCGGCGAGATCGCAACTTTGACCTGGGACCAGCTTGACCTGCGGGCCGGCTTCGCGCGGTTGCGCGCCGACCAGACGAAAACGCGATCGCCGCGGTCGGTCCCACTCCACGCCGAAGTGATCGAAGCCCTGAGGGCGATCCCCCGTCCGATACAGGGCGGCCCCGTGTTCCTGTGTAACGGGAAGCCTCTGCGACATGGCGCGATCTCCTCGGCGTTTGCCCGGACGCGGCACGTTGCAGGTCTGTACAACGTGCGCTTTCACGACCTCCGCCACACGGCGATCAACCGGTGGCGCCTTGACGGGCACGATTACTTCCGGATCAAGAAGGCGACTGGGCACAAGACAATGGTCGCTTTCGAGAGGTACAACACAGTCGATGAGGTCGAGCTTGCTGCGCTCGTCGGGCGAGGCCGCTATCACAATTTCATCACAGTCGCATCAGCCCCTGTTGCCCCGAATCAAAAAAACATATAATTTCAGTATCTTGCAGCAACGGGCCCGTAGCTCAGCTGGTAGAGCATCGGACTTTTAATCCGATGGTCGCGGGTTCGACTCCCGCCGGGCTCACCAGGACTTGGCCGGAATCCCCCGCGTTTCCGGCAATCTCACATTCCCGCCCCTGACCATCGGCGCCCCTCGGCGACCGGTGGTTCGGGGGCTCACTCCCCACAATTTCACCCACAGTCGGCCGCCCTCTCCTGGAGCGGCCAGTGGACTTTTCCGTCACAGGTAGTGTCCCACGCACCGTCCGCCCTCCAGCCGCTCCAACGCGCTGCCCAGCACGGCCACGCAGCTTCTAGAGCGGCCCGGACTGGGACGGTAGGCCGACTCAGCACGCCTGCAGCCAACCCACTCCCCCGTGGTCTGAGCCCACGGAACATAGAAGGAGAACAGCCATGCAGACCAAGGATCCATTGAGCCGATCGATCGACGCCGCGCCGAAAGTGGGCGACGAGGTCCTGGTGAAGATGTACGTCGTGGAGGCCGTGGGCGACATGTGCCGCATCGAACCGCTGGACGGCGTCGGCGCAGCCTGGGTACCCACCGCCTACCTGCTACGCGATCCGGGCAGCCTCGCGCCACTCGAGCCGCGCTTCAATCCGCTCTGGGACTGCCCTACGAAAACGCTGCGCGACATGATCGACCAGCCGAAGCGGTACCCCTGGCCGAACCGACTCGCGGCAGGACGCGCCCTCGTCGACCGCGGCGACACCGACGAGTGGGCGCGCGAGGCGTACCTCGCCCTTTCGTGCGACGACGTGGGCGACCTGCGCGTGGTCGGCGTCCAAGGAATGGCGCTCGACCGCACGGTCGACGGTCTCACGTCCCTGGTGGGCGCCCTCGAGGCCGAGCTAGGTCAGCCGCGCCCGTCGTCCCGCGTCGCGCTCACGGCGCTCCAAGCCCTCGAAACCTACCCTGTGACCCTCTGGCGCGATTCCGACACCAACGTGCACGGCGTGCTCACGATCTGGGAGCGTTGCGAGCAGAGTGAGATCCGTGACCTCGCGAATCGGCTGCTGGCACGGTTCAACAACGCGGGCGATCCCAACTCGGGACTGTACTCAGCAGCCGGTAGGGGGCTCGACCATGTCTGAGGCCCAGTTCATCGCGAACCGGGCGAACTCCCTGCGCAGCACCGGACCGGTCAGCCCGGCCGGCAAAGCGACTGTCGCAAGAAACGCGGTTCGCCATGGCCTGCTCGCACGTCAGCCGGTGCTGTCCGGTGAAGATCTTGGTGCCTTCCACGAACTGCGCGATGGAATCCAGGCGAGCCTCCGGCCGAGCGGCGGGCTCGAGCAGGCATTGGTCGACCGCGTCGTGTCGATCGTCTGGCGGCTACAGCGGCTCACGATCATCGAGGCCGGAATTCTGACGTCGTTCACGGCCGGCGTGCTTGAGAGCAGGGCCGAGGCAGCACTGCGCCCCCGCCTGGGCCAGGACGCCTCCATCCGCAAGCTACTGTCCGACCGCTTCGCCAAAACAGTGACCAAGCCCGCCCTGACCTTTTCCCCCGTCGATTCGACCGAACGCGAAGACGCGACGCGCGAGCTTGCGATTGCCAGAGCCGAGAAGCGTCGACCCGAGGTCGCTCTCGCTGCCGGCTTCATGCGCGCCGTCGCGGAGACCGACTACCTGGGGCTTCTCGCACGATACGAAACGACCCTGAGCAGGGACCTAGATCGCACACTGGACCGGCTGGCTCGGCTCCAGGAGCTACGTGGGTTCACGGCGGGGTCTGCGTCAGCGGCGACGCAGGTTGCCTCCGATCCGGACCCTGTGCCTGCAGCGCGCTGACCCAATTGGCTTTGTTTCGCAGGCGAGTGACCCCGTCATCGCGTAGCCAGCGCGCCTCGGACCGTTGGCTCAGGGTGCCGCGCTGCGGCTCTCCGCGCGGACGCTGCAATCGCCAGTAGCCTCGTAAAGACGCGGGTCGCCTGCGCCGCGGCTTTCCGAACGTACGGGTCGTCGTCAACCAGCCGCGAGCCGCAGCCGGCGCGAGGCGATCGAGAGATCGAACGAGGGTCTCGACGAGGGCGAGCACGTGCGCCCGACCCGAGCGGCCTGGGCTCGCAGCGTCCTCGAGCACGGACACCACGCGGTCGGTGGCCTCGAGCACGGCCGCCATCGCAGTCACGCGGGCTGCGTTCGAGCCCCCCATGATCGCAAGGAGACTTCGCACGTGACCGGCTATGAGCTCGCCTGCGCGTTCGGCGGCCTCGATCGGGTCATCCCCCACATCAACGCTGATCTCCACGACGGACTCCTTCCAGGTCTTCGAGCCCCGGGCACCCGCTGGCGAATCCTTGCCACCTTCGGTCCGGAACTCGAATACCGGGACCCTCGCGCTCTTCGCCTCCCGAATCATCGACGCCGAGCCGCGGGTGCGTCCGTCCCAAACCACGACCACGCCGTCGGGTGCGTGATCTCGAAGCATTCGGCGGTTCCTCATCGGACCCGCGGCGCGGCCGTACTTGTCCCACTCGGCCTCGACGGTGACGACGGGGATGCCATGCTGCTGAGCCCACAACCGCGCGCTGCATTGGAGCCTCAAGCGACCCACCGATGCCGAACCGGCGCTGCGCTTGTGCGCGGCGCTCGGTCCGTTCTGGTATCTGCGCACCCATTGGACCGAGGGCCGTCGCGCGCTCGAGGCCGCGCTCGCCCGCGCCGCCGACCTGGACGGGAGCCTGCGCGGCGAGGCGCTGCACTGGGCCGGCATCCTCGCCGAGGAGCAAGGCGACTTCGAGCGCGCCCGCGAGCTGCTCGACGAGAGCCTCGTGCTACGCCGCGAAGGCGACGACGAGCGCGCCCTCGCGACCACCCTCCAGGCACTCGGCCACGTCTCCGAGCGCATGGGCGACTACGACCGCGCCACCGAGCTCAAGCGCGAGTGCATCGAGCGCATGCGCAAGGCCGACGATCCGCGGGGCCTGGTCCGCGCCATCAACGGGCTCGGGTTTCGCGCGCGCTTCCGGGGAGCGTACGACGAGGCCTGCGACCTCCTGGAGGAAGCGCTCGTGATCTCGCGCCGGATCGAGGACCTGCCCAACGTCGGCGTGATCCTGCACAACCTGGGCGAAGCGCTGCTGCGCCGCGGTCAGCTCGAGCGCGCGCAACGGTGTCTCGGTGAGAGCATCGAGGTCGCCCGGACCGTCGACGCGCGCCGCATCGTCGCCTATTCGAGCAATCTGTTGGGGACACTTGCCACACGGCACGGCGAGCTCGAACGCGCGCCGCGCGAGTTCCACGGCGCCTTGCTCTTCGTGCGCGACGAGGGTGACAAGGATGGCCTCGCGTACGTCTTGGAGAGCCTCGCCAGCGCCGAGATGCGGATCGGCGACGCACCCAACGCCATGGGACTCGCGGGCGCCGCCGTCGGGCTGCGCGCCGCGATCCACTCGACACTCTCGCCCCCCGAGCAGCAGCTCTTCGACGAGCTGCTGGGCAGCTTGCGTGAGCAGCTCGGCCCCGACGCAACAGCGAGCTGCTTCGACGAAGGACGCGCGTGGACGCTCGCCGACGCGATCGGCCATGCCCTCGACGCCTCCACTCGCGACGCCCCCGTGTAGCTCCACCGAATGCGGCGGGCTTGGGACGCCCCACGTGTGTCTCGCCAGCGAGAGGTCGCACGCTCGCCACGCACGCCGTCGATCCTTCCCCGGCGCCGGTGGCGCCGCACGAGCGAAGCGAGTGACTGTCGCGGTAGGAATACCGGTTTCACCCGGCCCCCGCACAGATCCCAGCGAGCGTCATTACCGCACTGGGCTCTTGCCTCGAGCAATGGCGACGAAACCGTTCGTCGGGCCACGGATGTTGGATCATTGCCGGCACCAAGCAGCACCCCTCGCAGAGTGGCCCCATGACGCGGCGTACCTCGGCCGTCAGGTGGTCCCGTCATCGTGAAAACCTAGACCCGTGCTTGCGTCGCGCGCGGCGTGCATGCGACAAATGCGGGGCATGGATTCGCTTGCGCCGGCCGGCGAGTACTAGCGACGCCTGCAACAGCTCATGAACCGTTTCGTCCAATGGCTGATCCGCCTGGCGTGGGCGCTGCTCGGCTTGGCCGTTGTCGCCTTGCCCTTCGTCGGCGTAGTCGCTGCGGCCAGCCCCACCACCGTGGTTCCACGCGTCGGTGAGCCTGTGCTCTTTTCCGATCTGTGTCCGACGGAGCCTTGTAAGCACTATCCGGCGCATCTCGCTTTCGACTCCGGGGGCAATCTCTACGTCGGCCATGACGCTCCCTTCGATCATTCGGCGTCCTCCGGAATCCTCCGTGTCTCGGCCGACGGCTTGACACAAGAGACCCTGCCGGCGACGCCGGGCTCAGCCTTTCGCGACCCCGACGGCGTGGCCGTGGCGTCAGTCGTCGGCGGTTTCCTCGCCCCGGGAACGGTCGTGGTCGGGGGCATCTCGGCGACCAACACGAGCGCGTTGACGGAAATCAGCCCCGCGGGTGTCTCGAGCACGCTCGCCCAGCGGACGGCGGCGGGGCCTACGAAGCCCGATCCGCTCCTCGACAATCCGCAGCAGATCGTCTTCGACGCTGCGGGGCGCCTGTGGATCCCGAATTGCGGTCGCACCACCCCGCGCCCGGGCACCATCAGCCGGCTCGCGCGACGAGGTGCCGATCCGGAATGGGTCGTGGAGCTCGTTCCGGAACTGCTCGATCCGAAGCCGCTCCCTGGGACGATCTGCGTGCAGGGGCTGGCTGTCTCCGCCACAGGAACGGTATTCGCCTCGCTCTCGGAGTTCGACGTGGCTGGTCCCCGCTCGGACGGTCGCGGCTGGCTGGTGCGCCGCGGCCCCGACGGCGATTTCAAGCTGCTCGCCACGCTCCCCGGAGGCGGGCTCGGGGGAGTGGCACTGGATACGGTCGGACGCTTCGGCGGCGCGCTCTTTGCGCTCGCCATCGCCCACAACGGATCGACTCGTGTGATCCACGTGGCTCCGAATCGATCGCTCTCCCAGCAACCGCGGGAGCTGGCCATCGGTTTCGGCCACGCCTTCGGCATCGCCATCGCGCCGGCTGGCACCCGTCATGCCGGCGACCTGTTCGTGGCCGAGAATGGGGCCGGCAAGATCTGGCGGATCCCTGCGCCGGCCCTTTCGAGCGAGATCGTGGTGACTTCGGGTGATGATCCAGAACCCGATGAGTGCGTGCCGAACATCGATTGCTCCCTTCGAGAAGCGGTGCTCCTCGCGAACGCCTGGCCCGGTCATCAAACGATCGTTCTTCCGGACGAGAAGTACGTCCTCGCGCGGAAGGGATCCGACGACGACGGTTTCGCGGGTGACCTGGACGTCACCGACGACGTCACGCTCCGAAGCAGTTCCGCGGGCGCGCGCAGAACGGTCGATGGTGGCGGAAAGAGCGGCATCGACGACCGAGTGCTCCACCTGCACGGGGGCGTCGAGGTGCGGCTCGCGGATCTGGAGATCCGCGGCGGGGTGACGGGGGGCGGCGGAGGGGGAATTCGCGTCGAGGATGGCGGCACGCTGACGCTCGAGCGCAGCAGCGTCACGATGAATTCGTTCTGCGGGGCCGGTTCCGTGGCCTCCGGCGGCGGCATCTCCTTCATGGCCGCGGGGCCATCCACCTTGACGCTTCGCGACTCGACCGTTTCCCACAACCTTCACGCGAACCAACAAGTCGCCTGCCCGGGCGGTGGCATCTTCGCCGATGCAAGCGCGACAGGAAGTCGCTTGGAGGTCGAGCTGCACCGGAGCGCCGTCCACGACAACGCCGCGGGCGGCTCGGGCGGCGGGCTCCACGTGTCTGCGAACCTGGCCGGAAAGGCGAGACTGACGCTGATCGACTCGACCGTGAGCCAGAACGCCGCCGTGCCCGTGCTCGGCGGGACCCCATCCCGTGGGGGTGGCCTATTCTTGGCCGCCCACGTGAAGGGCGTTTTCTCGAACAGCACGATCGCGGAGAACTCTGCCGCCGAAGGGACCGCCCTCTATCCCAACGGCGGGACGGACCAGGTCTCACTGCAGAACGTCCTCGTGCGAGGTACCTGCGAGGGCAAGCCCTACATCGTGAG